>DASVGV010000018.1:0-34533 GCA_036379355.1 Mycobacteriales bacterium | reverse complement strand
GCTGGCCCGCCCGGACCGCGGCGAAAGCCGCCCTGGCCGAAGAGCGTCCTGGCCTCGTCGTACTCGGCTCGCTGGTCCGGGTCGGACAGGACGTCGTACGCCTCGGAGACCTCCTTGAACCGCGCCTCGGCCCGGGCGTCGCCCGGGTTCTTGTCCGGGTGCAGCTCCCGCGCCAGCTTGCGGTACGACTTCTTGATCTCCGCCGGCGTCGCGGTCTTGTCGACGCCGAGCGCGGCGTACAGGTCCCGTTCGACGTAGTCGCGCGCGCTCAGCCCTCGGGCGACGACTCGGTGGCCGCCCCCTCACCACCTTCACCCTGGGCCGACTCGTGCTCGGGCACGGCCGTATCCGCTGGCTCGGCGACCGCCACCTGCGCGGGACGCAGCACGCGGCCCGCGAACCGGAATCCCGTACGGAAGACCTCCGCCGCCACGGGGACGTCGGCGTCGGCGGTCGGCGGGGCCTGCATCACCGCGTCGTGCACCTGCGGGTCGAACGGGTCCCCGGGCGCGCCGTAGCTCTCCAGGCCCAGCTTCGTCGTCACGGTCACGAGCGCCTCGCCGACGGCGCCGAAGGCGCCGGTCAGGTCACCGTGCGCGCGGGCGCGCTCGATGTCGTCGAGCACCGGCAGCAGCTGGCTGAGCACCTGCGCGGTCGCGGCCTCGCCGACCAGCTGCCGGTCGCGCTCGGTGCGCTTGCGGTAGTTGTCGTACTCGGCCTTGAGCCGTTGCAGGGTCTCGGTCAGCTCCGCGACGCGCTCGTCCTGGACCGTCGTGTCGCCAGGACTCGCTGCGTCCGCGGTCGACGCGGCCGGAGGGGTGACCGCCGACGGGTCGGGCTCGCGCACCGACCCGTCGGGGTTGACCCGCCGCCGGTCACGGATGACCGGCGGCTCCTGGTGTTCGCGTCCGTGGTCCTCCGGGTTCACTCGGACTCCTCGTCGATCACCTCGGCGTCCACCACGTCGTCGTCGGCCGTGGTGCCCGCGCCGGCGTCCGCGCCACCAGCCGCGGCCGCGCCGGACGCGCCGCTGTACATGGCCGAACCCATGGCCTGGGAAGCACGCGACAGCTCGTCCGCCGCGGTGCGGATCGCCGCGACGTCGCTGCCGCCGAGCGCCCCCTTGAGGTCGGAGAGCTTCGACTCGACGTCGGTCTTGGCCTCGGCCGGGACCTTCTCGCCGTTCTCCGCGAGGAACTTCTCGGTCGCGAAGACCAGGCTCTCGCCCGCGTTGCGGGTGTCCGCCTCCTCGCGGCGCACGCGGTCCTGCTCGGCGAACTCCTCCGCCTCGCGGACCATCTTGTCGATGTCCTCCTTCGGCAGCGCACTGCCGCCGGTGATCGTCATCGACTGCTCCTTGCCGGTGCCGAGGTCCTTGGCTCCGACGTGCACGATGCCGTTGGCGTCGATGTCGAAGGTGACCTCGATCTGCGGGACGCCCTGCGGTGCCGGCGGCAGACCCGTCAGCTCGAACATGCCCAGGCGCTTGTTGTCCCCGGCCATCGGCCGCTCGCCCTGGTAGACCTGGATCTGGACCGACGGCTGGTTCGCCTCCGCGGTCGTGAAGACCTTGCTGCGCTTGGTGGGGATGGTCGTGTTCCGCTCGATCATCGGCTCCATCACGCCGCCCTTGGTCTCGATGCCCAGCGTCAGCGGGGTGACGTCGAGCAGCAGGACGTCCTTCACCTCGCCCTTGAGCACACCGGCCTGCAGAGCCGCGCCGACCGCCACGACCTCGTCGGGGTTCACACCCTTGTTGGGCTCCTTGCCGCCGGTGAGCTCGCGGACGAGCTCGGCCACGGCGGGCATGCGGGTGGAGCCGCCGACGAGCACCACGTGGTCGATGTCGGCGAGCGAGATGCCCGCGTCCTTGATCGCCGCGTGGAACGGGGCCTTCGTACGGTCGAGCAGGTCCTGCGTCATGCGCTGGAACTCGGCCCGGGTGATCTTGACGTCCAGGTGCAGGGGACCGGAGTCGCTCGCGGTGATGTAGGGGAGGTTCACCGTGGTCTCGGTCGACCCGGACAGCTCGATCTTCGCCTTCTCTGCGGCCTCGCGCAGCCGCTGCAGGGCCATCTTGTCCTTGGACAGGTCGACGCCCTGCTGGCCGCTGAAGGTCTTGACCAGGTGGTCGACGAGGCGCTGGTCCCAGTCGTCGCCCCCGAGGTGCGTGTCACCGGAGGTCGACTTGACCTCGACGACGCCGTCCCCGATCTCCAGCAGCGACACGTCGAAGGTGCCGCCGCCGAGGTCGAAGACCAGGATCGTCTGCTCCTTGGCTCCCTTGTCCAGGCCGTACGCCAGGGCGGCCGCGGTGGGCTCGTTGACGATGCGCAGGACGTTCAGGCCCGCGACCTGACCGGCCTCGGTGGTGGCCTGCCGCTGCGCATCGTCGAAGTACGCCGGCACCGTGATCACCGCGTCGGTGACGGTGTCGCCGAGGTACGCCTCCGCGTCTCGCTTGAGCTTGCTGAGGACGAACGCGCTGATCTGCTGCGCGGAGAAGGTCTTGCCGTCGATCTCGCCGGTCTCCGGGAAGTGCCAGGCGTTGTCGCCCATGTGCCGCTTCACCGAGCGAATGGTCCGCTCGACGTTCGTGACGGCCTGCCGTTTGGCGACCTCGCCGACCAGGACCTCGCCGTTCTTGGCGAACGCGACGACCGAGGGCGTCGTCCGGCTGCCCTCGGCGTTGGCGATGACCGTCGGCTCACCGCCCTCGAGCACGCTGACGACGCTGTTGGTGGTTCCGAGGTCGATACCGACCGCTCGTGCCATGTCCGTGAATGCCCTTCGGATGCAGGTGTGGGGTGGTCCGGACCGCTGGCCCGGCACCCCGAGTGTGGGTGTCGACAGGTCCAACGTCCAGTCGGCTTGAGTGTTCCCGACTCAAGAAGATTTCTTCATGCGACTCAGGTTGACGACGCGGCCGAGCCCGCCCAGCGCCCGCGGGTTGCCCCCCGGGACCGCGCCGACCCCCGGCGGGGCCGATATCGTGGCGCCGCTTCCCCGCACCGCCGAAGGGTGCGGGCCCGAGCGGGAGGACCGTCGTGCGTCTCGGAATCGGATTCGCGATCACGGGGGTGGCGTTCGCCATCGCCGGCTACCGACTGCTGTTCCTGCTGCGCACCGCCTTGGCCGGGCAGCCCGCCCCCGATCGGATCGCTGCCGCCCCGCGGGGCCTGCTCAAGCAGATTCCGCAGGTCTTCGGTCAGCGCAAGCTGCTGAAGTGGACGATCCCCGGCTTCGCCCACTTCATCACGTTCTGGGGCTTCGTCATCCTGATCCTCACGATCATCGAGACGTACGCCGCGCTGTTCCAGCAGGACTGGGCCGGCTTCGGGCACGAGTCCTGGCTCGGCGCCCTCGAGGACGCGTTCGCTGCCCTGGTGCTGCTCGGAGTCGTGATCTTCGGGATCATCCGCATCAGCCGCGACCCGCAGCGGCTGGGCCGGCGCAGCCGGTTCTTCCACAGCCACAACCTGGCCGCATGGATGGTCCTGGTGATGATCGTCCTGGTCATCGCGACGCTGGTCATCTACCGGGGCGCGCAGATCAACACCGGGCACTTCCCGTACTCCGATCCCACGACGAAGGCGTCGTTCTTCTCGTACGGAGTCGCGAAGATGCTCGGCTCAGGCGCCTTCAACCAGGGCGTCGAGACGACGTTCATCCTGCTGCAGCTGGCGGTCGTGCTGGCGTTCCTCGTGCTCGTCGTCTACTCCAAGCACCTGCACATCTTCCTGGCTCCGCTCAACGTGACGTTCTCGCGGACGCCGAACGGCCTCGGTCCGCTGCTGCCGATGACGAGCGGCGGCAAGCCGATCAACTTCGAGGATCCCGGCGAGGACGACGTCTTCGGGCGCGGCAAGATCGAGGACTTCACCTGGAAGGGGTTCCTGGACTTCGCCACCTGCACCGAGTGCGGGCGTTGCCAGTCCCAGTGCCCCGCCTGGAACACGGGCAAGCCGCTGTCGCCGAAGCTGCTCATCACCGACCTGCGCGACCACGCGTTCGCGAAGGCTCCGTACTTGCTCACCCCCGAGGACAAGCGCGACGGGGTGTCCGAGGAGCTGAAGGCCGAGGCCGCGCGCCCGCTCGTCGCGCCGGTGGACCAGGGCGGCGTGATCGACCCCGACGTGCTGTGGTCGTGCACCACGTGCGGTGCCTGCGTCGAGCAGTGCCCGGTGGACATCGAGCACATCGACCACATCGTGGACATGCGCCGCTACCAGGTCCTCATCGAGTCGGCGTTCCCGAGCGAGGCCGGCGTGATGCTGCGCAACATCGAGAACAACGGCAACCCGTGGGGGGTGTCCGCCCGGACGCGCAACGAGTGGATCGAGGAGGTCGACTTCGACGTCCGCGTCGTCAAGCCGGGCGAGCAGATCCCCGACGAGGTCGAGTACCTCTTCTGGGTCGGGTGCGCGGGGGCGATCGAGGACCGGTCGAAGAAGGTCACCAAGGCGTTCGCGGAGCTGCTGAACATCGCCGGCGTCGAGTTCGCGGTCCTCGGCGACGGCGAGTCGTGCACCGGCGACCCGGCCCGGAGGCTCGGCGCCGAGTACGTCTTCTACGGCCAGGCCGTCCAGAACGTCGAGACGCTCAACTCCATCGGCGCCAAGAAGATCGTGGCGACCTGCCCGCACTGCTTCAACACGCTGAACCGCGAGTACCCGCAGCACGGCGGCGAGTACGAGGTGGTGCACCACACCCAGCTGCTCGGCCATCTGGTGGACACCGGGAAGCTCACGCCGGTGACGCCGGTGGAGGGGCTGGTCACGTACCACGACCCGTGCTACCTGGGTCGGCACAACAAGGTCTACTCACCGCCCCGCGAGGTGTTGTCGTCGGTGATGGGCCTGCGTCAGCAGGAGATGCACCGGTGCAAGGAGCGGGGTTTCTGCTGCGGCGCCGGCGGTGCGCGCATGTGGATGGAGGAGAAGATCGGCAAGCGGGTGAACGTGGAGCGGGTCGACGAGGCTCTCTCGCTCGACCCCGACATGGTCTCGACCGCGTGCCCGTTCTGCCTCGTCATGCTGTCGGACGCCGTCACGGCGAAGAAGCAGGACGGGTCGGCGCGCGACGACATCGAGGTCCTGGACGTCACGCAGATCCTGGCCCGCTCGCTGGTCCCGGCCAAGCGGCCGGCGCTCGTCGGTGCCGGTGACGCGGACCTCGCGGGCGAGGACGCCGGCAGTGCTCCGGTCGGTGCCACCCCCTCGGAGACCGCCGGTGCCGACGAGCCGCAGCTGGCGGAGACCACGCCCGAGCCCCCCGACGCCGGCGCGCAGCCCTCGGCGGACGGCACCGAGCCCCGGGACGGATAGCCCGTGCCCGGCCGTCCCCGCGCGCCCCGACCGGGAGGCGTCGACGACCCGATCACCCGGCCGACCGGGCGCTTCCAGTTCCCGCCGCCCGAAGACCCGGGGCGCAAGGGCCTCTACCGGCCGAACCGGCGGTTCCTGTACGGCGTGCTGATCCTGCTGGGCCTCGCCGCCGTCGGCCGCGCGGTGCTCAGCGGCTCGGGCGGAAGCGGCGCGCTGAAGACGTCGTGCACGACGCCTGCGGTCGCGGTCTCCCACACGACCGTCGATCGCGGGGACAGCGTCGGCGTGGTGGTCGTCGGCCCGGCCACGGACACGTACGCGGTCTACCTCGACGTGGCTGCGGTCCGCGTGGGGCCGGACGGCAAGCCGGTCGGCGTACCGGAGAACGGTGCGTCGACGGAGCAGACGCAGCTGCTGATCCAGCCCTCGACGCTGCCCGGCTGCCGTGCGGCCGGGACCCCGGTGCTCAACCTCCAGATCAAGCCGGGCCCCCACCTCGTCACGCTGCTGCGCCTGAACCCGGACGGCTCGCAGACTCTCGTCGCGTCCACGCCGCTGACGATCCGCTGATCGAGCGACTAGTCCAGCCCGCGACGGAAGCTCAGGAACGAGCGGCTGGGTGTCGGGCCGCGCTGGCCCTGGTACCGCGACCCGTAGATCGCCGACCCGTACGGGTGCTCCGCCGGCGAGGAGAGCCGGAACAGGCACAGCTGCCCGACCTTCATGCCCGGCCAGAGCATGATCGGCAGGTTCGCGACGTTCGACAGCTCGAGCGTCACGTGTCCGGAGAAGCCGGGGTCGATGAACCCAGCCGTCGAGTGCGTCAGCAGACCCAGCCGGCCAAGGCTCGACTTGCCCTCGAGGCGCCCTGCGATGTCGTCGGGAAGGGTGATGACCTCGTACGTCGAGCCGAGGACGAACTCGCCGGGGTGCAGGACGAACGGCTCGTCGGGCTCGACGTCGACCGGCACGGTGAGCTCGTCCTGCTGGAGCGACGGGTCGATGTGCGTGTAGCGGCTGTTGGCGAACGTCCGGAAGTAGCGGTCCAACCGCAGGTCGACGCTGGAGGGCTGCAACAGGGCCGGGTCGTGCGGCTCGAGCCGGACCCGTCCGGCGGCGATCTCGGCACGGATGTCCCGGTCGGAGAGCAGCATGGGGGCGAGGGTAGCGACCGGCGGCACCCGCGCGATCTTCGGTAGAGTCAGCGCCGCTCGCGGGTGTAGTTCAATGGCAGAACATCAGCTTCCCAAGCTGACAGTGCGAGTTCGATTCTCGTCACCCGCTCCGGTCGCAGCAGATCAGCGCTCGCCTCACTCGGCTACTCGGAAAGCCCGCCAGACATGTCGATACTCGGTGTTGCGCCCATCGCGTGCACTCCTCGTCTCGAGTCCTTCGCAGGAACTCGTTGAGGAGCACGCGGTGGCCGTCTCACATCACGACGCCACGCCTGCCAGCGGACCCATCGCACACCACGTCCTTGGACGCAACTGCGATCCTGCGCTTGTCAGCGGCGGATCACGTCGTCGACGAGTCACTGGCGACGGGGCATGTGGAGGGCAGCTTCCTCGGCGTCGACGGGCACGGGAGCCCCGTGAGCTTCCGCATGCTGCACGTCTTCGACCTGCGAGAAGGGCTGATCAGCCGCGAGCAGGCCTGGTCCGATACGAGCGGAATCCTCCGGCAGATCGACGCCCATGTGGCGGCCTGATCAGCAGCCCGGGTGGACGCGCCTTAACGAACAACTACGCCCACAGCTGCAGTGCCCGATGTTGTGGGCAAGTGAGCCGTGAGGGGCGTCCAGCCGGCTGCTATCGGATCGATGCCAAGCCCGGAAGCCGCTCGCTGGCCGGTTACGGATTGGCAGACCCACCCGGTGGGTTCGCCGACCGCCGGTCCACGCCGCGTTGGCGGTACGGGCTAGGGCGTGTCCGCCCGACACACGTGGTCTCGCACTCGGCCGAGGGCTCGCCCTGGTTTGTCAGTTCGGCCGTACTGGGTCGGTGGCGTAGCGGGCCATGAGCGCCAGGATGTCTTGAGGGTCGAGCAAGCCGTCTGGCCCGGGCTCGAGCGACTCGAGCTCACGGAAGTACCCGACGTAGCGCTGTGGCGACACGGTCAACAGATAACGGGCGGGTTCAAGGTCCGAGGCGTTCCCAAAACCATGCGGCACGCCGATCGGGGCGACGAAGTAGCCCCCGGCGCTCAGCACTGTCTCGGTGCTGCCGGAGAAGAACCGGACGGCGCCGCCGAGCACGTAAAACGTCTCCTCGTGCTCGCGGTGTACGTGGGCTGGCGGCCCCGCCCAGCCCGGGGGGAGAAGGCCTTCGAGGACACCGAGGCGTTCCTCGGTGTGGGTGCCGTCCTCAAGGACTCTGTGCGTCACCGGCCCGGCCGCGAGTCGCTCACCGGAGTCGGGCCGCAGAAAGCGGGGGCTGTTGATTGTCATAGCGCCTCCACCAAGTTATGAGACGGACGTCTCATATCGAGATGTGCGTATCATTCTCAACTGTGAGCAAAGCTGTCAAGCCCCCGCCTCGGCGGCCCTCCGCCCGAGACCGCACGGCGGCCCTGCTGACCTCGGCGGCCCGCGCACAACTCGTAGACGGAGGAGCGATGACCGTGGCGGCCGTCGCAGAACGGGCCGGAGTGTCGCGCGCGACCGCCTACCGCTACTTCGTGAACAACGACGCGGTCACCCTCTGGGCCGCGATGCCGATTCTCACCGACGCCGCAACATCCGACGGCGCCACGAACGACCCGGTCCAGACGCCAGCCAGGCTGAGTCCCGCCGCGAGAGCGGAGCACCTGGTGCGACATCGCGGTGAATGGGCCTTCGACCACGTCCAGGAGCTGCGGGCAGTCCTGGCGACGTCACTCGCTCCCGACAGCCAGGCCAAGGGGGCCTTCCGGCAGGGCAAACTGCGCCGCAGTCAGTGGATCGAAGACTCGCTACTGCGCTACCTCCCCGACTACGTCACCACCGAGCAGCGCCACCGGCTGGCCGCAGCGCTCATCCCGCTCTTCGGATCGGACATGGTGGTTTGGACCGCCGACGCCGCCGAACTGACCCGCAAGCAAGCGCTCGACGTGATTGCGTGGACCGCCCGCTCGCTAGTCGAGACGACACTCGCCGAGGCCCGAGCCGCCAGAAGGCGCGCCAGTAAACCAGGATCGGCCACCGCCTCCAGCCCCGCTGCACGGCGATGACGGGCGGTCCAGCAGGCCAGCTCGCCCCATTGGATCGACTAGCGGGACTTGTAGATCTCGCGTCGATGACCGACGCGGAGAACCAGGACGAGGACCTGTTCGTGTTCGATCTCATAGACGATGCGGTAGTCACCGGTGCGCACGCGCCACTCGCCCGATCCGCCGACGAGCTGGGTCGCGGCCGGCGGGCGCGGGTCGGCGCTGAGCAGGTCGAGCGCGGCCTGGATGCGACGCCGCGCCTGCGAGTCGAGTTTGCGCAGTTGGCGTGCGGCTGCCGGGGCCAGGGTGATGCGGTAGGTCACGTCAGGCCGAGGTCGGCCTTGACCTGCTCCCAGGGGACGGGTGTCTGGCCCGTCGTGCGCATCTCCTCCCGGGCTGCTTCTGCGGCCCGGATGTCGGCCATGTCCTCGGCCAGCTCGAGGAGCTTGTCGAGGTCGTCGGCATCGATCACCGCGGCGACGCGCCGGCCCCGGCGGGCGAGGTACATCGGCGCGTGTTCGGTGCGAGCGCGGTCGATGATCGCGGCTAGTTGCTGTCGCGCTTCGGAAACCGCGAACGAGGAATCCACTGTCATGTACGAATAGTACATCAGACTCCCTGAGTGTACGTCTACAGCTCCTCATCACGCTCGGTTATCGATTCGCGACCGGTTCCTCAGCCGAGCGGTGTCGATGCCCGGGTGCCTCGCAGATGAGGAAGGCATGCGTGCCCGTCGCGTGCCCGTAGGGACCGGGCCGAGCGGTCGGCGAGTTCGATTCTCGTCACCCGCTCCACGTCCCGCCGCAGGTCAGAGCGTTGCGCGAGGCGTCACAACCATCACTGCCATTCCCGGACCTGCGCAACGTAGGCCCCACCCGGTAAGCCAGCCTTTCGGATCGATCACGATCACGCTCCGAGGGGACGCTGCCACTGCGGCGGGGGGACAGTGTGCCGTTCTGGCGCGCCGATCGTTGATATCCCAGCGGAAGCCCTGCCCGCGCCCATGACGACGGTGAAGACTTCGACGCCACGCCAAGGTCAAGCCAACCGTGGCTCGTCGCGTGCTTCAGTCCTTTCGCACCGCGGTAGCCGCGAGCGTGGTGTAGTCCATGGTGAAGTGACCGCCGAGTGCGTCGATGGCGTTGCCGACGGCGTCGAGGATCCGATCCATTTGATCATGGGTGAGTTGGGTCAGGCCGCCGGTGGTGGGCAACAGGTCGAGCCATTGGTCGCGGGCATAGGTCTGTTGCCAGTCGAACTGCCATCGTTCGGGTTCGCGGAAGTGCCCGGTGTCTCGGATCGTGTCGACGACCTTCGCGTAAATCGTCTGGTAAGTCCGCAGCGGCCGGCGGGCGGGCTGTCTGGCCAAAGGCGAGTCCGGTGTCGCAAGGCGCAGAGCTGCAGCGAACGGCTCGGCGATCTCGATGGGCGGCTCGAAGACGTGGCTGAAGATGGCCAGGCGACCCTCCGGGCGCAGCACCACCGCCGCTTTGTCGGCCCCCGCAAGAGGGTCGATCCAGTGCCAGGACTGTGCCGCGATCACGGCGTCGAAGGTGCGGCCGTGCGGTTGCCACGCCTCGAATGTCGCCACTTCTACCGGCACACCAGCCACTCGGGCGAACTCGGCCATCCGGGCGTCCGGCTCAACTCCCAGCACCGTGCAGCCGGCAGCTTGAAACTGGCGCGCAGCGATACCGGTCCCGCAGCCGACGTCAAGTACTTCAGTGCCGGGGCTGCCTTCGACGATGCGCTCGACGAGCGTGGCGGGATATCGCGGTCGCGCTCGGTCGTACCGCTGCACGTCGGCCCCGAAAGACTCGGCCATCTGGCGGACGGTGTGCAGTGCCGGCGCATCCGGTGGTGGCTGATCCGAGGGTACGGTGGGCATGCGCCCACTCTAATGGGCGCTCGCCCACTAGCAGGCTCACGACGCGATCAACGGCCTTGGAGGGTTATCGGGTGCCGACCGGGGTGCGGTTACGCGACGCACGACAGCAGCTATTCGACGCGGCCGAACGCGTCTTGGTGCGCGGTGGCGCGGGCGCGCTCACCAGCCGCGCCGTCACCGACGAGGCCGGCTGCGCCAAAGGCGTGCTGCACCGTCACTTCGCTGACTTCGACGCGTTCCTCACCGATCTCGTGCTCGACCGAGCAACGCGGCTCACGGCGTCCACGACGCGGCTGCACGAGTCCGTCGGCTCGGCAACGATGGTCGAGAATCTGACCGTTGCGTTGACCGAACTCTTCGGACCCGTACCCGCCGCAATCGTGCCTCTCATTACTTTCCGCGGCGAACTTCGGACTCGGCTTCGACAGGCCACTCCAGGAGGCGGAATCGCCGTGCTGAGCCACGCTACGGCGGCCGTCTCCGCCTACCTCGCAGCCGAGCGCGACCTCGGACGCATCACGGCCGACGCCGACATCGATTCGCTGACGCTCTCCCTCGTGGGCGGCGGCCACCTCCTCACGACCAGTCGCGAGCGCGCTGCCGCGCTAGACGATCAGGTCGTACGGCTCGTGACAGCCGTGATCATCCCCGTTTCCGCTGTCCCGTAGCGCGAACGCTAGCCGGTGACGGACCTGTGCCCGGTCCGGGATCACCGACCGGTCGACCCCGGGGGGCGATTGCTGGTGCCACGGTAGGCAGACTGCCGTCCATGACCGAACTGATCGACACGCCGACCGTGCTGCAGGCCGCCGGCACGCCGCCCAAGACGATCTCCGAGTTCGTCGGCCGGCTGGCAAGCGGAACCGCGCAGGTGTCCGTGGCCCTGATGGACAGCGCACCCGGATGGTCCGAACCCGGCCAGCGCCCCGAGTTCGATGAGTACACCGTGGTCACCGCCGGCGAACTGCTGGTGCAGACCGAGGACGGATCGCTGCGCGTCATGGCCGGCCAGGCCGTCCACGCCACCGCCGGCGAATGGGTGCGCTACTCCACACCCGGGCAGGAAGGGGCTCGCTACGTGTCGGTCTGCGTTCCCGCCTTCTCACCCGAGACCGTCAACCGCGACCCCGACCCTGGGTCCGCGTAGCGCGTCACCGCACCGAGGCGGGCCGTTTGCCAATCCGTGTCTCGTCACCACTCGACCCGAACGCAACGTCGGGAAGCAGCCTTTGGTGGACCGGCACATCTTCGGCGATCTTCGTCAGCACGCCCGCAGCACGAGACCACCAGAACCCGTCTGCGGCTACGGGCTCGCCGCAGACCTGATCTCGCTGTCCTGGCCCCGGGCCTTGGCTGCGAGCGCGTCCGCGTACTCCTGCAGGCGTGCCGTGAGCTCGGGATCGTGCAGTGCCAAAAGTCGGGCGGCGAGCAGCCCGGCGTTACGTGCGGCGCCGATGCCGACTGTCGCGACCGGGACGCCGTCGGGCATCTGGACGATGGAATAGAGCGAGTCGACGCCGGCGAGATGCCGGGAGGGCACCGGGACGCCGATCACCGGAAGTGTGGTCACCGCGGCCAGCATGCCGGGCAGGTGGGCGGCGCCGCCGGCCCCGGCAATGATCACTCGGACGCCGCGGCCGGCCGCCTGCTGCCCGTAGGCGATCATGTCGTGCGGGGTGCGATGCGCGGAGACCACGCGGGTCTCGCTGGCGATGCCGAGCTCGCGGAGCGGTTCGGCCGCCAGGGCCATGACAGGATGGTCCGAGGCGCTGCCCATCACGATCTCGACCGGCGGCGGGACCGGTACGCGCGAGGCGGGCGTGCGGGTGGGCATGCGCGTCACGGTAGCGAAGGGGCGTTGGGATGGCGCGGGTCGCGGGTCGGTCCGCGGTGGTGGGCATGGTCGGCGCCGGTCAGCTGGCGCAGATGACCCACCAGGCGGCGATCGACCTCGGCGTCGAGCTGATCGTCCTCGCGGCCTCGCCGCAGGACCCGGCCGTCCGTGCCGGCGCACCGGCCGTGTACGGGCCCCCCGACTCGCGGGCGGCGCTGTTCGAGCTGGCCGAACGCTCCGACGTGCTCACCTTCGACCACGAGCACGTCCCCACCGACCTCGTCCGCGAGCTGGCGGCCGCCGGCCATCGCGTGTACCCCGCCGCCGCGGCACTCGAGCACGCGCAGGACAAGCTGCTCGCTCGGCAGGCGTTCTCGGCCGCCGGATACCGCGTCCCTCCGTTCGCGCAGCTGCCGGACGACGAGCCGGGCGTCGGCGAGCGCTTCGCCGCCGAGCACGGCTGGCCGGTCGTGCTCAAGACCAGCCGGGGCGGGTACGACGGCCGCGGCGTGGAGGTGGTCCGCGACCCTTCCGAGCTGTCCGAGGTGCTCGGCCGGTGGGCCGGCCGGCAGGTGCTCGTCGAGGCACACGTGCCGATCGCCCAGGAACTGGCCGTGGTCGGGGCTCGTACACCTTCGGGCCGATGGGTGGCCTACCCGGTCGTACGAACCACCCAGCGCGACGGCATCTGCGTCGAGCTGGCGATGCCGGCGCCGGTGGCGGCCGAGGTGGCGGACCTCGCGCAGTCCACCGCGCGCGGCATCGCGGAGCACATCGACGCGGTCGGGCTGATCGCGGTGGAGCTGTTCCTCGACACGTCCGGCGACCTGGTGGTGAACGAGATCGCCCTCCGGCCGCACAACTCCGGCCACGCCACCATCGAGGCGGCCGTGACCTCGCAGTTCCAGAACCACCTGCGTGCCGTCCTGGACTGGCCGCTCGGCGCCACCGACCTGCGAGTGCCGGCCGCCGCGATGGTCAACGTGCTCGGCGGACCGGACTCCGCGGACCCGGCCGGCCACCTCCCGGCCGCGCTGGCGGTGGAGGGGGCGAACGTGCACCTGTACGGGAAGGCGCCCTCGCCCGGCCGCAAGCTGGGACACGTCACCGCCTGTGGTCCGGACATCGAGGCGGCCCTGACCATCGCCCGCGAGGCCGCCCTGGCCGTCAGCGGCTCGTCCCCGGGTTGCGTCAGCCGTAGTGGCGAAGCTCCACCACATTCCCGTCGGGATCTGTGACGTAGACGGAGGTCGCGACTCCCTGCGCGCCGTAGCGGCTGACCGGGCCGTGGGTGACGGCGAGGCCGGCTGCGATCTCGGCATTCCAGTCGACCGGGTCGACGACGAGACAGAAGTGGTCGAGCACGCTGCCGGTCGGTTGTTCGTCGACGGGTACGAAGTCGATGATCGCGGTCTGGCTGATCCGCGCCGACGGGAACGGGGCGCGGCCGGCGCGCCAGTCCTCGAGGCGTACGGGGGCCAGACCCAGCACGGTCAGGTAGAAGTCGAGCAGGCGCTCGACGTCCGTCGTCCGCAGCACGAGGTGATCGAACCCGTTGACGTTCACGGCATCGCCAGCCCTCTCGGGAGTCACCTCCCATCATCCGCCTCGCGGCCGCCGCGGCCGGTCCGCCCCCTCATGCATGGCTCGACCACAACTCCGATGCGGTTCCTGCCAGTCACGGCTAGCGTCGCGCGGCATGCTGGCTCGCCTGCGTCGTGACCTCACGGCAGCGATGAAGGCCCGGGACCCGGTGGCGGTAGCAGCGCTCCGATCCACACTCGCCACCATCGCCAACGCGCAAGCGCTCCCCGTGACCGCTGGCCAGGCGCCGGCGGCGAGCGAGCACGTCGCCGGCACGACGCACGGCCTGGGCGCCACGGAAGCCCCGAGACGAGAGCTCACCGAGGCGGACATCCGCGGCCTCGTCGCGGCGGAGGTCGAGGAGCGTGTCGACGCGGCGGAGTCGCTCGACCGTCTCGGCCAGGGCATCCGGGCCGGTGAGCTGAGAGCCCAGGCGGAGTACCTGCGCCGATACCTGTGACGGCCGACGCCGGCCGCTAGGACGCGCTCTTCTTGGCGGCCTGGGTCTTCTTGGCCGCTTGGCTCTTCTTGGCGTCCTTTCGCACCTCGCGTTCCTCGCGGGCCTGCTCGACCCGCGCCTCCTGCTCG
Organism: Mycobacteriales bacterium; assembly: GCA_036379355.1. Classification (GTDB taxonomy): domain Bacteria; phylum Actinomycetota; class Actinomycetes; order Mycobacteriales; family CAJCIY01; genus CAJCIY01. The sequence continues at coordinate 20,126 of DASVGV010000018.1, read as the reverse complement.
AGCTCCCGCTCGCGCAGACGCGTGGTCCGCCACCCGATCCGTACCTGCCCGAAGTTGAGCAACGACACGATGATCACACCGCCGACGATGTTGCCGGCGACGGCGGCACCCAACCAGGCGAGGTACGCGCCGGCGGAGACCTTGCCCCCGACCGTCGCCGCGAGGATGTAGTCGCTGGACGCGATGCAGTGCGCGAGATGAAGCAGGCCGACCGGGAACGTCATCAGCCAGATTGCGGCGATCTGCGCGATCGTCAACTGGGCGCTGCTGACGAGCCAGGCGGCCAGCGCGACCAGCCAGCCCCCGATCACCGCACTGGCGAACACGTGGGTGATCGACGGTGCCGTGGCCTCCGCGCCCATGTTCGTGAGCGCGGACACGACCGGTTCCTTCAGGGCGCCCGTCTTGACGACCAGCTCGGCAAAGATCAGTGCGCCGAGCACGTTGGTGACCAGCACGACCGCCCACAGCCGTAGCGTCCCCAGCAGGTGGCCTCGAGTCTCCAGCACGAGAACGACCGGGAACAACGTGTTCTCGGTGAACAGCTGCGCCCGCCCGATGATCACCGCGATGAAGCCGAGCGGGTAGAACAGCAGCGACACGAACTCCGCGCTCGGACCGCTGAGCGCGGCGCGCGTCCCCGCCACCCCGAGACCCGTCAGGCCCATGACGAGGCCCGCGGTCAGCCCAGAGAACGCGAGCGCGCCGGTCGACCTGCTGAGCTCCGCGCGCCCGCTGGACACCACCTCTTGGTAGATGTCCTGCGCGGTCAGTCGCTGAGATGTCGCCACGTCGCTCCCTGCGTACGGACAGGCGCGGCCTGGCAACCGGCACCGGTGGACTCGAGCCCCGGCACTATCCCCCAGCAGCCCCGCGCCCATGCCACCCCACGCCGAGGGGGCGGGCCGCGGCCCCGGTCAGTGCCCCAGGTCGTGGGCCACGGTCAGCAGGACCGCGGCGTCCTCCACGGCGTCGAGGCTGTGCCGCTCCGCCGGGATCACGAGCAGGTCGCCCGTCCGGCCCTCCCACACCGTCTGGCCCGCGCTGAGGCGTACCCGTCCGGAGAGCACCTGCAAGGTGGCCTCACCCGGGTTGTCGTGCTCGGACAGGGTCGTACCCGCCGTCAGCGCGATCACGGTCTGGCGCAGCCGGTGCTCGTGGCCGCCGTAGACGCTCCCGGCGCTGCGGCCCGAACTCTGCTGCCGGGCCTGCTCCAGGTGCTGACGAGCGATCGCTGTCAGGGACATCTTCTGCATCGCCAACTCCACTCAGACGAGGTACGGGAGCACCGCCGGCCGCGCCCTTCGATCACTCCGCCTCGCGCGGCGGGTGGCTCGCCACCAACGGAGTGTCCACGCCGACCGGGCCCATCTTGCTGGCGCCGCCGGGTGAGTCGAGCGGCGCATCGCGGCCGGGCAGCACCTCGGCGAAGAACGCCGCGTTGTCGGCGGTGTACTCCTGCCACTGGGCCGGCACGTCGTCCTCGTAGAAGATCGCCTCGACCGGGCAGACCGGCTCGCACGCGCCACAGTCCACGCACTCGTCCGGGTGGATGTACAGCGCCCGCGCACCCTCGTAGATGCAATCGACGGGGCACTCGTCGACACAGGCCCGGTCGACCACGTCGACACAAGGCTCCGCGATGACGTAGGTCATGGGTGTCTTCCTCTCAGGACGGTACGGAGACGGTGCGCAGGTGCGCAACACACAACTGGGGCGTAACGAACGGGTCGAGCGACGGTGACTCCACGGGGGCGCGCAGCTCCGCCAGCGCACCCTGCATGAGACCAAGGTGCAGGCCGCACACTACGTCGGTGTGCCGCTCGGCGACCTCGCGGAATGGGCAGTGGTGCAGGAGGACGTCCCGGTCGCCGTCCTCTTCGGCGCCGGACTCGGGCCGGAACCCCACGTCCGCGAGCACCCGCAGGAGCCGGGCCGTGGCCTCGTCTCCGTCGATCCGCTCGGACGGGGCCGGGCGCTCGACCAGGTGGCGACCCCAGGACCGCCCCGCCTCGACCGCGGCGGGCCGCGGGTCGTCCAGGCCGCTGACCAGGCCGGTCAGCATCTCCGCGAGCAGCCGGAAGCTGCGCGGGCCGACGGCTGGTCCGGTCGAGCTGTACAGGATGCGCGGCCGGCCCGGGACGTCCCGGTCCTCGGACCTGCGCTCGGCCAGGCCATCCGCGACGAGACCGTCGAGGTGGAACCGCGCGGTGTTCACGTGCATGTGGGTGTGCGCCGCGACGTCGGCCACGCTGACGGCGTCGCCCGCATCGCGCAGGCACTCGAGCACGTCCTGGCGCCGACGCCCGAGTGGCCCGGCCGCAACCGGGTCGACCCACGACGACTCGCTGTCCATGGTCCCTCCCCGGTCGATGCTGTCGGCCTGAAGTCTCGTCGAATAGAAACAAGGTAGCATCGTTCTATGGCGGAGGACGTCGCAGACGCGAACGACAGTCGCGAGGACGTCGGCGGCGACCCAGCCTGCTGGGCTCACCTCGTGTGCCCGGGCTGCGGACGCATCCTGCCCGACCGCGGCGCCGATGTCTGCCCCGCCTGCGGAACGGCAATGGAGGACGGCTGAGTGACGGGCTGCCGCTCGCCGCGACCCGGTCAGCCGGCAGCGATCGACGGCGGAGCCGGCTGGATGCTCAGCCCCGGACGACGGGTGTGGACGGTGAGGTACGTCAGGCCCGCGGGCCCGGCGGCCACCTCGCGTCGCGAGCCGTGTGGCAACCACACCAGCGACCCGGCATGGACGTCATGGCTGCCCACCTCGGTCGTCAAGGTCCCCGCCCCACCCAGGACGTGCAAGAGCACGTCGAGGCGCGGCTCCGCATGGGCGGAGATCCGCTCGTCCGGCCGGAGGCACACGACGTTCGCGTCGAGCTGACGATGGCTCATCTCCAGCCGCCACACGGCGCCCGCGGGATCGTCCGGCTCCGAGCGGCTCACGAGAGTGCCCGTGTCGCAGAGGATCTGCGGCAGCGGCGCGGTACGGCGGGTGATGCGGATCCGCCACTCGCGCGGGGCCGCCCGGTGCGACTCCCAGTCGTACGTGCCGGGCTGGTCCCGCTCGAACTCCTCGCGCAGGTGCACCGGTTCGTGCGTGTTGACGAGGACGAACGACTCACCGGGAGCCAGGTCGGCGAACCGGGCGAAGATCAGCGGATGGCGCTCGGCCTTGGGCACCGTGCGTACGTCGAGCTCGGCTTCCACGTCCGCTCACCCTCCCTTTTGCACGAATGCGAAAGGGTATATCACGTCCGGCGGCGGCCGCGACGCTCGGTTTCGGGGCCGCCGATGCCCAGCCAGCGCCACATCGCCTTCCCGGCGGGGGTCATCAGCCCGACGTCCGCCACGAGCTTGCGCGGTTTGGCGCAGGAGTCGGCCAGGAACGCACGGCCCTCGGGTGACTCGTACGCCGTACGCAGCGTCTTCCAGGGCACGCCGAACGCGCGGGCCATGGCCGGCGGCGGGACGAACATCAGCCGCGCCGCGAACCCGAAGGTCAGCGGAGCGGTGATGGCGAGGACCTGCCGCCGTACGGGTCCGAGCCGGGGTGTGTCGCGCTGCACCGACATCCGGGCGTACGACACGTGCCGCGACTCCTCGGTGACGTGGATGCGCAGGACCTGCTCGACGATCGGATGGGCCACGCCCTCGGCAAGCCAACGGCGCTGCATCCTGTCCACCGGGTCCTCGCCGGCGAGCACCGTGAGGAAGAAGCCCGGCGGGTCGTGGCGGGCCACAGCCGGAATGGTCATCTCGACGAGCTTGCGCAGCCACCACGGCATGCCCGGAGCGGGAACGCCGAGCCGGTGGGCGATCTCGTGGAACATCATCGTGTGCTCGGACTCCTCGCTGACCTCGTGGTGGAGGTAGCGGAACTCCGGCACGCCGAGCGGCAGGGTGAGTGCCCGCGACAGCAGCGCCTGCTGGAGGAGGTTCTCGAAGTCGGCGCCGACCCGCAGCGAGCACGCCAGCTTCCAGGCGCCCACCCGTGCCTTGTCCGCGTCGGACAGCCCGGCGTACCAGGCGGTGCGCGTCAGGGGCTCCGAGGAGGGCAGGACCAGGCGCGGGTCGTCCGGCCCGAGTTCGTTTCCAGGCTCGTCCCAGGGGATGTCGCGGTACGCCTCATGGCCCCGGCCGGCGGACAGATGGTTGAGCCGGGCGATCGTCGCGTCGACAGGTGCGAACCGATCCGCCGACCGTCCTGGTGCGGTGGGGACTGCCGTCATGCTCGCCTCCGGGATCCGGCGCAGGCCGCGCCTTCCTGATCAGTGGTCAGGACATCTCCTGTCACCGTAGGACAGTTCCTGACCTGGGGTCAACGACGAGGGCGGTCGTACGATGCGGCCATGTCGCAGCCGGCGGACGGGGCGCGCCGCGACCGCCGCGAGAGCGTGCTCCGCGCGGCCGTCGAGCTCGGGCGCCGGGCCGGGCTGGGCTCGGTCGAAGCCGGACAGGTCGCGCTGCAAGCCGGCGTCTCGAAGGCGCTGGTGTACTACTACTTCCCGACCCACCGCGATCTGCAGGCAGCCGTCGTCCGCTGCTCGGCGGACGAGCTGCTCGCCACCATCCGCGGCGCGGTCGTCCTTCCGGCCGGCGACGATCCCGGCGGTCAGCTGACGCGGGGGCTGGACGCCGCGATCTCCTTCATCGAGGAGCAGCCCGAGGCCTTCGCCGCGCTGTCGCGGTCCGCGGGATTCCATCCCAAGCTGTTCGAGGTCTTCGAGGACACGCGCAACGCCATCGCCGACCTGCTGGCCGAGGGGATCGGACTCACCGAGGTCACGCCCGGCCAGCGCATTGCGCTGCGCGCCTGGATCGCGCTCGCCGAGGAGGCGGTGCTGCACTGGGTGCTGGCCGCCCGCCCCGTGCCGCGCGCCGACCTGGTCGCCTTCTGCCAGGGCATCGCCCTGGAGATGCTGGCGTCCCCGCTGGCGCGGGGGGCTACTGCTTCTCGCAGAACTCCTTGAGCCCCGCGAGACCACCCTCGACCGAAGGGCCCATCACGGCGGCGAGGTCGTCGGGTGCAATCTCGGTGGAGTACACGACGAGCGTGGATCCGTCGACGTCCAGCACGTCCACCGTGCCCAGGTGCCTGTCGATCGGGAACGGCGCCTTGGTGATCGCGTACTGAAAGCGGCGGAGGTCGGGGTCGTTGGTGACGACGTCCTCGACGAGCTCCATCCCCGGACCGAGCTCGATCGTACGGACCGCGCCCTCCAGGCGCGACGCCGTGATACCGGTGAACCACGACGAGATCGACCCGGCATCGCTCACCACCGCCCACACGGCGTCGGCGGGACGGTCGATGCGGACGGTTGCGCGAAGGGTGGCCATGCGCCCGCACTCTAGGGGAGCCCCGGCGGCCCACGACGCAGGTCAGCCCGGGACCGTTCGTCAGACCGGGTGTGACGCACGTTACCGGTGGGTAGCATCCACGTTGTTACCGACGGGTAGCGAAGCCGCGTCTCGACCAGGAGCCAGCCATGAGCCACTACAAGAGCAACCTGCGCGACCTCGAGTTCAACCTCTTCGAGCTGTTCGCGGCCGAGAGCGGCATCGGCCAGGGGCCATACGCGCAGACAGATACCGACACCGCGCGCGAAGTGCTCGCGGAAGTGGAGCGACTGGCAACCGGCCCGCTGGCGGAGTCGTTCGCCGACGCCGACCGCAACCCGCCGGTCTTCGATCCGGATGCGCACACCGTCACGCTGCCGGAGTCGTTCAAGAAGTCCTACCAGGCCCTCCTGGACGGTGAATGGTTCCGCCTCGACCTGTCCGAGGAGCTCGGCGGGTTCGGGGCCTCGCCCAGCCTGCGCTGGGCCGCCGCCGAACTCATCCTCGGCGCCAACCCTGCGGCGTTCATGTACCAGGCCGGCCCGGGCTTCGCCGGCATCCTGCACGAGATCGGCACCGACGAGCAGAAGCGGTTCGCGCAGCTCATGGTCGATCGGCGGTGGGGCGCGACGATGGTCCTGACCGAGCCGGACGCCGGCTCCGACGTCGGAGCGGGGCGGACGAAGGCCTACCTCCAGGACGACGGCCGCTGGCACATCGAGGGGGTCAAGCGGTTCATCACGTCCGCCGAATGGGACGTACCCGAGAACATCGTGCACTTCGTGCTCGCTCGCCCCGACGGTGTCGCCGGTGCCGGCGGCCCGGGGACCAAGGGCTTGTCGCTGTTCCTGGTGCCCAAGTTCCTGGTCAACGACGACGGCTCCCTGGGTGAGCGCAACGGTGTGTTCGTCACGAACGTGGAGCACAAGATGGGCCTGAAGGTCTCCGCAACGTGCGAGGTGACGTTCGGCGGGTCGCAGCCCGCGATCGGCACCTTGGTCGGCGACGTCCACGACGGCATCGCCCAGATGTTCAGGGTCATCGAGTACGCCCGCATGATGGTCGGGACCAAGGCGATCTCGACACTGTCCACGGGCTACCTCAACGCGCTCTCCTTCGCCCGGGAGCGGGTCCAGGGTGCGGACCTGACGCAGATGACCGACAAGACCGCGCCCCGCGTCACGATCACGCACCATCCCGACGTCCGCCGGATGCTCATGCTGCAGAAGGCGTACGCCGAGGGCATGCGGTCGCTCGTGACGCTGACCTCGACCTGGCAGGACCGGGTGGGGCTGGCACGGGCCGCGGGCGGGGACACCACGCTGCCGATCGCGGTCAACGACCTGCTGCTGCCGATCGTCAAGGGATTCGGCTCCGAGCGCTCGTACGAGCTGCTCGCCACCTCACTGCAGATTCTCGGCGGTTCGGGCTACCTCCAGGACTATCCGATCGAGCAGTACATCCGCGACGCCAAGATCGACACGTTGTACGAGGGCACGACGTCCATCCAGGGTCAGGATCTGTTCTTCCGCAAGATCGTCCGCAACAACGGTGCCGCTCTCACCGCAGTGTTGGGCGAGGTGCGCGCGTTCGCCGAGAGCGACAGCGGCAATGGCCGACTCAAGACCGAGCGCGCCGCTCTCGGCACCGCACTCGGGGACGTCGAGGCGATGGTGGCTGCCCTGGTCGGCGACCTGACCGGCGCCACCGAGCACGCGGAGGATCTCTACAAGGTCGGGTTGAACACCACGCGCCTTCTGATGAGCCTCGGCGACCTGCTCGTCGGCTGGCTGCTGCAACGGTCCGCTGCCATCGCGCTGGGGCGGCTCGACGGCGACCTGCCGGCCCGCGAGCGAGCCTTCTACGAGGGCAAGGTCGGCGCAGCGCAGTTCTTCGCCCAGACCGTTCTGCCCGAGCTCTCCGCGCGTCGCATCGTTGTCGAGACGACAACCCTGGACCTCATGGACCTCGACGAAGCCGCGTTCTGACCGGCCCTTCCACGCCTCTGCTTGCGTTGATCATGATGTTGCAGTCACTGTGACGGCGCCTGGATGACCGCAACGTCATGATCGAGTACGGCGGCGGCGTCCAGCTGTCCGACCAGCCGCTCGAGCGCCGGCAGCGCGGCCCGGATCGCCTGTCGGTCCTGTGTGGTCAGTGCGGTGAGCGCCGGGCGGAGAAGGCCGGTGGTGGACTGCTGCCAGCGGTTGAGTTCGGCGAGCCCGCCGGCGGTGAGGTGCAGGTGCCAGACACGTCGGTCGTCAGGATCGGGCCGGCGCTCGACGAGCGTCCGGTCCAGGAGCTGACCGACCAGCGTGCTCACCGTCGTCGGTGCGAGCAGCATCCGGTCGGTCAGGTCGCTCGCGCGCAGCCCGGGCGTCTCGGCGAGGTACTGGAGCACCTCGACCTGCGCCACCGGAAGGGCCTCGTGCGGCACGGACGGACGGACCCCTCGGCGAAGGGCACGGCGCAAGCGCGTCACCACGGCGGCCAGCCGCTCGTGGTCCGGCACCTTGGTCATGCACACATCTTAGTACGACCACTTGCCTTGTTCTGTTTAAGGACTATTCTGTCCACGTGACGGCGTCGCCGATCGAGCCGGGGCCCCCGCCCGGCACCCCGGGGTACCGGCTGCTGCGCCTCCTCGAGCCCCCGCGGCCGGACCGCATCCGAACGTCACCGCGCGCGTGGGCCCTCGTCGTCGGCACCGTGTGCGTCGGCGCCTTCATGGGCCAGCTCGACGCCAGCATCGTTACGGTCGCCCTGCCGGGCATCGGCCACGACCTGCACGTGTCCGCTGCGGCGGCGTCGTGGGTGTCGCTGCTCTACCTCCTGACCCTGGTCGCGCTGGTCACGCCGGTGGGCATCTGGGCCGACGCGGTGGGCCGAAAGGCCTTGTACGTCGGCGGATTCGGCGTCTTCACGCTCGCCACGCTCGGCTGTGCGCTCGCGCCGAACCTGCCCGTGCTCGGCGCGTTCCGGGTCGTGCAGGGCGGCGGAGCCGCGCTGCTGCAGGCCAACTCGGTCGCCCTCGTCGCGATCGCTGCCGGTCGGGAGCGGCTCGTCAAGGCGATCGGTGTGCAGGCGACATTTCAGGCGATCGGGCTGGCGGTCGGCCCAGCGGTCGGCGGCTTCCTCGTGGCCGCCGGCGGGTGGCGCCTGGTCTTCCTGGTCAACGTCCCGGCAGGCCTGCTCGGAATGCTGACCGGCCTCGTGCTGCTACCACGCAGCCGGGACCTCGCACCCCGTCGCCGCCTCGACCCGCGCTCCCTCGCCCTCCTGGTCGTCGGGACCACGGCCACCGTCCTCGGACTGTCGTACGCGGCGAACAGCCCGGCCGCCGGCGCAAGCGCGATCGCGGTCGGGCTCGTGCTGCTCGGCCTGCTTGTGCGACGAGAGATCGGCGGCACCGCCGAACCGCTCGTGGACCACGCCCTGCTGACCCTGGGCCGCTTCCGCAGCGGGCTCGCGGCCGGCGCGGCAACGTACGCGCTGCTGTTCGGGCTGCTGGTCGCTGTGCCGTTCGCCCTGAGCCACGAGGGCGTGGGGGCCGGACGGATCGGCCTGCTGCTCACCGCTCTGCCGGTCGGGCTCGGGCTGGCGACGGTCACGGTGGGCCGCCGCCTGCGCGGACACGGGCTCGCCGGTCTCCTGGTCGCCCTCGGAGGGACCGCCGCCCTGGCCGTGACCGCTCCCCACGACGGCGTACTGCTGGCCCTGCTGCTCGCGGTGGTCGGCGCCGGGCTGGGGTTGTTCACCCCGGCCAACAACGGCGGCGTGATGGCCTGCGCGAGGCCCGACCAGAGCGGCTCGGCGAGCGGGCTGCTGAACACGGCCCGGGGCCTCGGCACGTCCCTGGGTACGGCGCTCGCCGCGCTGACCGTGACGTCGGGCCTGCGCGCCTCGATCGTCGTCCTGCTGGTGGTCCTGGCGCTCGGCACCGCCGCGGTCGCCTGGGAGACCGCGCGTGATCGCGGCCCGCGCCCTCAGACGACGCCGTAGTCGGTTTCGGTTGGCTCCGCCGCCGGGCCGGAGCCCAGCAACTCGGCCACGCGGGCGGCCAGGTCCGGAGGCTCGGACCGCAGGTTCGCCGCCGCGAGGTCCGCTGCGGTCCACCACTGAGTGATCATGCCGAGCCGCCGCTCGAGGTCCGTACGGCCTCCGTCGACGGGCTCGAACGGCCGGCAGCGCGCGACGAAGTGCCGCTCGCGCGAGTCGTAGCGCACCCCGTTGCCGCCGAGCCAGCAGTACCGCACCCGCCACACCTCCCGGCCGAGCTCGAACGCCGTGCATCCGGTCTCCTCGGCCACCTCACGGCGTACCGCGGTCACGAGGTCCTCGCCGGGATCGATCCCACCGCCCACCGGCGTCCAGGTTGGGCCGGGCACGAGGTTCAGCCGGGCCAGCAGGAGGCGATCGTCCGGGTCGAACAGAAGGACGCGGACAACCGACCGCACCACGTGACCGGGCTCGGCGGGCAGGTCCAGCAGCGTCACGACCAGGCCAGCAGGGCAACCGGGTCTGACAGCATGGTGGCGATGTCGGCCAGGAACTCACTGCCGAGCTGACCGTCGACGAGTCGGTGGTCGAACGAGAGCCCGAGCGTCGTGACCTTCCGGACCGTCACCGCCCCGTCGACGACCCACGGCGTGTCACGGATTGCGCCGACACACAGGATCGCGGCCTCCCCCGGGTTGATGATCGGGGTTCCGGTGTCGACGCCGAAGACGCCGACGTTGGTGATCGTGATGGTCCCGCCGACCATGTCGGCAGGCTGTGTCTTCCCTGCCTTGGCCGTCTCCGTCAGTGTCGTCAGCGCGCGGGCGAGGTCGGGCAGCGACAGCAGGTCGGCGTCCTTGATGTTCGGCACGAGCAGCCCGCGCGGGGTCGCGGCGGCGATGCCGAGATTGACACCGCCGTGCAGGACGATCTCCTGCGCTGCGTCGTCCCAGGACGCGTTGACCCCGGGGTGCCGCGCGCAGGCGACGAGCAGCGCGCGAGCGACGACGGTCAGGGGCGTGACCTTGCAGCCGTCGAAGTCGGGCAGCCGCCGCAGGGATGTCACCAGGTCCGTCGTCGCGGTGACATCGCACGTCAGGAACTCGGTGACATGCGGCGCCGAGAAGGCGCTGGCCACCATGCTCTCGGCGGTCAGCTTGCGGACCCCCTTCACGGGCACCCGGGTCGTCGCCCGCGACCGCGACGGGGACGGATGCTGCCCGCCGCGCGTGGCAGCCTGCACGTCGTCGCGCGTGATGACACCGCCGACCCCGGACCCGACCAGCGCGCCCAGGTCGACGCCGAGGTCGCGGGCCAGCTTGCGGACCGGCGGTTTGGCGAGGGCCCGACCTGCGAGGGCCGGAGGGGCGTCGGCGGAAGGACGGGCCGGTGGAGCCGGGGCCGGTGGAGCCGGGGACACCGGTGCTGACGCGGACACCGGTGGCGCGCCCTTGCGGGGGCGTCGTACGGCAGTGGTGGTCTTCGGTCCGTAGCCGACGAGAACCGCTGTCCGGCCACCCGGTGCGGCGCCGCCGATCAGCCCCGCCTCGGGCTCGTGGGTGTGGGGCAGCGTCGGGACGAGGTCGTCGGCAGACGGCCGCGGGCCGTCGGTCGGCGACCCGCCGCCCGGATCCGTGTCGACGGTGATGATCGTCGTTCCGACATCGATCGTCTCCCCCGCGCTGTGGTGCAGCTTGACCACGGTGCCGGCGTACGGGGAGGGGACCTCGACGGCGGCTTTCGCCGTCTCCACCTCGACGATCGGCTGGTTGAGCACGATCGTGTCGCCCTCCGCCACCATCCATCCCAGGATCTCGCCTTCGGTGAGCCCCTCCCCGAGATCGGGGAGCCGGAACTCGCGCAGCTGCGCCATCAGAACTCCATCGCTCGGTCGACGGTGGCGAGGACGCGGTCGAGATCGGGGAGGAAGTCCTCCTCGAGCCGGCTGGGTGGGTAGGGCGTGTCGAAGCCCGACACCCGCAGCACCGGCGCCTCCAGCGCATAGAAGCACTCCTCGGTGACGCGGGCGGCGACCTCGGCCCCGAGACCGAGGAACTGAGCAGCCTCGTGCACCACGACGCAACGGCCGGTACGGCGTACCGAATCGAGGACCGTCGGCCAGTCGACGGGCGACAGCGACCGGAGATCGACGACCTCGAGGTCACGGCCGTCCGACTCGGCGGCGGCGGCCGCTTCCAGCGCCACCTTCACCATCGGTCCGTACGCAACCAGGGTCGCGTCTCGACCCGGCCGTGCCACCCGTGCGGCCCACAGGTCCGCCGGCGCGCCGGCGGTGTCGACCTCGGCCTTCTCCCAGTACCGCCGCTTCGGCTCGAAGAACACGACGGGATCGTCGGAGGCGATGGCCTGGCCGAGCATGTGAAACCCGTCCGCCGGGTTCGAGCAGGCCACCACCTTCAGGCCCGCGGTGTGCGCGAAGTACGCCTCCGGGCTCTCGCTGTGGTGCTCGACCGCGCCGATGCCACCGCCGAACGGAATCCTGATCGTCACCGGCATACGGAGCAGGCCTTGGGACCGGTAGTGCATCTTGGCCAGCTGGCTCACGATCTGGTCGAACCCGGGGTAGACGAAGCCGTCGAACTGGATCTCGCACACGGGCCGGAATCCCCGCAGCGCCAGGCCGATCGCGGTGCCGATGATCCCCGACTCGGACAGCGGCGTGTCCACCACGCGCGCCTCTCCGAAGTCCTTCTGCAGCCCGTCGGTGATGCGGAAGACGCCCCCCAGCCGCCCCACGTCCTCGCCCATGACGACGACCTTCGGATCGCGCTCCATCGCACGGCGGAGGCTCTCGTTGAGAGCCTTGCCCAGTGTCATGACGGCCATCAGACCTCCGCCTCCTCGAACCCCTCGAGGTAGGCCGCGAAGCTCTCGCGCTGCTGGCCGATGGTCGGCGGTTCCTCGGCGTACACGTGGTCGAAGATCCGCAGCGGCTGAGGGTCGGGCATGTCCAGGCAACCGGCCCGGATGCGGGCCGCGAGGGCGTCAGCCTCGGCGTCGACGTCGGCGAAGAAACCCGCGTCGGCGTGCCCGCCGCGAGCCAGGTAGGCCTTGACCCGCTCGACCGGGTCCTTGAGCTTCCAGGCCTCGAGCTCGGACGAGAGGCGGTAGCGGGTCGGGTCGTCCGACGTCGTGTGCGCGCCCATGCGGTAGGTGAACGCCTCGATCAGGGTGGGGCCCTGACCGGTGCGCGCGTCGGTGAGGGCCTTGCGCGTCACGGCGAGCGTCCCGAGCACGTCGTTGCCGTCGACGCGAACCCCGGGAAAGCCGAAGCCGCGGGCCCGCTGGTAGAGCGGAATGCGCGTCTGACGTTCCAGCGGCTCGGAGATGGCCCACTGGTTGTTCTGGCAGAAGAACACCACCGGAGCGTTGTAGACGGCGGCCCACACGAACGCTTCGTTCACGTCCCCCTGGCTCGACGCGCCGTCCCCGAAGTACGCCATGACGGCTGTGCCGTCGTCCGTGCCGATCGATCCCTCCATGGCGACGCCCATCGCGTACCCGGTCGCGTGCAGCGTCTGGGAGCCGATCACGATCGTGTAGAGCATGAAGTTCTTCTCGCGTGGGTCCCAGCCGCCGTTACTGGTGCCGCGGAACAGGCCGAGCAGCGCCAGCGGGTCGACGTCGCGGCACCAGGCGACCCCGTGCTCGCGGTACGTGGGGAAGGCGAAGTCCTGCGACTTCATCGCCCGGCCGGAGCCGACCTGGGCGGCCTCCTGCCCGAGCAGGCTGGCCCAGATGCCGAGCTCGCCCTGGCGCTGGAGCGCCGTCGCCTCGACATCCACGCGCCGCACGAGGACCAGGTCGCGGTACAGGTCGCGGACCGCCGCGTCGTCGACGTCGGCGATGTACGGGTCGTACACCGGGTGGGTCACCCGCTCGCCCTCGGGCGTCAGCAGCCGGACGAGCTCGACCTCGTCGAGGAGCGGACCGCTGCCCCCCTCGCCGGGTGGGAATGCCGGCGTCAGCCCGGCAGGGCTCTCGTTGTCGGAACGCACGGCTGGCACGACGGCTCCTTCGATCGGCCGCGGGACCGGGATCGCCGGGCCGCGCGGAGGTTCTGCGTTGACCATCAGCCGTCGCGACGACATCACGGGGTCACCGCGTCGCCGCTCCGACACCGCCACTCTAGAGCCGGTCGGGCCACGGTGTGAGCCTGCTCACGCGGCCGATCGCGGCTACCCGAGCTCGGCGGCCGGCGGGGCGAGCAGGACGAGGCCGCCGGCACTGCCTGCATCGGGGTCGTCGCCGGCCTGCCGGTGCAGCTCGAGCAGCCCGCCCCACAGCAACGCCACCACGTAGCGGGTGAGGTCTGCGCGGGACATCGTGCGCCGCTCGATCCACCAGTCGCCCGCCTGCTGCACGAACCCGACGACCCCGTGCCCCCAGGCCTCGGCGCCACCGCTGTCCAAGCCGGCTGCCCGCAGACCCTCGCCCATCGACCGCGCGACCGCGCTGGCGATGAGGGACCGGTAGTCGTGCACGATGTCCGTACTCGGAGCGCGGTCGAGGAACGGCCGGGCGACGACGAACCGGTACAGGTTCGGGGCCCGTTCGATCTGGGCGAGGTAGGCGTCGACCGCAGTCGTCAGCAGGTCCTTCGGCCGTCCGCCTGCCTCGATAGCCCCCACGACCTCGGTCAGCAGGTCCCCCGCGGCCCGCTGTCCGACTGCGACGTACAGGTCGGCCTTGTCGGTGAAGTAGCGGTAGACCACCGGCTTGGTGACGCCGGCCTCGGCGGCGATGTCATCCATGCCCACGCCCGGCCCGCGCACCGTGATGGCACGCACCGCGGCGTCGACCAGTTCACTGCGTCGTGCCTCTCGATGCGCTGCCCAGCGCTGCTTGCGCCCGTCACCGTCGCGGGCGGCCGTGCGCCCGGTGGGTCGGGCCCCGCCGTCGACGTCCACGGGAACCCGCCTGCGGTGGCTCGCCATGCCCGCTCCTCCCGCGCTTCGCGCTGGGGTCCCGACTCCGGTTTCCTCTTACTCCGAGTAACAGGGTACCTGGCGGTCAGGTCGTCAGCCGGCGTGCGGGGCGCGCCGTAGTGGTAGGAACCGACCGTCCGGTCCCCATCTGGAGGAGGTCGCAGTGTCGTTCCTCGACAAGGCGAAGGAAGCAGCGACGAAGGCGGCCGCGCAGGCTCAGCAAGCCGCCGAGAAGGCTCAGGGCTTCGCGGCAGACCACAAGGAGCAGATGAGCGGCGCGATCGACAAGGGCGGCAAAGCGGTCAACAAGGGTACGAAAGGCCGCTTCGCCAAGCAGATCGGTGCGGTCACCGAGAAGGCCGAGGAGGCTGTCAACAAGATCGAGAAGAAGTAGCGGGTCACGCAGGACCGGGCCGGCCGGTCAGGCCGGCTCGGTGCCGAACATGCGGTCTCCCGCGTCGCCGAGTCCGGGAACGATGAAACCGCGTCCGTCCAGCCTCTCGTCGACGGCGGCCGTCACCACCGTGAGGTCGAGCGGCAGGTCGGGGGCGACGGTCTCCACGGCGCGCAGACCCTCCGGCGCGGCGATCAAGGCGGCCACCGTGACCGCCCGGGCCCCGCGCCCGGCGAGGAGCCGCAGGACCTCGGCGAGAGTGCCGCCGGTGGCGATCATCGGGTCCAGGACGAGCACCGGCCGGGCCTGGAGGTCGGCTGGGACGCGATCGAGATACCAGTCGGCGCGGAGGGTGTGCTCGTCGCGTGCCAGGCCGACGAAGCCGACCGCGGCCTCGGGGCACAGCCGCGTGAAGGCCGGGAGCAGGCCTGCGCCGGCACGAAGGACAGGGACGAGTAGCGCAGGCGCGGCCAGCCGAGCGCCGACGGTCTCCCCCACGGGCGTGGTGACGGGCTGGGGCACGCTCGCCAGCGACCGGGTGGCCTCGACCGCGAGGAGCGTCGCCAGGCGGTCGGCCGCCTGGCGGAACCCGGCCGTCGGCGTCCGCTGGTCGCGGAGTTCTGTGACGGCGACACGGGCCAGCGGATGGTCGAGCACCAGGAGCCTCACGGTGCGCCGACTTCGCCGATGTCCTCGTACCAGAGCGCGGGGCTCCGCTGCACGAACTCGGTCATCAAGGCCAGGCAGGTGGGGTCGTCGACGACGTCGACCTGCACCCCCCGCGCGCGCAGCAGCGCCTCGCCGCCCAGGAAGGTGGCGTTCTCGCCGATCACCACGCGCGGTATCCCGTACAGCAACGCGAGACCGGTGCACAGGTCGCACGGCGAGAGCGTGGTGTAGAGCGTGGACCGCCGGTAGACGGAGGCCGGTTGGCGCCCGGCCTGCTCGACCGCGTCGGTCTCGCCGTGGCGGATCGCGCTTCCCTCCTGCACGCGCCGGTTGCGTCCCACCCCCAGCACCCGTCCGTCGGCGACGAGCGCGGCGCCGATCGGGATCCCGCCCTCGGCGAGGCCCAGCCGCGCCTGCGCGATCGCCTGATGCAGGAAGTAGCGGTCCGCATCCGACGCCGTCACGCGCAGAGCGTCCCACGGCGCGTCAGGGGGTTCGGCAGGAGCCGGCGGCCGGGTCAGCCGGCAGGACTCATGTCCACGAAGCGGGAGTAGTGACCCTGGAAGGCGACGGTGACCGTGCCGGTCGGCCCGTTGCGGTGCTTGGCCACGATGAAGTCCGCCTCGCCGGCCCGAGGAGACTCCCGCTCGTAGGCGTCCTCACGATGCAGCAAAATCACCACGTCCGCGTCCTGCTCGATGGCACCGGACTCGCGCAGGTCCGACAGCATCGGCTTCTTGTCCTGCCGCTGCTCGGACGAACGGTTGAGCTGGCTGATCGCGACGATCGGCACCTCGAGCTCCTTGGCCAGCAGCTTGCACTGGCGGCTGATCTCCGAGACCTCCTGCTGACGGCTCTCGACCCGGCGCGGCGAGGACATCAGCTGCAGGTAGTCCAGGACGATCAGCTTGAGGTCCTTGCGCTGCTTGAGGCGGCGCGCCTTCGCGCGGATCTCCATCATCGTGAGGTTCGGCGAGTCGTCGATGTACAGCGGCGCGGAGGACATCTCGCCCATCCGGCGCGCGAGGCGGGTCCAGTCGTCGTCGGTCAGCCGGCCGGCGCGCATGGCCGCGAGTCCCACCCTGGCCTCCGCCGACAGCAGCCGCATCGTGATCTCGCTCCGGCTCATCTCCAGGCTGAAGATCACCGAGCACGCGCCGTGAGCGATCGCGGCAGAGCGTGCGAAGTCCAGCCCGAGCGTCGACTTGCCGATCGCCGGGCGGGCGGCGACCACCACCAGCTGCCCGGGGTGCAGGCCGTTCGCGAGCGCGTCCAGGTCGGCGAACCCGGTCGGCACCCCGGACATGGTGCCGTCGTGGCCCTCGATCGCCTCGAGTTCGGCGAGCGTGGGAGGCAGCAGCAGCTCGAGCGGCTGGTAGTCCTCGTTGACCCGGCGTTCGGTGACCTCGTAGACGGCGGCTTGCGCGCGGTCGACCGCCTCGTCGGCGGTGCCGGTGCCGTCGGCGCCGGCGTCGGCCGCGTAGCCCATCTGCACGATGCGCGTTCCTGCCTCGACCAGCCGGCGCAGCACCGCCTTCTCGGCGACGATGCGCGCGTAGTAGCCGGCGTTGGCCGCGGTCGGCACCGAGGAGATCAAGGTCGCGAGGTACGGGGCGCCGCCGGCCCGCGTGAGAGTGCCCGCCTTCTGGAGCGCGTCGGCCACCGTGACGCCGTCGACCGGATCGCCCCGGCCGTACAGATCCAGCACCGCGTCGTAGACCAGTTGGTGCGCCGGCCGGTAGAAGTCGGTCGGACGCAGGACCTCGACCACGTCGGCGATGGCGTCGCGCGACAGCAGCATGCCGCCCAGCACCGACTGCTCGGCCGTCTGGTCCTGCGGCGGCGTGCGCTCGAACTCGCTCGGGCGCTGCGTGCGCGCCTCGGGGACGCGAACGACCTCGGCGGCCACGGGACTCCTCTCCAGGCCGGCGAACTGCCGGCCGGCGTCGCGACGGACCGACCCACGCCAGGTGTAGCGGTGAGGTCGGACACGGTGGTCCTGCACTGCTGGCACGCCGGCCGCCGCCGGGGACGTCGCGGTCTGGTCAGGTCCCGGTCGGTGGGTCGGCGCGGTGCCGGGGCGAACGTACGGATGCCGGGCCCAGCGCGCGAGCGCCGCTGTGCACAGGAACGTGCACAGCCTGGGGACAAGTTGCGGCCGTCTTGGGGACGCCTGTGGCATCGGGTGGGGACGGCGCGGGCCCTGGCCGCGCCCGGCGGCCGGTGGGTGATCGTTCCCCCCGCGCGAGCAAGATCGAGTAACCCACAAGTCATCCACTGTCTGTGGACGGAAGGTGGCGCGCCGGCCGGGTACCCCCCGCGACCGGGCCCGGAGGTCGCCGTCAGCCGGCGACGACCTCCAGGGAGATGGTCGCGGCCACCTCGGGGTGCAGATCGACGTTCACGGCGTGCTTGCCGGTCGCCTTGATGTGGCCACCAGGAAGCTGGACCCGGCGGCGGTCGAGCACGGGCCCACCGGCAGCCTTGACCGCCTCCACGATGTCGACGGTCGTCACCGAGCCGAACAGCCGGCCGCCCTCGCCGGCCCGCGCCGGCAGGGTCACGGTCAGGTTGGCAAGCTGGTCGGCGACCTCGCGGGCATGCCCGATGTCGCGGATGTGGCGCACGTCCCGGGCCCGCTGGATGGTGGCGATCTGCTTCTCGCCACCGCGCGTCCACCGGATGGCAAAGCCCTGCGGGACGAGGTAGTTGCGCCCGTACCCGTCGGCGACCTCGACGATCTCGCCGGGTGCGCCGAGCCCGTCGACGTCGCGCGTGAGGATCAGCTTCATGATCAGCGCGCCGTCGAGGTGTAGGGGAGCAGCGCCATCTCGCGGCTGTTCTTCACCGCGACGGCGACATCGCTCTGGTGCTGACGGCAGTTCCCGCTCACGCGTCGCGCGCGGATCTTGCCGCGGTCGGAGATGAACCGGCGCAGCAGCGCGGTGTCCTTGTAGTCGATGTACTCGACCTTGTTCTTGCAGAACTCGCAGACCTTGCGCTTGGGCTTGCGCAGAGGTGCCTTGGCCATCGGTGGTGCTCCTTGAACTGGGTTGCGCACCGCCACGGCGGCGCGACGGATACGGGCTAGAAGGGAGGCTCGTCGCTGAACGCGCTGCCGGCCGCAGCCGGTGCCGGGGTCGACCACGGGTCGTCGCTGCCGGACGCGGCCGCCGCGCTGTCGCCGCCGCCGCCGAAGGACGAGCCGCCGCCGCGGCTGGCCTTGTTGACCTTGGCGGTGGCGTAGCGGAGGGACGGCCCGACCTCGTCGACATCGAGCTCGATCACGGTCCGCTTCTCGCCCTCCTTGGTCTCGAACGAACGCTGCTTGAGGCGGCCCTGCACGATCACGCGCGCGCCGCGCGTCAGCGACTCGGCGACGTTCTCGGCCGCCTGGCGCCAGACCGAGCAGCGCAGGAACAGCGCTTCGCCGTCCTTCCACTCGTTGGTGGCCTTGTCGAGCATGCGGGGCGTCGAGGCGACGGTGAAGTTCGCCACGGCAGCGCCGCTCGGCGTGAAGCGCAGTTCGGGGTCGCTGGTCAGGTTGCCGACCACAGTGATGACGGTTTCGCCAGCCATGTCGCGGATTCCTCCGGTCTGGGGTGGCGCTGCCGGGGAAGCGGGCCAGCGCGGACGGTTCGGGTGGTGACTCGGGGCGACGATGGCGGCGGGGTACGACACGGCGTCGCCCTCACCGCCGGCGTCAGTGGATGTCGGGCCGCAGGACCTTGGTGCGCAGCACGGACTCGTTCAAGTTCAGCTGACGGTCGAGTTCCAGGACGGCAGCGGGCTCCGACGTCAGGTTGACGACGGCATAGATTCCCTCGGACTTCTTGGCGATCTCGTACGCGAGCCGGCGCCGGCCCCAGACGTCGAGCTTCTCGACCGACCCGCCGGCGGCCGTGACCACCGTCAGGAACTGCTCGAGACTCGGGGTGATGGTCCGCTCCTCGAGCTCGGGGTCGAGGATGATCATCAACTCGTAGCGACGCATACGTCACCCACCTCCTCCTGTGGACTGGTCGGCCACGGTCGATCCGTGGCAGGAGGGCGTCAGCGTCAGCAGACGAGGGACGAGGTTACCAGGCGTGCCGCCCCCTGCGCGCCGCCTGTCCACAGGCGTGCACTCGGCCAGCGGGGGGACGGACCGTCAGTGCCGCCGGGGCAGCGTGCGTGCGGCCGGGTCGCTGAGCAGGACGCGCACCAGCCCCGCGGCCACGCCGACGAGCAGGACGGCGGTGACGGCCGCCGGCAGACCGAGCGCCCGGCCACCCGAGCCCCCACCCGGCGCCGCCCGATCGGACACCGCCACCGGGCTGGAGGCACTCGACGACGGCGGACCCGTCGGGATCGGGCTGACGCCGGTCGTGTCGAACGGAGCCACCTGCGGCGCCGGACCGGTGGGGTCGGCGGTGGCGCCGGGCACGAGCGGCGCGATGACACCTCCCGGCAGACCGGGCCCGACGTACGACGACCCTGCCGAAGGCTGGGTACCGCCACCGGAAGGCGCCGATCCGCCGGCGGCGGGGGTCGTCGCGCCCCCCGCCGGCGGCGAGGTGGCCGGCGACGGCGGCGCGGCGACAGCGTTCACGGTGCCGGTGACCGTGCTGGCTCCCGGCCGCAGACCAGTGCCGTTCTCGGTCGCCGAGTACGTGTAGGTCTTGTCCGAGGACGTGACCGGCACGGTCACGGTGACCGATGCTCCGGCCTTGATGGAGCCGGCCAGCGCGCCGGTGATGGTCAGGGTTGCCGTGCCGGTGTTCTTGAAG
>DASVGV010000017.1:0-5059 GCA_036379355.1 Mycobacteriales bacterium | reverse complement strand
CACTGGGCCAGCCCGGCGGCCATGCCGAGTCCGATGCCGCTGTTGCCGCCTGTGACGAGCGCGACATGTCCGGAGAGATCGAAGAGGGCCATGGCAGGCGAAACTACCGGGCCGCGCGGCGCTGCAGAATGGGGCATGGTCAGGAGGTCCGTACCGATCGGCGACGGACTCCAACTCGCGTGTCGGTTCTCGGGCGATCCGGGTGCTCCGCCGATGTTGCTGCTGCACGCGCTTGGCAGGTCGGGGGAGGACTGGGACTCGGTGATGCCCGCCTTCGCCCGTGACTATCGGGTGATCGCGCCGGACCTGCGCGGCCACGGTGCGAGCAGCTGGCCGGGCGATTACTCGTTCGAGGCGATGCGCGACGACACCGTCGCTCTGCTCGGCGCGCTCGGCATCGACCAGGTCGTTGTCGTCGGTCACTCGATGGGCGGTGCCGTCGGGTGGCTGCTCGCGCTCAGCCGGCCCGAGCGGGTACGCCGTCTCGTCGTCGAAGACGCGCCGCCGCCGTTTGCCCGCGAGTCCCCCGTACGCGCGCGGCCCGAGGGTCCATTGCCCTTCGACTGGGACGCCATCGTGGCAGTCTCCGCGGCTGTCAACGATCCGAGCCACCGTTGGTGGAAGGCCCTGCCGGAACTAAAGATTCCGACACTCGTCGTCGCCGGCGGCCCCACCAGCACCATCCCGCAGGACACGCTGGCAGCGGCGGCTGCCTTGGTCCCGAAAAGCTCCGTGGTCACGATTCCCGTCGGCCATCATGTGCATTCGACTCGGCCCGACGCCTTCAGCGATGCCGTCCTGACCTGGTTAAGGGAGGCGTGACCGGCGGTCACGGCGTGGGGTTACCGGCCGCGATGACGGTGCTGAGGATCTCCTGCATGCGAGGGACGGCCAGCAAGTGCCCTTCGCCGGGGCACCGGTGCAGGACCGCGCCAGGGATCGCGGCGGCCTGCCGGTCCGCGTGCGCGGGCGGGACGTTGCGGTCTGCATCACCCTGCCAGAGGTGGACGGGCACCGAGATCTCCTCGAGGCGAAATCCCCAGTCACGGGCGAAGAGTGCAAAGTCCTGTGCGGCAGCGCTTCCCGCGGTAGTCGACGCGTGCGCCAGGTCGTCGACGAACGCTGCATGCACATCAGGTCGCCGCATGACCTCGGCGTCCGCGGCGGGAAGCTGCGTCATCATCCGAGCGACGAGCCGCTCGGGCCAGCGCCGCCCCGCTGCGGTCATCGTGGCGAACAGCGGCTGCACCGTCCAGCGGCCCAGGCGAGCCGCGCGAGAGAGGAGCTGGTTGATCGGCATCATGCCGTCCTCGCTGCCCCGTTCCTGTACGGGACCGACCCCTGCGACCACGCCGATCGCGGTCACCCGGTCGGGAAGGAGCGCGCCGCAGACCAGCGCGTGCGGCCCACCCCCGGACACGCCCACCACCGCGAAGCGGTCGAGGCCGAGGTGGTCCGCGAGCTGCGCCACGTCGTCGGGCCAGTCGACCAGCCGTCTCCCGCGGTGGTAGCTGCTCAGCCCGTAGCCCGGCCGGTCCGGGACGACGGCCCGTACCCCTGCCGCGGTCGGCGCCGCCAGGTCGAACGACAGCTGGAGGCGGGAGCCAGGCGTGCCGTGGAAGGCGAAGACGGGCATTCCGCCGGGCGCGCCGACGTCGACCCAGGCGAGGTTCCGGCCGTCGCGCAGGCGCATGACGTGGGCGTCCTGCATGGCCGGTGACACTACGCACGGGTGGCGCGCTTGTCCCCCGTGGTCGTGCCTGGTAATGCTGGCCGGGGGGAAACGGCGAAAAGGCGGGTACGAGCGCATGCTGACCGGCGAGCAGTACAAGGCGTCACTGGACGACGGGCGGGAGACCTATTTCGAGGGGCGGCGGGTCCCCAACATCGCGGAGCATCCGATCCTGTCGACGTCGGTGAACGTGGTGGCGGACGGCTACGACCGGCTCTACTCGCCGGAGCCCGACGCGGTCAGCCCGCTCATGAAGATCCCGCGGTCGCCGGAAGATCTGCGCGACCACATTCCGCTCCTGCATCAGGCCGGGATGATGGCGCACGTCACGTACACCTCGCTCATGACGCTGACCACGGCTGCGGGCCACCTGGGCGACGCGCATCCCGAGATGGTGCGGCACATCCAGGAGTACGTCGTAGACGCCCAGCAGCGCGACCTGCGCATCACCCAGTGCATCACCGACGCGAAGGGCGACCGGAGCCGCCATCCCTCGGACCAGGACGACCCGGACGCCTACGTGCATGTCGTCGACCGCAGCGGGGACGGCGTGGTCATCCGCGGCGCCAAGCTGCACATCACCGGCGCTTCGCTCGGCCACGAACTGATGGTCATCCCGACCAAGGCCATGAGGCCCGGCGAGGAGGACTACGCGATCGGGTGCATGGTGCCGGTGAACGCTCCCGGCGTACGCATCGTCAACACGAGCTATGCGCCCCGTCATGCCGACGATCGCGACTTCCCGGTCTCTCGGCTCGACCCGTGCCCCGAGGGCTTCGTCATCTTCGACGACGTCTTCGTTCCCCACCACCGCGTGATCCTCGACGGCGACACCGGCAAGGCGGCGATCTTCGCGCACGCTCTCGGCCTCTGGGAGCGACTCGGTGGCCTCGCCGGGATGGCCGACGGCGCCGACCTCCTCGTGGGTCTGGCCCAGCTGGCGGCGGAGGCCAACGGGCTGTCGCGCGTCGCCCACGTCCGGGAGAAGATCTCCGAAATGATCATCAGCGCGAGCCTGGTACGGGCCACGCTGGAGGCGGCGATCGCGAACTGCCACTACGGCGACCAGGGCGCCGCGTTTCCTGACGAGCTCTACACCAACGCCGGCAAGTACTACGGCGCCACCAACTACGGGCTGATGGTGCGCCATCTGCAGGACATCGCCGGCGGCTCCGTCGTCACGGCGCCGTCGACGGCGGACCTGGAGAACGAGGAGGTCGGGCCGCTGGTCCGCAAGTACATGACCACCACGAAGGACATCGACGGCGAGTTCCGTACGCGGCTGTTCCACACCATCCGAGACCTGACCGCCGACGCGTACGGCGGCTGGAAGCTCGTGACCACGCTCCAGGCCGGCGGTGGACTGTTCGCCCAGCGGATCGTGACCCGCAAGCACTACGACCTCGAGGGCGCCAAGACGCTCGCGCTGCGCGTGATGGGCGTCGCCTGAGGCGTCCGGGCTCCGCGATCTGGTGCTACGGCCGGGTGCCGAACGACGGCTTGCCCAGCAGTTCCGGCAGCAGCCGGTAGGCGTCGACGACCCAGTCGCACAGCAGTGACCGGCTCGCCCGCGGGTCGACGATGTCCTGCACGCCGAACCGCTCGGCGGTACGGAACGGCGAGGCGACTGCGGCGACCTCGGCGGTGAGCCGGTCGAGCTCGGCGGCGGGGTCCTCGGAGGCTTCGATCTGTGCGCGGAAGGCGGCCTCCACGCCGCCCTTCGACGGCAGCGACCCCCAGTCGCCTGAGGGCCAGGACCAGCTGCGGTTCGGGCGATGCCGGTTGATGATGGCTGCGCCGCCGACGCCGTACACCCGCCGGATGATGATCTCTGCCTGGGGGACCCGCGCCTGGTAGACGGCCGTGAGGGCCCGGGCGCCGTGCCGGATGGTGGCGGCCCGTTCTGCGGCGGCGCCGATCGTCATGCCGCCCTGATCGGTCAGGCTGACGAGCGGCAGGTGGAACGTCTCGCACAGGTCGACCAGCCGCGTCACCGCGAGCGCGCCTTCGGCCGACAGGGTCACTCCGCGCCGCGGATCCGTCGCGATCACACCGACCGGATGGCCGCCCAGCCGCGCCAGCGCGGTGACCGTGCCGCCGCCGTACCCGGCGTACCGGAACACCGACTCCCGGTCGAAGATGCCGTCCAGGATCACGGTGAGGTCGTACGGGTGCCGCGGGTTGCGAGGGACGACGCCGAGCAGGGCCTCGTCCCGGCGGTCCGGTGGGTCGTCGGTGTCGGCGACCGGCGGCAGCGCGAAGACACTGCCGGGCAAGTAGGACAGAAACGCTCGGATGACGTCGAAGGCGGCCTGCTCGTCCGCCACGATGCGCTCGATCGTCCCGTTGGTCCGGTGCACGTGCGCGCCGCCGAGCTCCTCCTTGGTCAGCTGCTCGCCCGTGCCGCGCAGCACGACGGGTGGCCCGGCGGTGAACAGCTGGCCCTTCCCCTCGACCAGGACGGCCAGGTGCGACATCACCAGCCTGGCGGCCCCGAGCCCGACCGTAGGGCCGAGCGCCGCGGCCACGACGGGGACGAGCGAGAGGTTCTCCACGACGACGTCCCAGGCCGGGTTGACCGGCACGTACGTGTAGCCCGCCTCGGTGGCCATCTTCACCGAGCCGCCGCCGCTGGCCCCGTCCAGGAGCCGGACGACCGGAAGCCGCATCTGGCACGCGTACTGCTCGGAGAACACCTGCTTGGTGTGGATCGCGGCGTCGCCGGACCCGCCGCGGAGGCTGAAGTCGTCGACGCCGAGGACCACCCTGCGACTGTCGATGCGTGCGGTGCCGGCCAGGAAGTTCGCCGGTGTGAAGTCGGCGCCGTCGCGACCGCTGAAGCCGGCCAGGGCACCGATCTCCGCGAACGACCCGGGGTCGACCAGCGCCTCGATGCGCTGCCGGGCGTCCAGCTTTCCGGCGCCGTGCTGGCGGGCGAGCTTGTCCGGCCCGCCCATCCGCCGCGCGAGCTCGCGACGCCGATCGATCTCGGCCACCTCGGGCGACCAGTCCGCGGCGTCCACGAACTCCGCGCTGCTGTCGTCCGCCACGAGCGCGAGGCTAGCCCCGGCGCGCGGCGGTCGAGCGAAAGCAGCCTTGTCCCGGCCGACGGCCGTCGCCGTTCACTGCCCGTCGTCGCGGCCGCTGATGGCGCGGCCGATATTGGCCGACTGGTAGCCCTCGGGCGCAGCGATCTCGACGATGGGGTCCTCGCGTGCGTCGTACTCCGTGCGCAGCGCGACGGACATGACGGCGTGCAACGTGTACGTCATCGTGATGTAGGTGAACTCGAGGATCTGCTCGTCGGTCAGGTGCGCCCGCAGCACC
>DASVGV010000016.1:0-12079 GCA_036379355.1 Mycobacteriales bacterium | reverse complement strand
GCGAGCCGGTCAGCAGGGTGACCGCCGTCGCCTGGTCCGCGGCGCCGAGCTCACCGGCCTGCCCGAGCGGGCCGAGCAGGTCGCGCAGGCTACGCAGGTGCTGGGCGGCGAGCACCTCGGTCGGTGCCAGCAGCGCAGCCTGGCCGCCGGCGTCGACGACCTGGAGCATCGCGCGCAGGGCGACGACCGTCTTTCCGGAGCCGACCTCGCCGGACAGCAGGCGGTGCATCGGGTGCTCGCGGGACAGGTCCGCGGCGAGCTCCCGGCCCACCGACTCCTGCCCGGCCGTGAGCGTGAACGGGAGCGCGGCGTCGAACGACGCCAGGAGACCGCCAGAGATGGCCGGGCGCGCCACCGCGGGCAGCCGGTCGGCCGCCGCTCGGCGCTGCGCGAGCGCGGTCTGCAGGGCCAGCGCCTCGTCGTACGTCAACCGGTGCCGCGCGCTCTGCACGTCGGCGTGCGTCTGCGGGCGGTGCACCTGATGCAGAGCGGTGAGCAGGTCGGGGAGTCCGTGCTCCTGGCGCAGCGACGCAGGCAGCGGGTCGTCGTCGATCTCCACCGAGTCGAGCAGGATCCGGATCGACAGCAGGATGGTCCAGGACGGCAGCTTCGCGGTGGCCGGGTACAGCGGCAGCAGGGGGCCGGACAGCAGGGCGGGGTCGATCTCGTCGTCCCCGCCACCGCGCGCGGTCAGCGACTGGAACAGCGGCGTCTTGAGCTGCAGGTTCTTGCCGAACCGCTCGACGGTGCCCGCGAACAGAAGGCGCTCACCGGGCCGCAGCGTCCGGGTCCAGTACGGCACCGGCTTCTTGGCGAAGAAGACCGCCTGCAGCGAGCCGGATCCGTCCTCCAGGCGCACGACGAGGCGGGTGCCGTTCCCGCTCTTGTACGGGAGCCACGTCGCGCTGCTCACGCGGGCGACGACGGTCGCGACCTCGCCGATCTCGACGTCGCCGAGGTCGGAGAGCTCGCCTCCCGGCACGTACCGGCGGGGGTAGTGGGCGAGCAGCTCCCCCACCGTCCGCAGCCCCAGCCCCTTCTCGATCTGGTCGGCGCTGCGCTTGCCGAGCGCGGCGGTCAGGCTCGCGTCCAGCGACGTCACTCGACGCCCACCAGGACGGCGGTGGGCTGGCCCCCGTCGTACGCACTCACCTCGGTGAACGGATGTCGCTGCTCGAGGTGGGTTCGCAGGATGTCCACGACGCTCGGATCGACGTCACCGCCGGTGACGAGCGTGACCAGCTCGCCGCCGCCGGCGAGCATGCGGTCGAGCAGGTCGGTGGCCACCTCGGCGACGTCCTGTCCCAGCAGCACCACGTCGCGGTCGATCACCCCGAGCACGTCGCCCGGCCGGCAGTGGCCCGCCGAGGTGAGCGCCTCGTGCTGCGCGACCGTCACGGCGCCGATCCGGGTCGACCCGGCGGCCTCCGCCATCGCGACGACGTCGTCGCCGAACGGCCGGTCGGACTGGGCAACCGCGAGCGCGGCCAGGTTCTGGACCGGGCTGTAGGTCGGCACCACCACGATCGCGCGATCCGGGTTCGCCGCCCGAGCGGCGGCGGCGACCTGCTGCGCGGTCGCCAGCAGCTCCCCGTCGCTGGGCAGGACGACGACTTCGGCCGCTCCACTCGCCTCGACCGCGGCCAGCAGGTCGCCGACCGACGGCTGCGGGTCGCCCGGGACGACGACCGCCCCCTCCGCCGACAGCAGGTCGGCCAGGCCGCCGCCCGTGGCGACGGTGATGACCGCGCGACCGAGGCCGGCCGGTGCGGGCACGGGCCGGCCCACCTCCCGGTCCGCGAAGCGGGTGACCGTCACGCGGTACGGGCGGCCCGCCTCGATGCCGCGCTCCAGGGCCGCGCCGACGTCGTTCACGTGGACGTGCACGTTCCAGGTGCCGTCTCCGCCGCCGACGACGAGGGAGTCGCCGAGCGGCGCCAGCCGGTCGCGCAGCACCGGGATCTGCTCGTCGTCGGCCTCGAGGAGGTACTGCACCTCGTACGCGAACGCCTCGCTGCCCGACTCGCGGGCGGCCACGAGCGCGCGGAGCACGCCGGCCGCGCCACCGGGCGGAGGGACGTGCAAGAGCGGCCGGCCCGAGACGACGGCGTCGAGCGCCTCCAGCAGCACGACGAGGCCGCGCCCCCCGGCGTCGACCACCCCGGCGGCGGCCAATGCCGGCAGCTGCTCGGGCGTAGCCGCGAGCGCGGCGCGGGCGGCACGGGTCGTCGCAGCCGTCACCGCCGCGAGCGGCCCGGCGTCGACCGTCCCGGCGGCGGCGGCGACCGACAGGATCGTGCCCTCGACCGGGGACCCCACGGCCCGTGGCGCGGCCGCCCCCGCCGAGGCCAGTGCTTTCGCCAGCGCCGCGCCGTCCCCGAACGTGGGCGCGAGCGCGTCGACGAGCGCGGTCAGCCACTGCGCGAGGATGACGCCCGAGTTGCCTCTCGCCCCGAGCAGCGCTCCCCGCCGCGCCGCCTCCAGTACGGCCCGGTCGTGGGGCGACGCGGCTCGCATCCCGTCGGCGACCGCCTGCCACGTGAGCAGCATGTTCGAGCCGGTGTCGCCGTCGGGCAGCGGGTAGACGTTGAGCGCGTCGATCTCGGCGCGCGTCGCGGACAGCGCGTCCAGGCCCGCCGCGCCCCAGCGGCAGAGCGTCTCGGCGTCCAGGTGCGTGCGCGGGCCGGTGGCGCGCGTCAGGTCGACGACAGCATCGCTCGCGACACCGGCAGCATCGGTGTCGCGCCCAGTCCCCACGTCGCCGCCCACCTTTCGGCCTGCACGCCTGGACCCTACCGACCCGTTCCGTCGGGGGGGTCCGCTCCTCCGGCGACGCGGTGGCCGCCGGCACCCGGTGCGGTAGTCTTTCCGGTGACCTTCGCGGGCCCCGGTGCTGCTGCATGTCACCGGCCGGTGTGTTGCCCGCTCCCGTACGACGTGTGGAGAGTCCGACCGTGGCTGCCGTGTGCGATGTCTGTGGCAAGGGGCCGGGTTTCGGCATGAGCGTCTCGCACTCCCACCGCCGGACGCGCCGCCGGTGGAACCCCAACATCCAGACGGTGCGAGCGGTCGTCGGCCGTACGCCGAAGAAGCTGAACGTGTGCACGTCGTGCCTCAAGGCCGGCAAGGTGGTCCGCGCCGGCCGTTAGGCCGCCACCGCTCGAAGGGCCGTGCGCGCGTCAGCGCCCGAAGTGGTCGTGCCCGCCGCGGCCCGCCGTCGCGGGGACGCCGCGGATTCCCGGTCGCTCGCTGACGGTGCCGAGCACCGTGGTCCCTGCCACGGACGCGCCCCGCGGCAGCACCGCGAGCAGGCCGTGGTCCTCGCCGCCCGTGGCCTGCCACACCGCCGGATCGACGCCGAGCCGCTCCCCCGCCGCCCGCAGCAACGCGTCGTCCGGTAGAGCGAGGTCGGCGCCGAGCCGGTCGCCGAGCAGGTGACCCAGGTCGGCGACCAGCCCGTCCGAGATGTCGCACAGGGCGGTGGCGCCGGCCCGCGCCAGGGCGATCCCGGCGGCGTACTCCGGCTGTGGCCGGCGATGCGCGGCGAGCAGCTCGGGGAACTCGTCGACGCCGGCGCGCAGCAGGTCGAGGCCGGCCGCGCTGTGCCCGAGCCGGCCCGCGACCACGAGCATCCCGGGCCGCGCGGTACGGCGCTGGACCGGCGGGCGCCCGTCCAGGTCACCGAGGGCGGTGACCGCCAGCATGATCCGGTCCGCGGAGACGGTGTCGCCGCCCACGACCGCGGCGCCCGCCCGGGCGCACTCGTCGCGGAGGCCGTCCACGAGGCCGTCGACCACCGCGAGACCCGTGCGGCCCGGAAGGGCGACACCCAGCAGCAGCGCCGTCGGCCGGGCGCCCATGGCCGCGACGTCCGCGAGGTTCGCGGCGGCCGCCTTCACGCCGACGTCGCGCGGACTCGACCAGTCGAACCGGAAGTGCACCCCCTCGACCAGCAGGTCGGTGGTGGCGACGATGCGACCGTCCGGGGCGGACACGACCGCGGCGTCGTCGCCGGGGCCGGCCGGCGGCGGGGGGCAGTCCAGCCGCGTGGCGACGCGGGCGATGAGCCCGAACTCGCCCAGGTCGGCGACGGTCCTCGGCTGCACCGGTCGAGGGTCCCATGGCGCACCGAGCCCCGATCGATGCCGCTCGCGTGCGATAGCGTCGGAAGCCCCGCCGACGTCCGAGGAGCCACCGTGGTCAACGCCTACATCCTCATCCAGACCGAGGTCGGCAAGGCCGCGGCCGTCGCGCAGGAGATCGCCGGCCTGCCGGGCGTCGCCGTCGCCGAGGACGTCACCGGCCCGTACGACGTCATCGTGCGTGCCGAGGCCCGGTCGGTCGACGAGCTCGGCAAGCTGGTCGTCGCGCGGGTGCAGGGTGTCGACGGGATCACGCGGACGTTGACCTGCCCGGTCGTCAACCTCTGAGACCGCCGCGGGCCGCGGGGGCCGGCGCGCTCCTGCTGGCGGCCGCAGGTCTGCTCGTCGCGTGCGGCTCGTCGGCCGTGCACGTCGCCGCGCCGCATCCGTCCGGCGCCGTCGCCGCCCACTGCCGCGCGCTCGTCGCGGCGCTTCCGGACGATCTCGTACTGGGCCAGCACCGCCGCGCCACGTCTCCGGCGTCGCCCTACACCGCAGCGTTCGGCACGCCGCCGGTCACGGTCCGCTGCGGAGGCGGGCTGCCCGCACACGCCCCGACGTCGACCGTCGAGGTGGTGAACGGAGTCGGGTGGCTGCTGCTGCCGACCAGCGGCGGCGCCGAGCACTACGTGGTGTACGGCGGCAACACCCACCTGGCCGTCAGCATCCCGCACGCGTACCTGCCCGCGAACGTGCTTCCGGCCCTCTCACCGCTCGTCCAGCGGCTGGGGTGATGGGACGCAAGGCCGGCGACGGAATCAGAACGGGCAGGGCCCGTCGTCGGAGGGCGGCGAGGGCTCCGCGCGCGGCTCCGGAGGCGGGCGGTCGAGGCAGAAGTACTCCCACCAGGGCCGGACCCAGCCGGGATGGTGGGGGTGCGTGGTCTCGAGCTCGCTGTCGGTGAGGTCTTCGGGCTCGACGAGGTAGCGCAGGTCGGACTCCTGGCTGATGCGTTGGCCGCCGGGACTGGTCCAGGTGACGGTCGCGTCGGGCTCGAGCCGCACCTGCCAGCCGCCGTGGACGGCCGCGTGATGGCGCGAGCAGAGCAGCAGGAGATTGGCCAGATCGGTCGAGCCGCCGTCGGCCCAGTGCACGATGTGGTGGGCCCGGCAGGCGCGCGGCCGCTGGTCGCAACCCGGGAAACGGCAGTGCTGGTCCCGTACCGCGAGTCGTCCGCGCAGGGCAGGGGTGACGAGCCGGTGACTGCGGCCCTGGTCCGCCAGCGTGTCGTCGCACGTGACCGACAGTCGCAGGTCTGGCTCGCAGACCAGCTCGCGCAGCAGTTTCCCGGGCAGCGGCCGGCCGTTGACGAGCACGTGGCCGGTGGCGTCCGCGCGCAGCTGGTCGACGTCGGCGAGCAGGTCCACGTGCGGCCGTCGGGCATCTCCGGCCGCCGGCAGCTGCCCGGTGTCCAGCGCTTGACGGATCAACGCAACCAGGGCGTCGGCCCGCCGTTCGGTCGGCCGACGATGATCCTCGGGCCCGGAGCGGCCGCCCGCCGACCCAACCCATGTCGCGACCACCGCCGCCTCGGCCGGCGGAAGGTGCAGGCCGTAGTCGACGGTGCCGTCCGGATGCCAGTAGGCGTCCAGTGACCGGGCCGGCCAGCGCGGGTCGGGGACGGGCGGATCGAGTGGCACCAGCCGTTCCGCGGCCTGCCGCGCGCGCCAGCCCAGCTGACCGGGCGTCACGGCACGCGGGTCGTCCAGGACCTCGGTCTCCACGAGCGCCGTCTGCGCAGGATCCAGCCGGCTGGTGGCATCCGCCATCTGGACCGCATGCTCGAAGCTGATGCGACCGCGCTCCAGGGCTTCCCGCGTGTGCCGGAGGCGCCCGGCCAGCGCCCGCGCCGTCTCGTGCCGACGCCGGGCCTGCGCCTCGGTGATACGGCACGCGACCATGAGCTCCTCGCGCACCGCGTCCGGGAAGAACGCGGGGATCCGCCGGTCGAGGTCGGCGATCGCCGCGGCCTGGCGACCCCGCAGACGCGCCACCTCGCCTTCGAGCGCCCGGACCGTGTCCAATAACGCCTCGATCTCCGCCAGTTGCGGACAGTCGGGCGCGTCGACTGCGGCCACGCCAGTCGGACTCGAACGCATGTTCGAAGTCTATCACCCGGAACTTACGAAAGTGCTTGTTCCACAGGCTCTTTCGAGACGGGTGAGTCCAACGCTCAGCACGGCGCCTCAGCGCGGAGCGACCCCGAGGCTCAGCGCAGGCCCGTACCCCGCTTGAGCGCGAGCTGGACGAGCCGGTCCACCAGGTCGGGGTACGGCAGTCCCGACGCGGCCCACATCTGCGGGTACATCGAGGTCGGCGTGAACCCG
Organism: Mycobacteriales bacterium; assembly: GCA_036379355.1. Lineage (GTDB taxonomy): Bacteria > Actinomycetota > Actinomycetes > Mycobacteriales > CAJCIY01 > CAJCIY01. The sequence goes on along the minus strand of DASVGV010000016.1, from coordinate 5,610 downwards.
GGCATGGTGTTGATCTCGTTGACGACCAGGCCGCGGTCGGTGAGGAAGAAGTCGACGCGGGCCAGGCCCTCGGCGTCGAGTGCCCGGAAGGTGCGGACCGCCATGTCCTGCACCATGCGGGTGGTCTCGGCGTCGAGGCGGGCGGGGATGTCGAACGTCGTGCCCTCGTCCGGGTGGTACTTGGCGTCGAAGTCGTAGAAGTCGTGGCCGTGCACGTGGATCTCGGCGGGCACGCTCGCGGTCGGCGGGTCGCCGCCGAGGACTCCGCACTCGATCTCGCGGCCGGTGATCATCGCCTCGACCACGACCTTGGGGTCGTGCCGCCGGGCCTCGGCCACGGCCGCGCCGAGGCCGTCGCGCGTGCCCACCTTCGAGATGCCCATCGACGAGCCGGCCCGCGCGGGCTTGACGAACCAGGGCCCCTCGAAGGGCACCTCGACCGGGTCGCCCGGCCGGAGCACGGCGTACGCACCGATCGGCAGGCCTTCGGCGCGCATGAGCGCCTTCATCTGCTGCTTGTCCATCGCCGCCGCGGACGCGAAGACCCCGCTGCCGACGTAGGGGATGCCGGCCATCTCGAACAGACCCTGCACGGTGCCGTCCTCACCGAACGGACCGTGCAGCACGGGGAACGCGACGTCGACCCCGGCGGGAAGGCCGGGACGGTCGAGGACGCGCAGCCCGCCCGACACCAGCGCCACCTCCGCACCGGTCGTGGGCACGGCAGGCAGCTCGCGGCCGTGCATCTCCAGCGCCGACGGCTCGACGTCGGCGGCCACCCACCGGCCGTCCGGCGTGATGCCGACAGCAAGTGCCTCGTACCGCTCGGGATCCAGCGCCCGCAGCACCGATGCCGCGCTGATGCACGAGACCGCGTGCTCGCTGCTGCGGCCGCCGAACACCACGGCCACCCGAATCCGCGCCACCGGGGAAACCTACGGCAGCGAGGCCAGCGCCTGGCGGACGTCCGCGACCAGGTCCTCCGGGTCCTCCAGGCCGACGCTGATGCGGCAGGCCGCCGGTCCGATGCCCGCCGCCCGCAGTGCCTCGTCGGACAGCTGGCGGTGCGTGGTCGAGGCGACCGGACTCACCAGCGAGTGCGTGCCCCCGAGCGATGTCGCGACCTGGACGAGGCGCAGGGCGTCGCAGAAGGCGAGGCCCGCCTCGCGTCCGCCGGCGGGCGTCACGGTCACCACGCCGCCGTAGCGCCCGTGCAGCAGCAGCCGCGCGGCCAGCGCGTGATCGCGATGGGCATCCAGGCCCGGATAGTCGATGCGCTCCAGCGCCGGGTCACCGTCCAGGGCCCGCGCGAGGGCGAGCGCCGACGCGCAGTGCCGCTCGACCCGCAGGGGCAGGGTCTGCAGCCCCCGTGCCAACAGGTACGCCTCGTCGGGCGCCAACGACCCGCCGAGGTCGATGCGGACGGCCCGTACGGCCTCGACGAGCTCCCGGCGCCCGCACACGACGCCGCCGGTGACGTCGCTGTGCCCGCCCAGGTACTTCGTCGCCGAGTGGACGACCAGGTCGGCGCCGTGGTCGAGCGGCCGGCACACCGCCGGCGAGGCGAACGTCGAGTCCACGACCAGCAGCGCACCCACCGAGTGCGCCACCTCCGCGAGGCGCGGCAGGTCGGCGACCGACAGGGTGGGGTTGGCGATGGTCTCCGCCCACACCACCGCCGTCGCGGCGGTCATCGCGGACCGGACCGCCTCGATGTCACTCACGTCCACGAAGGTCGTGGTGACCCCGAACCGCGACAGCTGGTTGGCCAACAGGCCGTACGTGCCGCCGTACAGCTCGCGGGCGGCGACGACGTGCCCGCCGGCGGAGGTGAGGGCCATGAGCGTCGTCGAGATGGCGGCCATGCCCGAGGCGAACGGCTGACCGACGACGTCGTACGGAACCGCCAACCCCTCCATCGCGGCGACGCCGGCGGCGAACGCGTCCGCCGTGGGGTTGTCGATCCGGGCGTAGCAGTAGCCGGCATCGTCGCCGGCGAGGACGTCCGCGTACTGCTGTGCCGTGTCGAAGGCGTACGTCGTCGACCGATGCACCGGCAGCGCCAAGGGCCGCTGCGCAAACCGCTGTGCGGCAGGTGGTCTCAACGCCCTGGTCTGCTCACCGTCGGCCGTCATTCGGGCTTGACCTCCCGGCTCATCAGGCTGCGCAGCATCTCGACCGGCGTCATGCCGTCGTGGACGACGTGCACGACCGCCTGCGTGATCGGCATGTCGACCCCGTGCGCGAGCGCAAGGTCGAGGATGGCCCGGCACGACTTCACACCCTCGGCGGTCTGTGCCGTGCCCGCGACGGCCTCGGCGACGGTCTGCCCCCGACCGAGCCGTTCGCCGAAGGCGCGGTTGCGCGACAGCGGCGACGAGCAGGTGGCGACGAGGTCGCCCAGGCCGGCGAGGCCGGCGAACGTGCCCTCCTCCGCGCCCACGGCCACCCCGAGGCGCGCCGTCTCCGCCAGTCCCCGCGTCACGATCGTGGCCAGCGAGTTGTCACCGAACCCCATGCCGCGGGCGATCCCGGCCGCCAGAGCCACCACGTTCTTCACGGCGCCGCCGATCTCGGTCCCCACGACGTCGTTGTTGGTGTACGGGCGGAAGTAGCGCGTCGTCATCGCGGCCTGCAGCCGGCAGGCCCGTTCGTGGTCGGCGCAGGCGACGACGGTCGCGGTGGGCTGCTCGGCAGCGATCTCGTGGGCAAGGTTGGGCCCGCTGACGACCGCGACCCGGGACGGCTCGGCCCCGGTCACGTCGGAGATGACCTCGCTCATCCGCCGGGTCGTTCCTAGCTCCACTCCCTTCATGAGGCTGACGAGGAGCGCTTCGGGCGCGAGGTGCGCAGCGACCGCGGCGAGGTTGTCCCGCAGGGTCTGCGAGGGCACCGCCAGCACGACGAGGTCGGCGCCCTCGAGTGCCTGCTGCGCATCGACGGTGGCGGTGAGCTCGTCGGGGAGGCGGATGTCGGGCAGATAGGCCGAGTTCCGGTGCCGCTGGGTGACGTCCCCCGCGACGTCCGGCCGGCGAGCCCAGAGAACTGTCGGGGTTCCGGCGTCGGCAAGCACCTTGGCGAACGTCGTGCCCCAGGACCCGGTGCCGAGCACGGCCGCTCGCTTCATGCCGCCCGCTTTCTCCGGCGCGCCCGCTCGATCGGCTCGAGGTCCACCAGCGGGGGGTCCGGCTCGCCGCGTCGCCACACGGTGGCCCGCTGCGGCGGGCTCTCGCCGGTCCGGATCTCGGCGAGCATCGCCGTGATCCGGCTCATGATCAGGTCGGTGACCTCACGGAGGAGCTCGGGCGTCTGCGGTTTGCCCTCGTACGGGGACAGGTCGACCGGCTCGCCGACCCGCGTGGAGACGGTGGGCCGGCGGAACGGATGCGGCCGCCCGCCCCGGCGGTAGATGCGGTGCGCACCCCACTGCGCCACCGGGAGGACCGGCACCCCCGACAGCAGCGCCAGCCGGGCCACTCCCGTCCGCGCCTGCATGGGCCAGAGCCTCGGGTCGCGGGTGGTCGTCCCCTCCGGGTAGATGATCACGCAGAAGCCCTGTTTCAGGGCCGCGACAGCGTCGTCGAGCGCCCGCGCGGCGTCGGCGGTTCCGCGCGAGACGGGGATCTGCTTGGCGCCGCGCATGATCGCGCCGGCCACGGGGATGGAGAAGATCGAGTCCTTGGCGAGGTAGTGCGGGAGCCGGCCGGCAGCGAAGACCTCCTTGCAGATGATCAGCGGGTCGGTGACGGAGACGTGGTTGAACGCCAGGATCACGCCGCCCTCCTTGGGCACCCGCTCCCATCCGCGTTTGTCCGTCCGGCGCACCAGCCAGTTGCCCGGGTAGAGGATCGCGATGCACAGGGTGAACCAGAAGCCCCACTTCTCGCGCGCGGCGGCGACCATGTGCAGAGCGCTCCCTTCCGGCAGGTGTCCTCACACCCTGCCGCATCCTGCTGGAAGCATGTCGGTCGTGGAGCCCGGCATGTCGTGGACCGTGGTGCTGCCGGTGAAGGAGCTGGCGGTGGCCAAGTCCCGGCTCGGTGCCGGGCCGGAGGCGCGCGCCGCCCTCGCCCTCGCGATGGCCCGCGACGTCGCCGCCGCGGCCGCCGGCTGCCCGTCGGTGGCCGCGGTGCTCGTGGTCACCGACGACCCCCTGGTCGCCGACAAGGTGCCTGCCGACCGGGTCGAGCCGGACGTCCCGCGGGCGGGCCTGTCGGCGGCGGTGGCGCACGGTGCCTCGGCCGCCGTCTCGCGATGGCACCACTCCGGCGTGGTGGTCCTCGCCGCCGACCTGCCCGCCCTGACGTCGGCGTCCCTGTCGGCGGTCCTGGCCGCCCTCGACGCCGATCGCGGGGTCGTCGCGGACTCCGCGGGTACGGGGACGGTCCTGCTGGCTGCGCGACCCGGGACGCCGCTGGCGCCGTCGTACGAGGGGGCGTCGTTCGCCGCGCACCGGGCCGGTGGCGCAGTCGACCTCACCGCCAGCGCTTCCGCGGGGGTCCGGCGGGACGTCGACACCGTCGCCGACCTGTCCGACGCACTGGTGCTCGGCGTGGGACCGGCGACCTGGGCCTCGGTGCGGGAGCATCGCGCGAGCTGGCGGGAGGCGGGACTGCTGTAGTGGCGGCACCCGCGGCACCGGCCGGTCTGTGACACTCAGGGCATGACCGAGTTGGCCACCCCTCCCGGGGCGGAGCTGCCGCCCGACCGGTTCGTGAACCGGGAGGCGTCGTGGCTCGACTTCAACGCGCGGGTCCTCGCGCTCGCGGAGGACGCCGGCGCACCGCTGCTCGAACGGGTCCGGTTCGCGGCCATCTGCGCGAGCAACCTGGACGAGTTCTTCATGGTGCGGGTCGCCGGGCTCAAACGCCGGCAGGCCACCGGCCTCACCGTCCGCAGCGCCGACGGGCTGTCCACCCGGGCCCAGCTCGATCTGATCAGCGAACGGTCGACGCAGCTCCAGCAGCGGCTGGCGGAGGTGTTCGCCGCAGACCTCGTCCCCGCACTGGAGAAGGAAGGGATCGGGCTCGCGTCCTGGGATGCCCTGCCCGCGCGCGAGAAGGACCGCCTGCACGGTTACTTCCGCTCGCAGGTCTTCCCGGTCCTCACCCCGCTCGCGGTGGACCCCTCGCATCCCTTCCCGTACATCTCGGGATTGTCGCTGAACCTCGCCGTCGTCGTCCGCGAGCCCGCGACGCGCCTCGAGCACTTCGCGCGCGTCAAGGTCCCCGACAACGTGAACCGGTTCGTGCAGATCGAGACCGGTGACGAGACGGTCCTGTTCCTCCCGCTCGAGGAGCTCATCGCCGCGCACCTGCCGCAGCTGTTCCCCGGCATGGACGTCCAGGAATGGCACCTGTTCCGGGTCACCCGCAACGCCGACGTCGAGATCGAGGAGGACGAGTCCGAGGACCTGCTGCAGGCCCTGGAACGCGAGCTGGTCCGGCGGCGGTTCGGGCCCGCCGTCCGCCTCGAGGTCGCCGACGACATGGCCGAGCACGTGCTGGACCTGCTCGTCCGCGAGCTGGAGATCGGGCCGGAGGACGTACGCCGCATCCCTGGACTGCTCGACCTGACCGCGCTGAGCGCCGTGGTCTCCCTCGACCGCCC
>DASVGV010000015.1:0-4314 GCA_036379355.1 Mycobacteriales bacterium | reverse complement strand
TCGGCGAGCATGTCCGGATCTGGCTCCAGCAGTGTGACGCGGTCGAACAACCCGGCCAACTGCACACCGACTGTCCCTGGGCCGCTTCCCACATCCACCAAGTGGCCGGACCCGTCCAGACCCAGCTCGACCGCGAGCACGGTCGGAAGCTCGGTCGAATATCCGGGCCGGCCGCGCAGGTAGTACGGGGCAGCCCCGAGGTACTGCGTCGGGTCGTACACCATCCCGCCATGCTCGCACTCCAGACGGACGGTAGGACCCGCTGCCCTGACCTGTGTGCCGATGACAGATCAGACATTGAAGCGGAACTCCACGACGTCGCCGTCGCGCATGACGTAGTCCTTGCCTTCGATGCGGGCCTTGCCTGCGGCGCGCACGGCCGCGACCGACCCGGCCCCGACCAGGTCGTCGTACGAGACGACCTCCGCCTTGATGAAGCCCTTCTGGAAGTCCGTGTGGATCACTCCGGCCGCCTCCGGTGCGGTCGCGCCCGCCTTGATCGTCCAGGCGCGAGCCTCCTTCGGCCCTGCCGTCAGGTACGTCTGCAGGCCGAGGGTGTGAAACCCGACCGCGGCGAGCTGTTCGAGGCCCGACCGTTCCTGGCCGTACGACGCGAGCAGCTCGGCCGCCTCGTCCGGCGGGAGGTCGACCAGCTCGGCCTCGACCTTCGCACACAGCGCGACCACGTCCGCTGGGGCCACGAAGTCCGAAACCTTCTGCGCGGCAGCAGGATCCCCGATGCTGTCCTCGTCCACGTTGACCACATAGAGGAACGGCTTGGCGGTCAGGAGGAACAGCTCCCGCAGGGCCGCCCGGTCGACGGTCGGGTCGCCCGCGAGCGGCGTACCGGCGTCGAGGACCGCTCGGGCACGGGCCGCGGCCTCGTACAACGGCGCCTTCGCCTTGTCGCCCTTGGCCTCCTTCTCCAACCGCGGCAGGCGGGCGTCCAGGGTCTGGAGGTCGGCGAGGATCAGCTCGGTGTTGATCGTCTCGATGTCGGCGACCGGGTCGACCCGCCCGTCGACGTGGACCACATCGGGATCGTCGAAGGCGCGCACGACCTGGCAGATGGCGTCCGTCTCGCGGATGTGGGCGAGGAACTGGTTGCCGAGCCCCTGCCCCTCGCTGGCTCCCCGGACCAGGCCGGCGATGTCGACGAACTCGACCGTGGCAGGGACCAGTCGGGCCGAGTCGTACAGCTTGCCGAGCTCGGCCAGCCGCGGGTCGGGCACCGGCACGATGCCGACGTTGGGCTCGATCGTCGCGAACGGGTAGTTCGCCGCGAGTACGGACGCCCGCGTGAGGGCGTTGAACAGGGTCGACTTGCCCACGTTGGGCAGGCCGACGATGCCGATGGAGAGCGCCACGCAGCCATTCTGTCGGAGGCGGCTGCGACGCTCCCGCCATGGTGATCGTGGTGGCTCTGCTGGCGCTGCTCGTCGGTGCCGTGGCCGGCCTGGCCGGCGGCTGGGTGGCGCGCGGGCGGCTGACGAGTTCGCTCGATGGTCACGTGGGCCCGGTCGCGCAGGCCCTCGACCGGCTCGACGTGCAGGTGCGACAGATGGAGCGACAGCGCGCCGAGGCGTACGGCGGGCTCACCGAGCAGGTACGCGCGATGCGGCACACGGGCGAGTCCCTGCGGGCGGAGACCGGCCGGCTGGTCACGGCGCTGAGGACGCCGCAGACCCGGGGCCGCTGGGGTGAGATGCAGCTGCGCCGCGTGATCGAGGCCGCCGGCGCCGTCGAGCACTGCCACTTCTCCGAGCAGGTCACCCTCGACGGCGACGACGGGCGCCACCGGCCCGATGTCGTGGTCGACCTGGCCGACGGCAAGCAGCTCGCCGTCGATGCCAAGGTGCCGCTCCTGCACTGGCTCGCCGCGATGGAGGCACCCGACGAGGCGGCGCTGGCCGCGGCCCGCACGGCGCACGCCCGGGTCCTGCGCGAACACGTGAAGGCCCTGGCGGACAAGGGCTACTGGGCCGATCTCGAACACTCACCCGAGCTGGTCGTGCTGTTCGTCCCGGCCGACACGTTCCTCGACGCGGCACTCGCCGAGGACCCGACGCTGCTCGAGGACGCGTTCGCGCGCGGCGTGGTTCCCGCCACGCCGTCCACGCTCGTGGCACTGCTGCGAACCGTGGCCTTCGGCTGGCGCACCGAGCGGCTGTCGGCCAGCACGGCCGAGATCGGTCACCTGGGCCGGCAGATCTACGAACGGCTCGGCACGATGAGCGACCACCTCGACCGGCTCGGCCGCTCCCTGACCGGCGCGGTCGGCGCCTACAACGCCACCGTCGGCTCGGTCGAGTCGCGCGTCCTGGTGACCGCTCGGCGGCTGGCCGACCTCGACGTGTCCGGTGCCGACCTGCCGGCACCGGCGGCCGTCACCGACGGCGTGCGTCCACTCGCGGCGCCCGAACTGCTCCCCCGCTGGCGGGACACGGGCTGAGCGCCGGACCGGCGTGTCTGCCGGCTGCGGGGGCTTCGCCTTCTAGCCTCGCGGGCATGACCTTCCCCGTGTCACACCCGCACGCCTCGTCGCTAGCGTTCGGTGACATGCCCCTCGCCGGCGCCACCGCGGTCGTGCTCGCCGGTGGAGCGATCGGCGCGGCCATCGACACCGCCCAGGGCGCCCCGGCCCGCGAGCTGTTCGCCGTGTTCCTGGCCCTCGCCGCCGTGATCGCGACGTTCACCGTGCGCCGGCACGACGTGCCGCTCACCGTCACGATGGTCCCCCTGGCCTACCTCGTCCTGCTGCTGATCGGTACGGCGCTCGCGGACGACGGCACCTTCGCCAGCAGCTTCGTGTACGCGTTCATCGTCAAGGCGCCGGTCGTGCTCATCGCGACCGCCGCCGCCGTGGTCGCCGCCCTGATCCGGCACCTCTCGCGCGGGTAGCCCCGAGCGAGCCGTCCTCTTCCTAGGCCCGGTCGAACGTCGTCCGCGGCCCGGGCGGGACACCGCCCGCCTTCTCCGCCGCCCGCAGCTCCCGCGGCAGCGCGAACGTCGTGGTCTCGTCGGCCGTGCTGACCGTCTGCACGTCGTCCCAGCCGCGTTCGGCAAGCAGGTCCAGCAGGTCCTGGACGAGCGAGTCCGGCGCGGACGCACCGCTCGTCACGCCGATGACCGAGACGCCGTCGAGCCAGCCCGGGTCGACCTCCGTCGCGTCGTCGACGAGGTGGGCCGTGCCCGCGCCCGCGTCGAGCGCCACCTCGACCAGCCGCACCGAGTTCGACGAGTTGCGCGACCCGACGACGAGTACGAGGTCACAGCGGCCGGCCATCGCCTTGACCGCGACCTGCCGGTTCTGGGTGGCATAACAGATGTCGTCGCTCGGCGGCGACGTGAGCCCCGGGAAGCGCTCCTTCAGCGCGTCCACCGTGCGCATCGTCTCGTCGACCGACAGCGTCGTCTGCGACAGCCACGCCACCTTCGACGGGTCGCGGACGGCGACGGCCGCGGCCTCCTCGGGGCCGTCCACGAGGTGGATGTGCTCGGGCGCCTGCCCGGTCGTGCCCACGACCTCCTCGTGGCCTTCGTGCCCGACGAGCACGATGTCGTAGCCCTCCCGGGCGAACCGCTGGGCCTCGTGGTGGACCTTGGTGACCAGCGGGCAGGTCGCGTCGATGGTGCGCAGCTCCCGCGCCGCGGCCTCGGCATGGACGCTCGGGGCCACGCCGTGTGCCGAGAAGACGACCGTCGACCCCTCCGGGACCTCGTCGGTCTCCTCGACGAAGATCGCGCCCTTCGCCTGCAGATCGTGCACGACGTGGGCGTTGTGCACGATCTGCTTGCGCACGTAGACGGGCGCGCCGTACAGCTCGAGCGCCCGCTCGACCGTCAGCACCGCCCGGTCGACACCCGCGCAGTAACCGCGCGGCCTGGCCAGCAGGACCGTTCCGCGCCGGTTCGGCGCACCGGTCTCGGTGGTCTGCTCCCCGGCTTCGCGCGAACTCATACCTGACATGGTACGGACCGCGCCGATGCGGCAGGCTTGACACATGCCACAGCTGCCCAGCCCGTTCCGCGCAGCCATCGGCCTGGCCGCCGAGGCCGCCGAACAGGCCCGCCATTTCCCCGACCGCGCCGTCGAGCTGCCGATGCTCGCGGTCAGCACCGCGCTGCAGCTGTCGCTGCGCGCCCAGCAGCGGTACGCGATGCTCGCCGCCCGCGGTGACGAGATCCTCAACCACCGCGAGCCGACCGACGAGCCACCGCCGTGGGCGACCTTCGACGACACCTTCGACGGCGGAGCACCGTCCGGTCCGTCCCGCTTCGACGTCGTCGGCGACGACTGAGCGCGTGCCCCAG
>DASVGV010000014.1:0-12842 GCA_036379355.1 Mycobacteriales bacterium | reverse complement strand
CGAGGCCGAGCGCATGGCCGTCCTCGGACCGGCGTCGGGCTCCGCCGTCGCGGTCCTGCTGGACGCGCCGACGTGGCAGGAGCGGGCCGCCGCCCCCGACGGGTGCGTGCCGGCTGCCCGCGACATCCTGGCGTCCGCCGGATGGCGGGTGCTGGTCGCGCGGCAGGGCACGGCGCTGGCCGACCTGTGGCCGCAGGCCGCGCGGCGCGCGGCGCGGGCGTTCGACCCGGTCGCTACCGGGGCTGCGCGATGACCACGTCCCGGTTCGGCGGGCCGGCCCGGATACGCGCCACCCTCGTCGCGGCGCTCGCCGTCGTCCTGGGCGCCACATCGCTGCACGCCGTCTTCACCACCGGGCACTGGTTCTGGCCGGTGGTGCTTGCCGTCGCCGTAGTCGGTGCCGTCGGCGCCCTGGCACGGCGCACCGGCCTGCCGCCCGTCGTCCACCTGGTCGTCGCGCTCGCCGCCCTGCTCGTCACCGTGACCGCGCTGTACGCGCATCGACAAGCGTGGGCCGGGTTCGTGCCGACCGCCTCGTCGGTCCGGCACCTCGGCACGCTGGTCGGCGACGGCGGGACGGACCTGCGGACCCTGCTCGTCCCGACCTACCCCACACCCGAGCTGCTGCTGCTGACCGTGGGCGGGGTCGGGGTCGTCGCGCTGGCGGTCGACCTGCTCGCCGTCAGTGGCCGTCGGCCCACGCTGGCCGGCGCGCCGCTGGTCCTGCTCGTCGCCGTGCCCGCCGCGATCCGCGAGCGAAGCGTCGGGTACGTCTCGCTGCTGCTGGCGGCCCTGGGTTTCCTGCTCCTGCTGACGTTGGACGGACACGACCGCACGGCCCGCTGGGGCAAGGTCCTGCCCCGGTCGAGCGACGGCGGCGTCGGCCCGTCGGCCACCGGGACGGTGGGACCGGCGCTGCGCATCGGCATCGCGGCACTGGTGGCGGCCGTTGCCGTGCCCTTCGCCGTTCCCGGTGCCCACGTCAGCCGGTTCGCGGCCTCCGGCGGTGACGGCAACGGCAGCGGCGGTGGCCGGGCCGTGATCGTCGACCCGCTGGTATCGGTGTCCACCGAGCTGCACGAGCAGAGCGACGAGCCGCTGCTGACGGTGAAGTCGGGCATCCCGACGTACCAACGAATCACGGCGTTGGAGCAGTTCAACGACAGCGGTTTCAGCCTGGGGGCCGTCACCGCGCCGGCGTCGGCACAGGTCAAGCGCGGCCTCCCGGCCGGGCCGTACAGGCTGCCGCACACGGAGATCACCCAGCGCATCACGGCCAGCGACACCCTCGCCCAGTCGCTCTTGCCGGTGCCGATCGGCACCACCGACGTCGACATCCACGGTGACTGGCGCCTGTACGCGCCCACGAGGACGATCTTCTCGGCGAGCACCAACACCCGCGGCTCGACGTGGACCGTGACCGCGGACCTGCCCGCTCCCTCGCCGGCCCTGTTGCGGGCCGGCGGCGTGCTGCACCGCCCGAACGCGCTGTATCCCTCGTCGCTGGCGGTCGACCTGCAGGTCCCCAATGACCTGCCGGCGGTCGTCCAGGCGACTGCGGCGGCCTGGACGAAGGGCGCGACAACCGCCTACGACGCCGCCCTCGACATCCAGCAGCACTTCACGTCGGGGGCGTTCGTGTACGACCAGACCGTCGCGTACGTCGCCGGACCGCAGGGGTTCGCCCAGTTCCTCGCCGACCGGCGCGGCTTCTGCGAGCAGTACGCGACAACCATGGCCGCGATGATGCGCACCCTCGGCGTCCCGGCCCGGGTGGCGATCGGCTTCACCGCCGGCACACCGGACCGGGCCGGCAACACGTGGACGATCACGGGCGCCGACGCGCATGCCTGGCCCGAGGTGTGGTTCGACGACGCGGGCTGGGTGCGGTTCGAGCCGACCCCGTTGACCGATGGTCGGGCGCTGACGCCGTCGTACGCGGGCGGGGTCGGCGGACCGAACGGGGTGACGCCGCCGCCGGCCGTCGCTCCGACCTTGCCGGTGCCGGGGGCCAGCGCCTCGCAACCGGCAAAGCTCGACCGGCAGCCCGGGGATCGCGACGGCGGAGGCGGGCTCGCCCCCCAGCAGGCCGGCGGCGGGATCGCCGGGTGGGTCTGGGCGGGCATCGGCGGGCTGGTCGTCGTCCTGGTCCTGCTCGCGCCGATGCTGACCGACCAGGCCACCCGCCGCCGCCGGCTCGCACGCGGCGCGGGGGCGGAGCGTGCGTGGCGCCAGCTCCTGGACGACGCCGCGGACCGGCTGGTGGCGGTGCGCCCGTCAGACTCGCCGCGCATGGTCGGTGGCCGGATGCGCGCCGTCCTGGCGGCCGGACCCGGATCGGACCCGGCCGTGCTCGCGGCGCTGGGCCGGCTGGTGGCCGCGGTCGAGCAGGCTCGCTATGCCGCGCCGGGACCGGACCGGGGCCCGGTTGACAGCACGCTCGCGACGGACGAGCGAACGGTCCGCGGCGCCCTGTCCCGCAGCCTGCCGTGGACCCGGCGCCTCGTCGCGGTGATCACGCCGGCCAGCGCGCGGGCGCGGCTTGTCGCCCCGCCGATGCGCGCGGGACTCGTCCTGTTGGCGGGCCTGGACCGGTTCGGGCGGCTGTTCGGGCGCCGGCAGGCACCGACGTTCTGACCTGCCGGTCAGCCGGGCGCCGCCCTCAGAGGTTGCCGCGCTCGATCCGGCGCTGCCAGCGCTCCTCGAGACGGGACGCGAACGAGACGCGCGGCCCGGCTGGGTGGCGGCGGCGGCGACGGTGCAGCACCGTGATGCCGCTGGCGGCATCCGGCGCGGGGACGCGCTCGGTCACGCGTCCGGTCATCATGCGCACCGCGGCGACGCCGAGCAGGGCTCCGCCGAGCATGACGACGAAGCCGGCCACGCCGACGTACCAGAGCGGGAGGATCACACCGGCCAGCAGCGTGCCGACGCCGAGCAGGACGGTGAGTGCGGCGACGGCCAGGCGCCGCCGGCCCACGGCGGCCGGCTCGCGCCGGCGGACGGCCGCGGCGAACTTGGGGTCGTCGGCGTACAGCGCGCGCTCGATCAGCTCGAACTGGCGCTGTTCGTGCTCGGAGAGCGGCACGGGTTCCTCCGACGGTCGATCCGATCCGATTCTCAGAATATGCCTGCCTTCACGCCCAGGACAGGGCCGAGAGGCAGAATCCCTGCGCCGACGCGAACAGGCAGCGCCGGGCACCGGTCAGGACGGTCGAGGCGGCGCGGGCGGTCCGGCGCGCGCCGCGGGGTCGTCGGCGCCGCGAGGGCGCACGAGCGACGCGGGCCGGACGGCGCCCGGGCCGAAGCGGTGACCGGCCCGGTCGGCGGCCAGCTCGGCCTGGCGCCAGCCCCGCTCGCGCTCGTCGAGTGCGAGCTGATGCGGGACGCCATGACTGGGGACGAGGGACTCGACTCGTACGCCGACCAGCCGCAGCCGCGCCCGGTCGAGGCCCAGCGCCGTGTAGACCTCCCCCGCGGCCGCATAGATGTCGCGGGCGACGTCGGTGGGTTCGGGAAGTGTGCGCGACCGGGTGATGGTCCGGAAGTCGGCGAACCGGATCTTCACCGAGATCGTGCGCCCGGCGTACCCCTGTGCCCGCAGCCGCGCCCCGACCTTCTCCGACAGCCGTAGCAGCTCGCGGCGGATAACCGATGGGTCGTCCACGTCGCGCGCGAACGTCTCCTCGGCGCCGATGCTCTTGTCCGGTTCCTGCGGTACGACCCGGCGCTCGTCCCGGCCCCACGACAACGCGTGCAGGTGAGTGCCGACGGCCGGTCCGAGCGCCCGCTGCAGGGTGGCGAGCGGGGTCTGCGCGATGTCGCCGATCGTCTGCAGGCCGTAGCGCAGCAGGACCTGTTCGGTCTTCTCCCCCACCCCCCACAGGGCGCTGACCGGCAATGGGTGCAGGAAGGCGACCGCCCCGTCGCGGGGCACGACGACCAGCCCGTCCGGCTTGCAGCGCGCCGAGCCGAGCTTGGCGAGGAACTTGGTCGCGGCAACGCCGACCGAGCAGGTGATGCCCTGCTCGTCCTCGACGCGCGCGCGGATGTGCGCGCCGATCTGGGCCGGTCGGCCAAGGCGGCGCTGGGCACCGGCCACGTCGAGGAACGCCTCGTCGAGCGAGCAGGGCTCGACGAGCGGCGTCACCTCGCGGAAGACGGCCATCACGCCGGCGCTGGCCTGCGCGTACTGCGGGAAGTCCGGCTCGATCACCAGCGCCTGCGGGCAGAGCCGGCGCGCCCGCGCCATCGGCATGGCCGCATGCACGCCGGACGCCCGGGCCTCGTACGTCGCCGACAGCACGACGCCGCGGCTGCCCCCGCCGCCGACGATGACCGGCCGCCCGCGCAGCTCGGGGCGCCGGCGCAGCTCGACCGATGCGTAGAACGCGTCCATGTCGACGTGCAGCACGTGGCACCCGCTGTCGTCGGCGAGCGGTCCGGTGGGCGCGGTGGGAACCCGGCCGCGACTCATCGACGTGCTCCGAGACGGCTCGAACCAGCACGCCCCGGCCGGGCGCGCGGCGGCGCGGTCGCCGGATCAGCGCCGGTGGGCCAGCGCATGGAGCCGAGCGGCGATCGGGTGCACATCGGGGTGGGTCGCCGCCGCTCGCTCGAGTGCGAGCAAGGCCGAAGCGGCGCCCGTCTCGTGCTCGAGCAGAGCCCCCGGGACGAGGTCGCTGAACACGCGGACACCGTGGATGGCGACCACGTCCAGGCCCGCGGACTGCAGGGCCGCGGGGAGCGAGCGCACGTCGTACCGGGGTCCCGGGGTCCCGGGGTCGAGCAGCGCGGCGGCGGCCTCGAAGCGTCCGGCGAGCGCACGGGCGATCGCCGTCCCGACGCGGCCGGCGACGACGACGCTGACCAGCCCGCCGGGCCGGAGGACGTCGCGGACGGCGGCCAGGGCCTGGTGCGGGTCGTCGACGACGTCGAGGACGTCGTGCAGGACGACGACGTCGACGCTGCCGGCGGGCACGAGCGAGGGCAGGTCGGCGACATCGCCCTGGACGCCACGGATGCGGGCGGCGCTGCCGTCTGCCCGCTCCTCGGCCCGGCGGTGCAGGGTCGCCATCGCATCGGGGCTGGGATCGACGACGAGGACGTCGTGACCGGCCGCCGCGAGCGGGACACCCACGCCACCCGTGCCCCCACCGGCGTCGACGATGCGCAGGGAGCTCGCCCCGGACGCCGCCTGGAGGTCGGCGATCGCAGCGGTAAGCAGCTCGGTGACCACGGTGGTCCGCAGGGTGGTCCAGCCGGCGGCCGGAGCGTTCCGGGCGGGATCCGCAGGGGCGCTCCCGGTGTCGCTGCGGTCGGCCATGCGCTCTCCCGTCGTCGACCGCGGCTCCGGGCTACCCGCAGCGGTCGCCGTGCAGCCTTCCACAGCGCACGACCGTCGGACGGAGGCGCGGCGTCGGCGCGGCCGGTCATCGGCCCGAGCTCCCGGGACTCGCGTGCCACAGCTTGCGCGGCGGGGCCTTCGGGTCGGTCCCGGAGGGGCGGATGTCGGCGTACGGGGAGATCCGGAAGCCGCTGGCGTAGACCCGGCCGGAGGCGGCGGCGGGGAGGGGGGACGTGACCGGACGGGTGGAGCGACTGCCCGCTGCCTCCCGGACCGCGGCCTCACCCCAGGTGTCTCCCGGGCCCATCGCCGCGTCGACGGCGGTCAGACCACCGGCCCGCCAGGCGGCATACAGGGGCGGCAGCTCCCAGCAGCCCAGGGCGAGCAGCGAGACCCCGCGGGGACCGGTGCGGCGCAGCTGGCCGCGGATCACCAGCAGCCAGGAGTGGAAGACGGTGGCGGCGTAACCGGCCTGCGCCTCCTCGAACAAGGTCGCGTCGACGGGGCCGGTGGCGTCGTCCAGGGTGACGAACACGACCCGGCGACCGGAGCGTACGGGTGGGGTCTGGGTCGCGACCTTCACCCCGGCGACGAGCACCTCGGCGCGCGCGCGCAGGCCGAGCAGGTCCTTCGACCGCACGACGCCGAGCTCGTCGAGGAACGGCTGGTAGGCGGTGAGCACGTGCTCGCTCGCGTCGAGCCCCAGGATGTCGAGCTCGGCGCGGATCCGCTCGGCGCTCGTCATCTCCGGCAGGCCGCTGGCCGCGGGCAGGGCGGCGTCGAGGTCGAGGGCCAGCTGGACGTCGACCGGGCCCGCGGGCGCGGTAGTCCGTCGCTGTGCCTCGGCAGCGGTCCGGATGTCGAATGCCTCGGCGGCCCGGGGACGGGTCCGGACGGCCGGCTGCCCTCGCCGGCGAGGGATACCGCGAGCGCCTGCGGCGAGCTCGACGGTCTGCAGCAGCAGGTCGCGGCGGGTGACCTGACCGCGACGCCGGCCGGGGACGGTGGAGCCGAGTCCGTAGAGGCTGTCGAACGCCCCGGCGAGCACCAGCCGCTCGGCGACCGGCCGGGAGGGGGCCGCGCGGAACCAGAAGTCGGCCAGCGTGCGGTAGGGCCGGCCGGCGACGATCCGGGCGACCTCGGCGTCGGTGATGCCCTGGACGTCGTCGAGACCGAGCCGGATGCCGTAGTCGCGGAACTGCGGCAGCTCCCGGCCCACGTGCGGGTCGGCGTCGCGGGGCCCGCGGGTCGGGTCGCCGAGCTGGTCGAGGATCTCGGGGGGTGGCTCGTCGAGCGCGCCCACCTTCTCGACCCGGTAGGCGCCGTCGGAGGCGTTGACGTCGAGGCCGAGGATCGCGATGCCGAGCTGGCGGGCGTCGTCGAGGATCAGCCGCTTGGGGTACATGCCGGGGTCGTGGGTGAGCACCCCGGCGAGGAACGCCGCCGGGTGGTGGGCCTTGAGCCAGGCAGACTGGTAGGTCGGGAGGGCGAAGGCCGCGGCGTGCGCCTTGCAGAACCCGAACGACGCGAACGCCTGCAGGATCGCCCAGATCGTCGCGATGCTCGCCTCGTCGTAGCCGCGGCCCCGCGCCGCCGGGACGAACCACTGGTGGACCTCGGCCTGCTGGTCGGGGTCGCCGAGGGCCCGGCGGAACTCGTCGGCCTCGGCGAGCGAGCACCCGGTGACGATCGCGAAGAGCTTCAGCACCTGCTCGTGGAAGACCACGACGCCGTACGTCTCGGCCAGTGCGGGTTCCAGCGACGGGTGCGGGTAGGTGGGTGGCCGCCAGCCCTGCCGGGCCTCGAGGAACGGCCGGACCATGTCGCTCTTGACCGGCCCGGGCCGGAAGAGGCTGATGTCGACGATGAGGTCGTCGAAGGTCTGCGGCGCGAACTTCCCGACGAGCTCGCGCTGCCCCGGCGACTCGATCTGGAAGCACCCGAGGGTGCGGGTGGACCGGATCAGTGCGAAGGTCGCCGGGTCGTCGCGGGGCGCGCCGTCCACGTCGGGGCGGGTGCCGTCGACGCGCTCGACCTCGGCGAGACAGTGACTGATCGCCGACTGCATGCGGATGCCGAGGACGTCGAGCTTGAGCAGGCCCATCGCTTCGACGTCGTCCTTGTCGTACTGGCTCATCGGGAAGCCGGCGAAGCTCGCCTCGACCGGGGTGCGGTCCAGCAGCGTCGCGTCGGACAGCAGGACGCCGCAGGGGTGCAGGGCGATGTGCCGGGGCAGGCCGTCGAGCCGTTCGGCAAGGCGGAACAGCAGGTCGTAGCGCCCGTCGCCGAGCCCCGAGGCCCGCAGCTCGGGCAGGTCGCGCAGGGCGGCGCGCAGCTGGCTCGCGCGGATGTGCGGGAACGCCTTGGCGATGGTGTCGATCTCCGCCGGCGGCAGGCCGAGCGCGGCCCCCACGTCACGGACCGCGTGCCGGGCGCGGTAGGTGTCCAGCATCGCGACGCACGCGACCCGCTCCCCACCGAAGGCCGCGAGGATCTGCTCGTAGACCTCGGTGCGGCGGGCGGACTCGACATCGATGTCGACGTCCGGCAGCTCCTGGCGCAGCGGCGAGAGGAACCGCTCCACGAGCAGGCCGTAGCGGATCGGGTCGACGTCGGACACGCCGGTGAGATAGGTGACCAGGCTGCCGGTGCCGCTCCCCCGCGCCGCGGCCCGGACCCCCAGGTCGCGGATCAGGTCGACGACGCGGGCGACGGTGAGGAAGTACGGGGCGTAGCCCAGGCTCGCGATCATCGCCAGCTCGGTGTCGAGGCGCTCGCGGACCGCGGCCGTCGCGGGCATCGCCCGCCGCCCGAGTCCCGCCTCGCACCGCGCGCGCAAGGCGGTGTCGTCGGTCGCCGCCCGCATGCCGTCGGGGCGGGTGAGGACCAGCTCGGGCAGGTGGAGGGTGCCGATGCCGAGGTCGCGCTCCGGGTCGAGGGCGCAGCGGTCGGCGAGCCGTCTCGTCGCGGCCAGCAACCGGACGCCGGTGGGGTCGCGGTCGCCGGCGGCGCGGGCGACGTCCTCGGCCAGGTCGGCCATGAGCTTGCCCGGCTTCAGGAAGGCCTCGGCGTTCGGGCGGTCCGCGTGCCGGTCGTCGAGCGGGACGAGCCGGCGGGCGGCGTCGAGCACGTCGGCGACGGGAGCGTCGGCGGGGTCGAGGTAGCGCACGGCGTTGGTGAGGACGGCGGGCAGGCGCTGGTCCGCGGCGAACCCCGCGATGCGGACGGCAGCGGCCCGGCTGGCCTCGCCGGCGTACGCGCGGTGGTGGACGGCTTCGAGGACGAGGTCTCCGGGATGGGTCATCGACCGCCACCGGGCGATCAGTGCACCGGCTCGGTCGAGGCGGCGAGCGGCCAGCGCCCGGCCCACGTCGGACGCCGGGCCGAGCAGGACGACCAGCTCGCCCGCGCCGGCCGCGGCGAGGTGCTCGGCGAGCAGCGGCAGGCTGGCGAGCGGCCGCCCCCGCTCGCCGCCGCGCCGGGGGTCGAGGTGAACGGCGCTGACGAGCCGGCAGAGCCGGGCATAGCCCGCCCGCCCGGCCGCGAGGACGACGACCCGCGGGATCGACGGGTCCTCGACCGCCGCACCGCCGCGGACGGGGGATCGGGTGGTGCGGCGGGGCGGCGCATCGGCAGTGGAGGCGACGGCGAGGTCGACGCCGAGCACGGGACGGATACCGGCGGACCGGCAGGCGGTGGCGAATCGCACGGCACCGTACAGGCCGCCCCGGTCGGTGAGCGCGAGGGTGTCCATCCCGTGATCGGCCGCGCGGGCGACGAGATCGCGGGGGTGCGCGGTGCCGTACTGGAGGGAGTAACCGGACGCCACGTGCAGGTGGACGTACGGGTCGGGCACGACCGGGTCACCCCGCCGGCGGGGATGCGGCCGGGTCGACGGTGGCGGTGCCGTCCGCATGGAACAGGCCCGGGTCGAGGCCGAGGCCGGACTCGACCAGCTCGAGGAAGGACTGCGCGTCGCGGACGAGATCGTCGGCCTCCCGCGCGGTGACGGCGTGGACGAGCCCGGACTCCGCGGCCGCCCGCTTGGCCGCACCGGCGGCGAAGAAGGCGGCCCACTCCCCCAGCTCGGGGGCGACGACGGGCAGCAGGGTCCAGACGGTGGACGACCGCCGCCGTCCACCGCCCCGGGACGGGCGGGCACGGGCGGCGAGCACCGCCGCCGCTGCGCGGAGCGCGGCGAGGTGGGCACGGACGTAACGGTCGGCCGGTTCCGGCGCGGCCACCGCCTCGAGCACCCCGACGCGGGCGGAGTCGAGCAGGGCGGCCGGCGTGCGGCGGGGCAGGGCGGAGGCAGGCACGGGCACGCTCCTCGGAGCGACGGCGGTCAGGGGCCCGGTCACGGGTGCGGTACGGAGTGGGGTGGGGGACGCGGTACGGGGTGCGACCGGCGCCGCCGGACGCCGCTCGTCGAGCACGGCGGCACCCATCAGACGCCGCCCATCAGTCGTGCACCCGGGTCAGGAGCCAGCGGCCGTCGTCGGGCAGGAGCGTGAGGTCGAAGACCCCTCGTCGGCCGATCCGTCCCGCGGCCGCTTCGACGCGCCAGACCTCGCGGTCGTCGGCGAGCCCGAGACCGCCCGGGATGCCGGCGCCCCGGGCGCCCGCGGCGCCGGAGTGCAGCGCGGTCACGGCCGACCCGCGCCACCACGGGACGCTCTCGACCCACCGGTCGAGGACGGTGCACACGACGTACAGCCGGCCGCGCCACAGGAACTGCCGGGGCTCGTCGTCGCGGCGGACGACCTCGACCGGGTCGGCATGGCAACGGGTCATGCGATCACCTCCCGGCGTGCGCAGCGGACCGCGCCCCGGGCCGGGGCACGGCACCTGCCCGGGGGAAGGCGGCAGGTCGCCGACCGGTCCGGGCGGGTGCGCTTCCCCACGCCCCCGCCCGGAGTCGGTGGCCGCCCCTCCCGACCGGCGGGGGTCGGGACCGCCGGCCGGGAATGGGCTATGTTCGAAGTCCGCGGTCGAACGCGTGTTCGAACAAGGAGAACCCTAACGCGGGGGTACGACAGGCCGTCAAGCCCGGTCGTGGATCTGTGGAGGAGAACGGGTGAGCGTCACCTGGCAGCCCTCGCTGCTCGACCTCGACGAGCAGACCGCCATCGACCCGCAGCTCTCGGGCCGTACCCGCATCCGGCTCGACGCGACGAGCTGGATCGACTACCTGCCCGGGTGGGTCCACGGCGGCGACGCGCTCCTCGACACCCTGACCGACACTGCACCGTGGCTGCCGCAGCGCACGCGCCAGATGTGGGACCACGAGGTGGCCGAGCCGCGGATCGTGGCCCAGTGGCCCGACCTCGCGACCCTGCCGCCGGCCGTCGACCAGATGCGTACGGCCGTATCGGCCGCCTACCGCACGGACTTCGACCGGGTCGCCGTCAACCTCTACCGCGACGGCCGCGACTCGGTCGCCTGGCACGGCGACCGGGTACGCCTCACCCACCAGAGCCCGCTCGTCGTCACGGTCAGCCTCGGGGCGCGCCGGCCGTTCCGGGTCCGCCCGTACGGCGGCGGGCCGACCGTCCTGCAGCTCACCCCCGGGGCCGGCGACCTCGTCGTCATGGGTGGCCGCTGCCAGCACGACTTCCAGCACGTCGTCCCCAAGGTGCGTCGCTTCGTCGGCGCCCGGATGTCCCTGACCTTCCGCCACTCCGGTCCCGCCGGAGCTCACGGCTAGGCGCTCGCTGCGGACCCCATCGCCTCCAGCCCCGCCAGCACGACGCCCTGCTCTGCTTCGGAGAGAACCGCGTACGCCGGCGTGATGAGCCGCTGCGTCAGCGCATCCGCGTCGGCGAGCAACGCCCGCACCTCCGGGGTGTCCGCGGGCGCCGGCTCGCCGCCGTAGCCGAACGCCTCCCACATCTCGGGGCGGCGGACACCGTGGGCCACCTTCGGCTCGAGCCCGACGGCGAGCACCGCGACGAGGTGCGCACTTCCCATGAACTCGCGCAGGATCGTGACCAGCTGCATGGCGCGGCCCGGCAGGTCCCGGGCGAGCGGCTCGGCGACGTATCCGGCGTAGAGCGAGAGACCGGCCACGTTCGTTGCCTCGTGGATCTTCTGCGCGGCGTCGCAGAACGCCTGCAGTCCGGCCACATCCGCGAACTTCTGGCGTCCGAATTCGGCCGAGCACTCGAGGTAGAGCCGGCCGCACTCGCGGGGCGAGAGGTCGGCCCGCTCCTTCGCGCTGTTCCAGATGTGGTCGATCAACGAGGGGTTCCAGTAGCCGAAGGCGCTCCCGATCACGGGCGCCTCCACATCGCCGAGCACGCCACCGCGGCCAAGGACGTAGAAGCGGAAGCCGTCCAGGCCGTGCTCCTTGCCGACCGCGACGGTCTCCGGGACGAAGTAGAAGGCCGCACCGAGAGTGCTGATGCGGGCAGATGCGGACTGCACGTAGTCGGATGTCGTCGTCACGATCGCACCGTACTGGTGGTCATCGTGTGAGGAAGTCGATCAGCCCACGCAGGTACGTCTGCTGGTCGTCGTACATCGCCAGGTGGCTGCCGTTCGGGCAGTGCACGTGCGTGCCGTCGCCGACGCGTGTCGCCATCTCAGCCATGTGCGCGGGGTCCATGGTGTCGTGCGCCGCACCGATCGTCAGGGTCGGCACCGTGATGGCTGGCAGGTCCGCCGTCCGGTCCCACTCCGCGAGAGCGCCGGATGCGCCGAGTTCGCTGGGGCCCTGCATCGGCACGTAGATGTCGGGGTTGATGTGCGCGAACGACCGGACCACGGGTTCGGGCCACTCTGCCCGCGGCATCCGGAGCACATGCCGCTCGTAGTGCCCCGCGAGCAGCTCCTCGTAGCGGGGCTCGGTGTGCCGCCCCGTCGCTTCCATCTCCTGGATCTCGGCGAGTTCCGCCGGATCGAGCTCGGGCATGAGATGCGCCTGGGCATAGGCGTTGTACGCCGGGATGCTCGCCATCATGTTCGAGATGACCAGGCCCTTGAGGTGCTTCTGGTAGCGCAGGGCGTACTCGATAGCGAGAATGCCTCCCCACGAGTGGCCGAGCAGGAAGAAGCTCCCGGCATCGAGCCCCAGTGCGACGCGAACCTGCTCGACCTCGTCGACGAAGCGATCGAGCGTCGCCCCGGACCACCGTGCAGCAGCAGCAGCTTCACCGCCGGGTTGTTCCCGACCCGCTTGGTCCAGACGCGGTGCGTGCCGTGCGGCGTCTCGACCGGGATCAGCCGGACGCCGCCGGCGAGGACGTCGTCGCGACCGCGGTTGTCGAACCAGTTGTCCGCCATCGATTTCCCTCACTGCCGTGGGCGATCAGCATCGCACCGGCGCTAGCGTTCCGGCATGACCGTCCAGGCCGTGATCTTCGACATCGGCGGGGTCCTGGTGAGCGAGACGGACTGGTCACCGCTCCTGGCGTGGGCGGCCCGGCTCGGCCTGAGCACCGACGAGATGGGTGCCCGGCTCGGCGCGGTCGACCGCGAGCGGCGCGCCACGACG
>DASVGV010000013.1:0-5928 GCA_036379355.1 Mycobacteriales bacterium | reverse complement strand
GAGACGGGAGCAGACGGCGCCGATGTCGTCCGGCGCCTCGGTAACGAGGCCCTCGACCGAGCTAGGTTGGGGACGGACATGCTCTCCAAACGGATCGCCGAGGGACCGTTCCGGCGGCGCGGGGACGACCGCAAGCGCGACGAGGCAGACTGAGTGGCGCCGAGCTCCCGCACGCGGAGCGCCTGCACGGCTGAGCCAGAGGCCGCTGCGCAAGATCACTGCGGGTAGAGCCCAGCCCTCCGCCAGCGCAGGCGGCCGAGTGCTGTTGGAGCGAACGGACACGGCTTATCGGTACACGCTTCGCGGTGCACGAAGGGGAGTGCCGACCGCCTTCGACGCACTCGCGCTTGTCACACAATGTGATCGTCGAGGGAGGCACGAACACAGGTGCGCAGGGACTTGATCAAATCCATTAGGGCACGGGAAGGGCACGAAACCAAGATCCACTATTGGCAGGATCGCGGAACCGACCTCTGACCTGCAGGTTTTCGGTGCCCCCGGCAGGATTCGAACCTGCGACACACGGTTTAGGAAACCGATGCTCTATCCCCTGAGCTACGAGGGCGTCCTGACGAAGCCTGACGAGCCTATGCGGCGCGCGCCGCCGCAGCGCCGCGGCTACGACGTGGGGGCGAGCAGGCGGCGTACCTCGTCGTCTCCGGTTTGACGGAAGTCCTCGTAGTACTGACCTACCGCGTGGAAGTCGCCTGGGGTGTGCAGGCAGACCACATCGTCAGCCACTTCTCGCACATCGGCGCGCGCGCCGGGCGCCGCTACCGGGACGGCCACGATGAGGTGGGCAGCACCCGTCTGCCGAAGGCCAGCTATCGCCGCTCGCATGCTGGCCCCGGTAGCCAGGCCGTCGTCGACCACGATCACGGTACGGCCGCCGAGCGGCACAGGCGGACGCCCGTCCCGGTACTGAATCTCCCTGCGCCGCAGCACTTCCTGTTCACGGTCCAGAACGGCCGCGAAGTCGGACTCACCGACCAGCGCCTCCACGCTGTCGTTGCGAACGACGGCACCACTGGACGCGACCGCCCCCATCGCCAGCTCCTCGTGGCCGGGCAGCCCGAGCTTGCGGACGAGGAACACGTCGAGCGGAGCGCCAAGAGCGGCAGCAACCTCCGCGGCGATAGGTACGCCGCCGCGCGGCAGGCCGATGACCACGATGTCGTCGCGGCCCTCCCAGGCGCGCAGGGCGGCGGCGAGCGCCTGTCCCGCGGCTCGCCGGTTCGCGAACACGCCGTCCAGCATCCTCCGTTCGCGAGGTTGCGCCGGGCTCGACGTCGTGCGCGTAGGCGCACCACGTCGAGCCCGGCCACCAGTCAGCTCGCCGGCGCGGTGATCCACGCCGGGCTCGGCACACCGACCCCGGTCACGTCGTCCCAGCCCTTGGCAACCTGCAGGCTCGCGTCGTCGTTGAACGTACGGACGCTGTAGACGAGACCGTCACTGGCGTCGACGCCGTTGACGTAGTCGACGCGCACATTCCCGGCGTCGGCCGGCTGCCCCTTCACATCGGTGAAGGTGCCCGCCGGCGCGGCGTAGATCGACGGGTTGAGGAACCCGAGCCGTCCGCCCGCGGCCTGCACCCTCAGCGCGGTCATCCCCGCGAAAAGCGGCGAGGCCAGGCTCGTGCCGCCGATGCGGTACTCGCCGTACTTCGCCCCGTCCGGGAACTGCTGCGTCTCCCCGACGAGCATGCCGGTCGTCGGGTCGGCGTCCATCGCCACATCCGGAACGCCCCGAGCACTGTTCGACACCGCCCCGTCCTGGTACGGCGGCCGGTTGAACAGCGCCGAATAGCCGCCGCCCGAGCCGTACAGGTAGCCCACCGGCGTCCAGTCCTTCCCATTGGTGGCCAGGGAGTACTTGTCGGTGCCCCAGCCGGTCTGGAACTCGATCTTCCCGTCGGCGCCAATGGCGGTCGCGGTGCCGCCGACCGACGTGACGAACGGGTCGGAGGTCTGGTAGTCCGCCTGCTTGATCCCCGTCGCCGCGAGCTCGTCCCCGTCGTCGCCGCTGGAGAACAGGAAGCCAATGCCCTGCGCCGCCCCCTGCAGGAACACCTGCTCGCTCGCCGCGACGTAGTCGGCCGAGGCGTCCTGTTCGGTGTCGCCGTACGAGTTGGAGATCAGGTCGACCTTGTCCTGCCGCACCGCCTGGCGTGCGCTCGCGAGCAGGTCGTTGTTCTCGCAGCTGGCCGCCCCGAAGTAGCGGATGTTCGCGCTCGGGGCCATCGCGTGCACGGCCTCCACGTCGAGCGTCTCCTCGCCGTACCAGCCGGTCGGCCCGCAGAGCTTCTTGTGCGTGAACTTCGAGGCGGTGGTCTGCGTCAGCTGGCCGGCCGCGTACGAGCCGTCACCGTGGTCGGTCGCGTACGTCTGGGCATCCTTCGCGATCGTCGGCGAGGCGTACGCGTCGATGATCCCCACCGTCACGCCGCTGCCGTCCTCGGTTGCACCACCCTCGTACGCCGCGCGGAACTGCGGCCCGGTGTAGCCGCACACCGCGTACGGCAGGTAGGCACCGTCGAACTTCGGCAGCTTCGTCTGGTAGTCCGCCTGGTACTTCGCGGTCACCGAGCCGTAGCTGAGCGAGCACGGCCGGGCGTTGACGAACGCCGGCGGCAGCGCGTCGTTCGTGGCCGCCGGCCCGTCACCCGACGTCTGGGTCGTCGAGGTGAAGGTGGTGGTGTCCAGCCCGCCCACGGCGAGCACCGTCCCGGCGAGGTTCGACGGCACGTACGTCGGCCCGTCGGGAGCGACGACCGACTGCCCGTCGTGGCGGTAGCCGCGCAGCGAGACGCCGAACGCCTGCTGCAGCGCGCTGCGCGTCCCGGTCGCGGTGACGAAGTCGTTGTGCGCGTCCGTTCCCGTCACCGACAGGCCGGCGTTGGCCAGCCACGAGGTCACCGACGAGACCGCGGCGGCCGCGGGGGAGTACGCCGCGTAGTACTGGTCGGGAGTCAGGAAGTGCCGGTACGACGCCGATCCCGGCGTGGACAACGCGAGGACCTTGGCCTGGAGAGCGGCCAGGCCGCCCTTCGGGGCGAGGTAGACGGTCACCGACTGCCTGGTCCCGGCGTCCGGCGTGGCCATCGTGGTGGCCTGGGCGTGCGACATCCAGCGGGGCGTCGAGTTCGGCAGCGCCGTCTCGCCGCCCGCCGCGGTAGCGGCTGCGTGGGCATCGGGCGCGACGCCGGCCAGAGCGGCGATCACGGCCGCCGTGAGCCCGACCGCGGTCACGGTCTTCAGGGCGAGTGGTCTGGACAAGATCTTCCTCCGGTTGGGGTGATCCGTACCTGCGCGACCGCGCAAGTGCCGCGGACCGTACGCCCAGATGGCCGTACCTGGAAAGGGGGCCGAAGACGACAAGACATCCGAAATCAGGCAGCGTGCTGCGGGGAACGGGCGAAAATCTCTACGCTGGACAGCCCTCGGATATGTGCTGGACGGCCTAGTCAGCCAGGACCAGGCCGGTCGCCGGACCCCGCCAGGGCCCGCAGCACCGCCGGCAGGGGCTCGCTGTGCAGGACGGCCAGGTCCTGCGTGGCGCGCGTCAGGGCGACGTAGAGGTCGCTCGCGCCCCGCGGTGACGCCGCGAGGATCCGCGCGGGCTCCACCAGCACGACCGCGTCGAACTCCAGGCCCTTCACCGCGGTCACGTCGAGCACGCTCACTGGCGCGTCGAGGCCCAGAGCTCCTGGCGGCAGACCGTCCGACAGCGTCTCGCGGGTGGTCTCGACCAGATCGTCCGGCGCGATCACCGCTACCGTCGCGAACCTGGCCAGCTCCCGGCGTACGACCTCGACGACTGTTTCGCTTGTGTCGCAGGGGATTGCGCGCGGTGACCATTCTCCGACGCGGGCGGACACCGGCACGGTCGCACCCGGCTGAGCGACGGCGAGCACATCGGCGGCGACGTCCATCACCTGGGCCGGCGTCCGGTAGTTCACCGTGAGCTCCTCGGCGCGCCAGTGCCCGGGTGCCCACCCGTCGAACACGTCCGCCCACGACCGGGCTCCGGACACCGACCCGGTCTGGGCGATGTCGCCGACCACGGTCATCGACCGTGACGGGACGCGCTTCATCACCATCCGCCACTGCATCGGCGAGAGCTCCTGCGCCTCGTCGACCACGACGTGCCCGAACACCCACTCCCGGTCGTCGGCCGCCCGCTCCGCCACCGTGAACGACGTGTGTCCACCCGACCACCGGTCCGCGAGCCGCTCGGCGTCGACGACGTCTCCCGCGGCAAGCTGCCCGGGACCGCGGTGCGCGCTGGTCATCTCGAGCACCCCCTGCGCGTACGACAGCTCGACCCGCCGTTCGCGCGCCGCCCGCAGGTTCGCGAGGCGCTGGGCGTCGTCGTCCTCCCCGAGCAGCGTCGCCAGCTCGTCGAGAAGCGGCACGTCCGCCGGCGTGAACGGCGCGTCCTCGGCCCGCAGCAGCAGCGCGCGGTCCGGTGCCGACAGTGGCAGCTCGGCGAGCCAGGACTCGCGCGCGAGCAGCCGGGACAGCAGCCGCTGCGGCGTGTACGGCAGCCAGCAGCGGTTCACCGCCCGCTTGACGTCGGGGGCGGCACGCAGCTCCGCGTCGAGCTCGCGCCGGTTGTCGGCGTCGACGTCCACGCCCTGCGCCTCGGCCAACTGGACGGCCAAGGACCGCAGGATCTCCTTCACGAACGTCACCCGGGCGATGTTGTGCGGCGCCCTGGTCCGCCGCGCCTGGGCGCGGGCGGCCTCGACCTCGCGCGGCCGCAGCTCGATCTCGTACCCGTCGACCGACAGCGGAACGGCCACCCGTGGGACCCGCTGCCGGCGGCGTACCGCCTCGGCCATGGCCTGCGCCATCCGCGCGCTGCCCTTGACCTGGGCGGTCGCCGACGGCTCGCGACCGGTCGCCTCGACGCCGGGGAACAGCGTGGCGGGGGTGCGCATCACCACGCCGGTCTCGCCGAGCGAGGGCAGCACCTGCTCGATGTAGCGCAGGAAGCGGCGGTTCGGGCCCACCAGCAGCACGCCGGCGCGGGCGATCCGGTCCCGGTAGGTGTAGAGCAGGTACGCGGCCCGGTGCAGCGCGACGGCGGTCTTGCCCGTCCCCGGGCCGCCCTGCACCACCAGCACGCCGTCGAGCGGCGAGCGCACCACCCGGTCCTGCTCGGCCTGGATCGTGGCGACGATGTCGCGCATCCGCCCGGTCCGCCGGGCGTTCAGCGCGACGAGCAGCGCCCCCTCGCCGGCCACCACCTGCCCCTCGTGCACGGCCTCGAGGTCCAGCACCTCGTCCTCGAGGTGCACGACCTGGCGTCCCCGGGTCGTCAGGTGCCGCCTCCGCACGACATCACCCGGCGCCGCGGGCGTGGCCTGGTAGAACGGCGCGGCCACCGGGGCGCGCCAGTCGACCAGCAGCTTCTGCTGCTGCGGGTCCGACAAGCCGATCCGGCCGATGTGGTGACGCTGCCCGTCACGCAGGTCCAGCCGCCCGAAGCACAGGCGGTCCTGCACGGCGCGCAGCTGGGCCACGCGCGCGGCCAAGGTCCCCGCGAAGGCGTCACGCTCCGAGCGCGCCTGCGGCGTCCCGGACGCGCCGGCCCGCTGCACCAGCCGAAGCTCCGTCTCGGCCGCCGCGCTCAGGGTATCGACGCGGTCGTACAGGACGTCCAGGTGCTGCTGCTCGTGCGCGAGCTCGGTCGGTACCGCGTCGTCGACCGGCGACTCGTCGTCGCGATCGTGGTGGTGCTCGTCGTGGTGCTCAGTCACTCGGGCGGCCTCCTGGACGGTCGCGCGGAGGATCGATGGTCGACGTCCGCGCGGCGGACAGTCGATCCTAGTCGTGGCCAGGAGACTGTCGGTCGCCGGTACCGTCGAGCCATGCAGCTGGGATCCCTCGACATCTCCGTGCCCGCGCTGGGCCGGCCCGA
>DASVGV010000012.1:0-20576 GCA_036379355.1 Mycobacteriales bacterium | reverse complement strand
GCAGTCCTGCAGGCCAGCTCGTCGGTCCTGGAGGACATGGCCGCCCTGCGCGACCTCGGCGTCACCCTGGCCCTGGACGACTTCGGCACCGGCTACTCGTCCCTGACCCTGCTGCAGAACCTGCCCGTACGTGTGGTGAAGATCGACCGCTCGTTCGTGGCACCGATCCTCGAGGACGAGCGGTCGCGTGCCGTGGTCCGCGCCGTCGTCCACCTGTGCAACGACCTCGGCCTCGACACAGTCGCCGAGGGCATCGAGATGCCCTCTCAGGCGGAGGCGCTCGCCGAGATGGGATGCACGCACGCGCAGGGGTTCCTGTTCGGCCGTCCGAACTCGCTGGCGGGCGCCGGGGGCCAGCAGTAGGACGGTTTGCGAACGCTTGTGTTCTTCGATAACGTCCGCGCATGCGCCGTCCTGACCTTCGCTCCCTGACCGATCGGCGCGTTCTGGTGACCGGTGCCGCCAGCGGCATCGGTCGCGCCGCCGCCTTGGCCGCCGCCGACGAGGGCGCCGTGCTCGTGCTGACCGACCGCGACGGCGACGGTCTCCGCCAGGTGGCGCGCGACGCCGACGCCCGCGGGGGAAGCGTGCTGCACGCCGCCGTGGCCGACGTCAGCGACTACGAGCAGGTGGCGTCCCTCGCCGAGACGGTGCACGCCGGCGTCGACGCCGTCGACGTCGTCCTGAACGTGGCCGGCATCTCGACGTGGGGAAGCGTCGACCGCCTCAGCCACGAGCAGTGGCAACGTCAGGTGGACGTCAACCTGATGGGTCCCATCCACGTGATCGAGACGTTCGTGCCGCCGATGATGGCCGCCGGGCGCGGCGGGCATCTCGCGAACGTCTCGTCGGCCGCAGGCCTGATCGGGCTCCCCTGGCACGCCGCGTACAGCGCGGCGAAGTTCGGCCTCCGCGGTGTCTCGGAGGTGCTGCGATTCGACCTGCGCCCGTACGGGATCGGCGTCAGCCTCGTCTGCCCGGGTGCCGTCGCCACCCCGCTCACCGACACGGTCGAGATCGCCGGCATCGACAAGGACCATCCGGCCGCGCAGGCCCTGCACCGTCGCTTCGTCCGGCACGCCGTGTCACCCGAGCGCGCGGCGGCGGCCCTCCTGGACGGGGTCCGCCGCAACCGCTACCTCGTCTACACGTCGCCCGAGATCCGCGCGGTCCACCTGCTGCAGCGGCTCGCGCCTCCGGCGTACGCCTGGACCATGCAGCGGATCAACGCGATGGCGATGCGGGCGGCGGTCCCCGCGCTCACCGGATGACGTCCCGGCCACCGGCCCCGCGGCGCCGGGAGACCGGCACCGCCGGGTGGCTCGTGAGCCTGCTTGCCGGCCGTGTCAGCGGGACCGAGCCGCCGCTGCTCTTTCGCACGATGTCCCTGCGACCGCGGCTGTTTCGCGGCTGGCTGCGGTTCGCCGGACGGCTCATGCCCGGCGGCCGCCTGCCGCGGCGCGAGACCGAGCTGGTGATCCTGCGGGTCGCACACCTGCGCTCGTGCGCGTACGAGGAGGAGCACCACCGCAGGCTGGCCGGGCGTGCGGGCGTCACGGCCGCCGACATCGCGCGGCTGGAGGAGGGGCCGGACGCGCCGGGTTGGTCGGAACGGGAGCGGCTCGTCCTGCGCGCGGTCGACGCACTCCACGACGATCAGGACATCGGCGACGAGCTCTGGGAGCCGCTGGCGCGGGCGCTCTCGCCCGGGGACCTCGTCGAACTGGTGCTGCTGGTCGGGCACTACGAGATGCTGGCCACCTTCATCGGCACGTTCCGCATCCCGCCGGACAGGAGACGATCATCCGCCAGCTCCCCCGGGGACGCCATCCGCTGAGCCGCGAGCAGGTTGTCGGCGACCAGCGCCGCCGGATGCTCACGGCGCTGGCCGAGTCGATGGCCGAGCATGGCTACGTCGGCACGTCGGTCGCCCACATCATCCGGCGCGCGGGGGTGTCGCGCGAGACGTTCTATCAGCAGTTCGCCTCCAAGCAGGACTGCTTCGCGCAGGGCTTCGACGAGCTGAGCGGCCTGCTGCTGCAGGTAGCCGCGCGTGCCCTGCCGGACAAAGGCACGCCGGTCGAGCGCTTCGCCGCGGTCGTCGACGCGTACCTGAACGCCCTGGCCGATGCGCCGGACCTCGCCCGCCTCTACCTCGTCGAGGTGTACGCGGCCGGCCCGGAGATGGCCCGGCGGCGCACCGAACTGCAGCAGGCGTTCGTGGACGGGCTGACGGTGACCCTGCGGGCGCGCTCGCGGCAGGACCGGTTCGCCTGCGAGGTGCTGGTCGCGGGCATCACGTCGCTCGTCACCGGCCGTCTGGTCACCGGCACCCCGGACGACGTCCGCGCGCTGCGGGCACCCCTGGCCGCGCTGGCCGCGCGGATCTTCGCCTGACCCGGACCCACCCGGCACGCATCGGCGACCGGTCGCCGTGGTGGTGCCCGCCACGCGGGTTAGGCTCCACGCGTCGACCCCGCCGTGGCCGTCGGCCGGCACGAGGAGGTGTCCGTGGCTCGCGAGACTCCGTTCGCCTCCGTCGAGGTGATCCGGCCGGCCGCGTTGCTCTCCGAGTCGGCTACCCGGCTGATCCTGGCCGGGCTCGAGGCCGACGACGTGCGGTCCGGTGGCGTCTGGAACACCCGTCCGGGCATCTGGCAGCGCTTCGCGGAGCCGTGGCCGGCCGGCTTCGTCCCGACGGACGGGCCGGGACCGCTGCACGTCGGCACGATCTCGTGCGTCTACGACTCCCCGCGCCGTTACACCGTCACGGTGTTCCGGGTCTCGCTCACCACGCTGGGCACCGAGCGGGGGTTCACCGTCGAGTCACTCTGCGACGACGCGTTCCGCTACGCCGACCTCACACTCGCCGACTGTCCCCGGGTGCCGATGGGCGACGCGCCCAAGCCGCTGCGGAAATGATCACGCCGTCGGGCGGTGCCCCGGGCCAGCCGGCGTCGCCGCGTCGAACCAGTCGGAGGTCAGCTTGGTCCACAGCGCCCAGCCGGCCCAGCGGCCGAACGAGCGGTAGCGCCGGCGGATCTGCTCGTCGGTCATGGACCGCTTGCCCAGCAGGGCGGGCAGCTTGACCCGTACCCACGCGTCGATGGCGAAGCCGCGTGGGCGGCCGAGGATGCCGAGCATGCCCTCGGCAGCGTATGGACCGAACCCCCGCAGCGACTGGATCTGCGTAGCCAGCTCGGCGTCCGTGAGCGGCGAACCGAGCCACGACTCGATGTCGAGGTCGGTGGCGGCGAGGGCGACGAACGACTCGGCGCGGTAGCCGGCGCGGACCGCGTCGCGCAGGTGGTCCGCCCCGGCCTCGCGGACGGCGGCACGGGTGGGGAAGGTCCGCTCCCCGGCGGGGCCGACTTCGCCGAGGGTGTCCACGAGCTTCGTGGTCATGGCCTTGGTCAGGGACCACGAGCAGTTCGTGGTGGCGAGCATCCGGGCCAGGTCTTCCCAGACCGTGGGGGAACGCAGCAGCCGCCCGCCGCCGAGCGCGGGGTTCCAGCGCAGCCACGATGCCCGCGCGAACGACGCATGCATCTCGTCGACGTCGTCGTCGACGCACAGCATGCGGCGCAGCTGGCGGCGGACCTCGCGGCGGTCGGCGTCCGTGCCGCGCACCCGCCCCCACGAGATCTCGCCGCTCTCGTCGAGCGTGACGGTGAGCGGGCCCGCGTCCGGCAGCAGCAGCGTCCGGTGGAACCGCCGGCGCCCCTCGTCGTACGCGTTGGGCGCCAGGCTGCTCCACCCGTGCGACTTCGCGACGACGTCGAGCGTCCAGTCCGCCGGCACCGGTCCGAGCGTGGTGCGGCCCGTTCGGGGCAGGTCGTGTCCGGGCGGTGGCACGCCGATCACGGCGTGCGCGAGCACATCCCGTTCTGCCTCAGCGCCCACGGGCCAGCTCGTCGATCAGCCGCGCGAGCGTGAGGTCGAGGGAGGTGACGCCGCCGGCCGAGTGGGTCGAGCAGACGAAGCGCACGGTCCGCCAGCGGATGTCGATGTCCGGATGGTGGTCCTGCCGCTCGGCCGCGACGGCGACGTCGTCGACGAGCCCGATGGCGGCGAGGAACGTGGAGCACTCGACCGTACGCTCGATGGCCTGGGCGTCCCCGGTCCACTGCGGCAGGTCGTTCAGCGCTGCGACGAGCTCGACGGGCGTGAGGATGTCTGCCATCCCCCCATCATCGCGCGGCCCGGCACCGGCTACGACGAGACCGGAGTGGCTGCCAGCAGGCGGGCGAGGGCCCGCGGCAGGGGACCGTTGGACAGAGCCATCGCCTGGGCGAGCATGCGCTCGGCGTCGCTGCGCCTGCCCTGGCGCAGCAGCGCCCAGCCGTGCGTCGCGAGGACCGCGGCGCGGTCCGCGCGGGTCGCGGTCATCGGTCCCGCCCACGCGCACAGACCCGCGGCCTCCTCCCAGCGCTCCTGCAGGAGGCGGACGAGGGCCAGGGTGTGCGTGACGGCCGCCCGCTCACGGGCGGTGGCGCCGTGGGGCAGCGCGCCCAGGGCAGCGGCCACGGCCTCGTCCGCGGCCGCGATCCGCTCGGCCGTCGCCGTACCTGCCGTCAGCATGTCCATCGCCTCCGCCTCGGCGAAGACGTGCGCGCCCTTCCAGGGACGCGACGAGTCGACCGCGCCGCGGACGAGTGCGCGGGCGTCCGGCCACCGGCCGGCGGCGAGTGCGATCTCGGCCAGCCGCATCCGGAGCAAGGGCAGGTCGTCCCGGTCCAGCCGGTCCAGCACCGCGGCCGCGGCCGGCGAGCCACCGCGGTCGAGCGCCGTCACAGCCTCCACGAGGTCGGGGTCGGCGTTGCTGAGGAACGGCCCGCGGTGGCGCAGCAGCAGCGCGATGGTCGCCCCGTCGCTCGGGCCGTCGGACGTCGTCGTGAAGCCGCCGATCATGGGCAGCGCGTTCCCGAGCAGCGCGTACGCGTTGGCCACCAAGAGCGCCACCCGCCAGGCGGGCCAGGGCCCGGCGCCGAGCGACAACGCGACGGCGACGAGGACGAGGTGCACGACGAGCCCGGCCGACGCGACCGCGACCAGCTGCCAGCGCCGGACTTCGCGCGGCGGCCGGTAGGACACGTGGGCGGCCACGATGAGCGGGCGCAGGTCGAAGGGGGACGACGCCGGGGTGAGGCGTGGTCCGAACCCGAACCGCATGCCGGTGACCTCGGCGCCGATCGCCATCGCGACGACGGCATGCGCGATCTCGTGCGCCAGGATCGACAGCACCACGAGCAGGATGTAGAGCGCGGCAGCCGTGCCCTCGGTGGTGCGGTCGCCGATGATCGACACGCCGACGTACGCCGAGACCGCCAGGGTGATCAGCGCGCGCCCGACGCCCGACCAGCCGTCGGCCGTCCGCCCGTGGTCGCTCACAGGCCGACGGTACCCGTAGAATTTCCTCGATCCCCTCAGGAAAACCGGTGCTTCCGCATGCCCCAGGACCCGTCCCAGGCTCCCTCCTCGGCTTCGTCGCAGGTCTCGCGCAACGACCTGCGCAACATCGCGATCGTCGCGCACGTCGACCACGGCAAGACCACCCTGGTCGACGCGATGCTCTGGCAGTCGGGGGTGTTCACGGCGCACCAGGCCGACACCGGCGAGGTCTCGGACCGGGTCATGGACTCGATGGACCTCGAGCGCGAGAAGGGCATCACGATCCTCGCCAAGAACACGGCGGTCCGGTACGGCGAGACGGTGCTCAACATCGTCGACACGCCGGGCCACGCGGACTTCGGCGGCGAGGTCGAGCGCGGCCTGTCCATGGTCGACGGCGTGCTGCTGCTCGTGGACGCCAGCGAGGGGCCCCTGCCGCAGACCCGTTTCGTGCTCCGCAAGGCGCTCGAGAAGCGGTTGCCGGTCGTGCTCGTCGTCAACAAGGTGGACCGGCCCGACGCCCGCATCGCCGAGGTCGTCGACGACACGTACGAGCTGTTCCTGGACCTCGACGCGGACGAGCAGCAGATCGACTTCCCGATCGTCTACTGCCACGCCAAGGCCGGGAAGGCCTCGCTCGCGCGGCCGGCCGACGGCACCTCGCCGGATGCGGATGACCTCCACGCGCTGTTCGAGACGATCCTGGCCTCGGTCCCCGCGCCGACGTACGACCCGGAGATGCCGCTCCAGGCGCTGGTCACGAACCTGGACTCCTCCCCGTACCTCGGCCGCCTCGCCCTGTGCCGGGTCGTGAACGGCACGCTGGTCAAGGGCGGCAGCGTCATGTGGTGCCGCGCGGACGGCAGCCGGCAGCGGGTACGGATCTCCGAGCTGCTCATGACGGAGGCGCTCGAGCGGGTGCCGGCCGAGAAGGCCGGTCCCGGTGACATCGTCGCGATCGCGGGCATCCCCGACATCACCATCGGCGAGACCCTGGCAGACCCGGACGACCCGAGGCCGCTGCCGGTCATCACCATCGACGAGCCGTCGATCTCGATGACGCTCGGCGTGAACACCTCGCCGCTGGCCGGGCGGTCGGGCTCCAAGCTGACCGCTCGGCTGGTGCGCTCCCGGCTCGACGCCGAGCTCGTCGGCAACGTGTCGATCCGCGTGTTGGACACCGACCGGCCGGACACGTGGGAGGTGCAGGGCCGGGGCGAGCTCCAGCTCGCGATCCTCGTCGAGATCATGCGGCGGGAGGGGTTCGAGCTGACGGTCGGCAAGCCGCAGGTCGTGACGCGCACGGTGGACGGTGCCCTGCACGAGCCGATGGAGCGGATGACCATCGACGCGCCGGCCGACTACCAAGGCGTGCTCATGCAGCTGCTCGCACTGCGCAAGGGGCGACTCGAGCAGATGGTCGATCACGGAACGGGCTGGCTGCGGATGGAGTACGTCGTCCCCGCCCGCGGCCTGATCGGCTTCCGAACCGAGTTCCTCACCGAGACGCGAGGGACGGGCCTGCTCCACCACGTCCACGAGGGGTACGCGCCGTGGCACGGCGAGCTGCGTACGCGGCCGACCGGGTCGCTCGTCGCGGACCGGTCCGGTCCCACGACCGGGTACGCGCTGGCGAACCTCCAGGAGCGGGGCACCATGTTCGTCGGGCCCGGAACCGACGTCTACGAGGGCATGATCGTCGGAGAGAACTCGCGGGCCGACGACATGGACGTGAACCCCACCAAGGAGAAGAAGCTCACGAACATGCGCCAGTCGACCGGCGACACGCTGGTGCCGCTGATCCCGCACCGGCAGCTGTCGCTCGAGCAGGCCCTGGAGTTCTGCCGCGAGGACGAGTGCGTGGAGGTCACGCCGGCGACGGTCCGGCTTCGCAAGGTGGTGCTGCCCGCCGCCGACCGCGCGCGGCAGCGCGGTCGCGCCGCCCGCGGCTGACCGGTCGCGCAGGCACGCTCAGCCCAGATGCTGCCGGAGCCAGGCGACCTGCAGGAGCAGCAGGTTCTCCCGCTCCGATGCCCCACCGCCCATGTGCGTGGCGCCGGTCAGCGGCAGGACGTCGTGCGGCTTGCCGTGCGCCAGCAGCGCCGCCGACAGCCGCAGCGTGTGTGCCGCGACGACGTTGTCGTCGGCCAGCCCGTGGATCAGGAGCAGCGGTCGTTCCAGGCCGGCCGCCAGCGGCAGCAGTGATGACCGGTCGTACGCCGCGGCATCGGCGCCGTCCGGGTCGGTGCCGAGGTAGCGCTCCGTGTAGGCGGTGTCGTACAGCCGCCACTCGGTGACCGGGGCGCCGGCGACGGCAGCGTGGAAGACGTCCGGACGGCGAAGGACCGCCAGCGCCGCGAGATAGCCGCCGAACGACCAGCCCCGGATACCGACCCGGGACAGGTCCAGGTCGGGCTGGGCGGCTGCCGCGACCCGCAGCGCCTCCACCTGACCGGTCAGGGCAGGCGTCGCGAGGTCGCCGCGAATCTCCTTCTCCCACAACAGGTTTCGCCCTGGTGTCCCTGGGCCGTCGGCGACCACCACCGCGAACCCCTGGTCGGCGAGCCACTGCGGTTCGAGCCAGCCGCCACGCGCGCGCAGGTTCTCGCTGTGGTGCGGGCCGCCGTACGGGTCCAGGAGGACGGGCAGCTTCGTGCCGGCGACGTGGCCCGTCGGCAGCACGATGGCGACGTGCACGTCGCCGTCGGCGACGAACCGCACCGCGGGGACGAACGGCGGCGTCGCGGCGTGCGACCACACGGACGTGGTCTCGCCGCGGCGCCAGACCTCGGTGGCGACGCCGGCGTGCTCCATCGACGCTGCAAACCCGACCTGGGTGTCGCCGCCGGTGACGATGTCGTAGACGCCGGCCTCGTCGGTCAGCCGCGGGGTGTCGGAGCCCTCCCACGCGTAGACGTGCCGCGACGTCGGGTCGTCGGCAGTGGTCCCGATGAACGCGACATCGCCGTCGGGGTCGATGCCGCGGACCGCGGCGACGTGCACGTCGTCCGGGGTGACCGGTGTGCCGTCCACAGCCAGCCGGCGGACTGTCCCGGTCTCGTCGGTGTGTAGCAGTCGCCCGTCCGGCAGCCACATCGGCACGCCCGCCACCACATCGAGGAAGGTGTCCGACCGGTCCTCGCGGACGAGCGTGGCGACCGGCCCGTCGAGCGCCAGGATCTGCATGCGGCGCTGGTCGCGCGCGCTGACCTGGAGCAGGGCCGGCCCGTCGTTCGTCCACGACACGCTGACGAGGTACGGGAACGCGTCGGTGTCCCACCCGGTCACCGGTTCGACGTGGCCGTCGACGTCGGCGAGTACCAGCGTCACCCGGGCGTTCGCGGTTCCCGCTGCGGGGTAGCGCTGCTCGGCGGCCGGCCGCTCGGGGTGTGCCGGGTCGGCGATGTGCCAGACCTGGACCGGCGACTCGTCGACGACGGCGGCCAGCACCCGGGTGCTGTCGGGCGACCACCACCAGCCGCGGAACCGGCCGAGCTCCTCGCTGGCGATGAAGTCCGCGAGGCCGCAGGTCGTGCCCACCGGACCCCGTACCTCCGTCCGGACGCGACCGGCGAGGTCGGTGACCACGAGGTGCCCGCCGGTCACGTACCCCAGCCGGGTCCCGTCGGGCGAGGGACGGGGGTCGCTCACCGCGCCGCCGGCGGGCAGCATCGTCGCGGCCCCGTCGACGTGCGCGAGTCCCAGCCGTCCCGCCAGCGCGAAGGCGGCCACCGTGAGCGACCGGTCGGCCGCGTACGCCGTGATGCCGCCCGCCCGTTCCCGGGCCCGCTCGCGCCGGGCCCGCTCCTCGGGCGGCAGCTCGTCGTCCGCCCCGTCGAGCAGCAGCGGGTCGCAGACCAGCCGCTCACCGTCGTCGTCCAGCACCCACAGGCAGGTGACCGGGTCCTCGCCGCCGCGTGACCGCAGGAAGAGCACGCGGCCGTCCCCGACGACGAACGATCGCGGCCGGCCGAGGGTGAAGCCCTGGGTCAACGCGGCCAGGCGCGGATAGGAGCTCACCCGGCGACTCTAGGGTGGCCTCCGTGAGCGATCGCAGGTTGCTGCTGGTCCATGCCCATCCCGACGACGAGACGATCAGCATGGGCGCGACGATGGCCGCGTACGCGCATCGCGGCGATGCCGTCACGCTCGTCACGTGCACGCTCGGCGAGGAGGGCGAGGTGCTCGTCCCCGAGCTCGCCCATCTCGCGGCCGATCGTGACGACACCCTCGGCGAGTACCGCATCGGCGAGCTGGCTCGGGCGTGCGCGGCCCTGGGCGTGACCGACCACCGCTTCCTGGGCGGCCCGGGCAAGTACCGCGACAGCGGCATGATGGGCCTGCCCACCAACGACCGGCCCGGGTGCTTCTGGCAGGCATCGCCCGAGGACACCACGGCCGACATCGTCGCGGTCATCCGCGAGGTCCGGCCACAGGTGGCGGTCGGCTACGACGAGAACGGTGGGTACGGGCACCCCGACCACATCCAGGCGCATCGGGTCCTCATGGCCGGCCTGGACGCGGCAGCCGACGCCTCGTACCGCCCGGACCTCGGCGCCGCGTGGTCGGCGGCGAAGGTCTACTGGGCGGCGCTGCCCAAGTCCGTGCTCGCCGAGGGCATCAAGGTCATGCGTGAGGAGGGGTCGATGTTCGAGGGCGTCGAGTCCGTCGACGACCTGCCGATGGGCACGCCCGACGAGCTGGTCACCACCGAGGTGGACGCGCGCCCGTTCCTTCCCAACAAGATCGAGGCGATGCGCGCGCACGCGACGCAGATCGCCACCGACGGGCCGTTCTTCGCCCTCGCCGACGGGGTCGGCCGGATGTCGTTCGGCACCGAGTACTACCAGCTCGTCCGCGGCCAGCTCGGCCCGCACGACGGACGCTACGAGACCGACCTGTTCGCGGGCCTGCCCGATTCGGCCTAGTCAGAAGGACTTGGCGACGACGGCGCCCGCGACCCGTGCCGCGGCCAGCGCCACCTCGCCGGTGACGCCGAGGATGGTGACCGCGACGTGCAGCTGCACCTTGCGCTTGGCAATGGTCTTCCAGCCGACGAGCCCGAGGATGGCCGCCACGCCGGCCCAGCTGCGCAGGCTGTGCCGCCCGCGCGACAGCAGCGACTCGACGGTCTTGTACGGAAGGACCATCTGGACCGCGATCGACGCGATGTCGTGACCGTGGGCCCGCAGCCACACGGCACGTGCCTGCCGCTCCGGCAGCCGGTCGACCTGGCTCGCCAGCCAGTCCGCCTGGACGAGGTCCACCACGTCGTCCTCGGGCGCGGGGACCACGGCGGGCTCCCACGCGGCGAGCCGCCGGTCCCTGCGGCGCTCCCGGTCGGCCCGGCGGTGGTCGTCGGCGCACAGACGCAGCGTCGTGGTGACCAGCCAGGGGCGCAGCGCCTCGTCGCGCAGGTCACCGGCGGTGGCGGCGCGCAGCATGGCTTCCGAGACCACGTCCTCGGCGTCGTGCGACGGCACCCGCTGCCGCGCGAGGCCCAGCAGCAGCGGCCGGTGCTCCCAGGCGGCGGCCCACCGCTCGTGATCGACCCGCATCGGCTCCCCGGCCAGCCCGGGCAGGACGACCAGGTGCGGCCGCGGAGGAATGTCGTACAGGTCCTCGACGCAGGGCTCCGTCATGACGTTCCCTCCGCTCCCTCGGCAGCCGCAGTGGCTACCGGGCACGCTACGCCGGGACGGGCACTCCGCGGACACCGGGCCCGTGTCGATCTCGGAGAAAAGCGCGACTCGCGCGAAGGACGCCGACCCTCCCGTACGTCTCCTTCGGGAGACGGGAGGAGTAGCGATGGCGGTGGTGACCTCGGTCGACCCTGCCCGCCGGTGGCTGGACGCCGCGGACGGACGGGCGGCCGCCCGCCGCGCACGGCTGGAGAATTTTCCCGTTGCTTCCCTTTTGTTCCCCCGCGCTCTGCGCCCTCGGATCGCGGCCGTCTACGCCGTGGCCCGACTCATCGACGAGGCGGGCGACACCGCGCCAGGCGATCGACGGGCGATTCTCGACCTGGTCGAGGCCGAACTTCGCCGGCTGCCGGCCGCCGACGTTCCCGTGCTCGCGAGTGTGGCGCCGCTCGTACGCGACGGTCTTCCCGTCGACCCGTTCCTGCAGCTCGTGGCCGCCAACCGGGTGGACCAGGAGGTGGCGCGGTACGCGACGCGTGCGGAGCTGCGCGCCTACTGCCGGCTGTCGGCGGAGCCGGTCGGACGGATCGTGCTCGCACTGCTGGGCATCGAGACCGACGAGCGGATCGCCTGGTCCGACGAGATCTGCGCCGGGCTGCAGGTGGCTGAGCACCTTCAGGACGTCGGCGAGGACCTCGCGGCCGGCCGGATCTACCTGCCGGCGGAGGACCTCGACCGGCACGGCGTGGACGCGGACATGCTCGGGCGGGTCGTGATCGGCACCGCCTCGGACCAGGATCGGGCACGGGTCGTGGCGTTGCTGGCCGGCGAAGTCGCCTGGGCGCGGTCGTTGCTCGATGCAGGGCGGCCCCTCGTGCGCACGGTCCCGGGCCGCTCCCGGCTGGCTGTTGCGGGGTTCGTCGCGGGCGGACACGCGGCGCTCGACGCCGTGCTCGCGGCTGGCGCGGACGCCGTCCACGTCACGCCCCGCGGCTCCCGCCTGGGCCTGGTCAGGCACCTGGCCGGTGCGCTGCGATGACGGCGACCGCGAGCCCCACCATCGCCGAGGCGTACCGCGTCTGCGAGCAGGTCACCCGCGAGCAGGCGCGCAACTTCTCCTACGGCATCCGGCTGCTGCCGCCCGTCAAGCGCCAGGCTCTCTCGGCCGTCTACGCGTTGGCCCGACGGATCGACGACATCGGCGACGGCGACCTGCCCACGCCGGACAAGCAGGCCGGACTCGGGGCGGTCCGGCGCGCGGTCGCCGACCTCGCTGCGGCGTCGAGTGACCCGATCTACGCCGCCGTCGCGGACGCGGCCCGCCGCTTCCCGCTGCCGCTGCCGGCGTTCGGCGAGCTCGTCGACGGCGTCGAGATGGATGTGGTCGGCACGTCGTACGCGACGTTCGACGACCTGGTCGTCTACTGCCGGCGGGTCGCCGGCACGGTCGGGCGGCTCTGCCTGGGCGTCTACGGCAGCACCGACATGGCGCGCGCGCAGCGCCTTGCGGACGATCTCGGTGTCGCGCTCCAGCAGACCAACGTGCTGCGCGACGTGCGCGAGGACCTGCTGAACGGGCGGACCTATCTCCCCGCCGACGACCTCGAGTCCTTCGGCGTCACGCTCCGCGTCGAGGCTGGGGTGCTCGGCGGACCGGCGCCCGCGCTGGCCGACCTGATCCGTTCCGCGGCGCAGCGTGCCCGGGGCTGGTACGACGCCGGCCTGCCGCTGCTCGACCTGCTCGACCGCCGCAGCGCCGCCTGCACCGCCGCCATGGCGGGCATCTACGTGCGGCTCAACGCACGCATCGCGGCCGACCCGGCCGCCATCACCACCCAGCGGCTGTCCCTTCCCGGCACGGAGAAGGCGATCGTCGCAGTGCGCGCGTTGGCGGGGCGGCGGCCATGAGGGCCGTCGTCGTCGGGGGCGGCCTGGCCGGGCTGACCGCAGCGCTCGACCTGGTCGACCGCGGCCACGACGTCACCCTGCTGGAGGCGCGGCCCCGTCTCGGCGGCCTGACCGCGTCGTTCCCGCGAGGGGGGCTGACGGTCGACACGGGGCAGCACGTCTTCCTGCGCTGCTGCACGGCGTACCTCGCGCTGCTCGACCGACTCGGCGTCCGCCACCTGACCACGCTGCAGGACCGGCTCGACGTGCCGGTATGGCTGCGTGGCAGCCGAAAGTCGCTTCGCCGCAACGGGTTTCCGCCGCCGCTGCACCTCGCCGTCGGCCTGCTGTCCTACCTCGGGCCGGTCGGTGCCGCTCGCGCGGTGCCGGCGGCGCTGGCCCTGCGCCGGCTCGATCCGCGGTCGGCCGACGTCGACGCCCAGACGTTCGGCGGCTGGCTCGCGCACCGCGGCCAGGACCGGGCCGCCGTCGACGCCCTGTGGGGCCTGCTGACCGTCGCGACCCTCAACTGCGACCCCGACGAGGCGTCCCTGGCGCTGGCCGCCAAGGTGGTGCAGACAGGTCTGCTCGAGACGGCCGGCGGCGCGGACATCGGGATCTCCGACGTGCCGCTCGGCCGCCTGCACGGGGAGGCGTTCGCGAGCGCGCTGCGCGGCGCCGACGTGCGGACCGGTGCGAAGGTGAGCGCGATCACCTGTACGGCGGCCGGATTCGACGTCTGCGTGGGACCTCAGACGCTGCCGGCGGACGCGGTCATCCTCGCCGTCCCACCCGACGTGGCTGCCGGCCTGCTGCCCGATCGCGCCGGCGTGACGGTTGCCGGCCTCGGGTCCTCGCCCATCGTCAACGTGCACGTCCACTACGACCGCCAGGTTCTCGACGTGCCGTTCCTCGCGGTCGTCGGGTCACCGCTCCAGTGGGTCTTCGACCGCACTGCCGCCGCCGGCGCGACCGGTGGCCAGTACGTCGCCGTCTCCCTGTCGGCTGCGGACCACTGGCTTCCGCAGAAAGCGCAGGACATCCTCGGTACGCTCCTGCCCGAGCTTGTCCGTGTGCTGCCCGCGGCCCGCCACGCAGCGGTGGTCGACGCGTTCGTCACGCGCGAGCCTCACGCCACCTTCCGGCAGGCCGCCGGCTCGGCGGCGTGCCGTCCGCCGTCCGCCACCGCAGTTCCCGGCCTCGCGCTCGCAGGCGCGTGGACCGACACCGGCTGGCCCGCCACCATGGAGGGTGCTGTGCGCTCCGGCCACACCGCGGCCTCCGTCGTGACCGGAGCGCCGGTCCCGCAACTGGCGGTGGCCTCGTGACCGCCGTACTGCCCACCTCCGTGGACCGCGCGCGGCTGCTGGCCGATCCCGCGCTGCGCGCCGCGATCGCCCGCCTGCACCCGACGCTGGCGCAGGTAGCCGCCTATCACCGCGGCTGGGTCGACGCGGACGGCGCGCCCGCCGGCCCGGCGACCGGCAAGGCACTGCGCCCGGCGCTGGCACTGCTGGGTGCCGACGCGGCGCGCGTGCCGGCATCCACTGCGCTGCCTGCCGCGGTCTCCGTCGAGCTCGTGCACGACTTCTCCCTCCTGCACGACGACCTCATGGACGGGGACACCGAACGACGGCACCGCCCGACTGCGTGGACGGTCTTCGGGATGCCCGCCGCGCTGCTGGCCGGCGACGGCCTGCTGGCGTTGGCGTACCGCCTCCTCGAGGAGTCGTCGGCACCCGGAAGTGCCGTGGCGCAAGGCATCCTCGCCGCTTGCGTGGATCGCCTGGTCGGCGGGCAGGCCGACGACCTCGACTTCGAGCACCGGCTCGACGTGTCGTACGACGACTACCTCGCCATGTCCGCGGGCAAGACCGGGGCCTTGCTCGGCGCGGCGTGCTGCCTCGGTGCCGCGCTCGGTGGTGCCCGGGCCGAACAGGTCGCGGCACTGGCGCAGTACGGCGAGGAGCTCGGCCTGGCGTTCCAGCTGGTGGACGACCTGCTGGGCATCTGGGGGGACCCGGACGTCACGGGCAAGCCGGTGCTGTCGGACCTGCGGAGCCGGAAGAAGTCGGCCCCGATCGTGCTGGCTGCCGCGTCGTCGCCGCGACTGCGTGACTACCTGCGCGGGGAGGACGCCGACCTCTCCGCGCTCGCGGCGGAGATCGAGACCGTCGGGGCCCGCGGGCGCGTGCAGGATGAGGTGGACGCGCACGTGCGCCGGGCGACTGCCGCGCTGGGTGCGGCCGACTTCGACAGGCGCGCGGTGGACGAGCTCGTCCGTACCGCTGACTACGTCACCGGGCGGGACTCATGACGCCGGGATCGACGGCGCGTGCGGCGGCCGACCGAGCGACGGCTCACCTGCGTGGCCTCCAAGATGCCGACGGCTGGTGGAAGGGCGAGCTCGAGACCAACGTCACGATGGATGCC
This sequence comes from Mycobacteriales bacterium, assembly GCA_036379355.1. GTDB lineage: Bacteria > Actinomycetota > Actinomycetes > Mycobacteriales > CAJCIY01 > CAJCIY01. The sequence continues at coordinate 5,223 of DASVGV010000012.1, read as the reverse complement.
GAGGACCTGCTCATGCGGGAGTTCCTCGGCATCCGGACCGCCGACCAGACGCGGGGGAGTGCCGCGTGGATCCGCTCGCGGCAGCTGCCGGGCGGAGCCTGGAACACCTTCCACGGCGGGCCCGGTGACCTGTCGACAACGGTCGAGGCATGGGTGGCGCTGCGCCTGGCGGGAGATGCGGAGGGCGCCCCGCACATGCGGGCTGCGAGCGCGTTCGTCCGGGCCGGGGGCGGCGTCGCGCGAGCCCGTGTGTTCACGAGGATCTGGCTGTCCCTGTTCGGTCTCTGGTCCTGGGACGAGGTGCCGACGATCCCGCCGGAGATCGTCGCGCTCCCGGGATGGTTCCCGCTCTCGCTGGAGCACTGGGGCTGCTGGGCGCGGCAGACGATCGTCCCGCTCGCGGTCGTGTCCGACTCCCGCCCGTGCCGCCCCCTCGAGTTCGGCATCGACCCGCTCCTCGTCCAGGCGCCGGCCCCGTCACCGCAGAGCTGGCGCTCGGTGCCTGGCCTGTTCCAGCGCATCGACGTGGTTCTGCGCCGATACGGCCGGTCGCCGGTACGGCCCGGCCGCCGCGCGGCCATCGACCGCGCGATCCGCTGGGTCCGCGAGCGGCAGGAGGCCGACGGGTCCTGGGGCGGCATCCAGCCGCCGTGGGTCTACTCGATCCTGGCCCTGCACCTGGCCGGCGCCCCCCTCGACGACCCCGCGATCGTGGCGGGTCTGGCCGGGCTCGAGCGCTTCACCGTGATCGACGGCGAGTACCGGCGGATCGAGGCCTGCCAGTCCCCCGTCTGGGACACGGGCCTGGCGGCCATCGCTCTGGCGGACGCCGGGGTGAAGCCCGACGACGACACCCTCGTCCGCGCGCGGGACTGGCTGACCGCCGAGGAGGTGCGCGTCCGGGGCGACTGGGCGGTCCGCCGGCCCGGGCTCGAGCCGGGCGGCTGGGCTTTCGAGTTCGACAACGACCTCTACCCCGACGTCGACGACACCGCCGAGATCGTGCTGGCGCTGCGCCGCACGGCCGACCCCGACGAGGGTGCGCTTGCCCGGGCGGTCGCGTGGACCGTGGGCATGCAGAGCAAGGACGGGGGCTGGGGCGCGTTCGACGCCGACCACACCTACGGACTGCCCACGAAGCTGCCGTTCTGCGACTTCGGCGAGGTCGTCGACCCGCCGTCCGCCGACGTCACCGCGCACGTGGTCGAGATGCTGGCGCACGAGGGGCTGGCCACGACCTTTCCCGTACGCCGCGGCGTCGACTGGCTGCTCGCTCACCAGGAGCCGGGTGGGTCGTGGTTCGGGCGGTGGGGCGTGAACCATCTGTACGGCACGGGCGCCGTCGTCCCCGCGCTCGTGGCGGCCGGTGTCGACCCGCAGCACTCGCAGATCCGCGCAGCCGTGCGCTGGCTGGCGGAGACCCAGCAGGAAGGTGGCGGCTGGGGCGAGGACATCCGGTCCTACCGGGACGACGCGTGGATCGGTCGGGGCACGGCCACCGCGTCCCAGACCGCCTGGGCACTGCTGGCGCTGCTCGCGGCGGGGGAGACGGGATCTGTGGTCGACCGGGGCGTGCAGTGGCTGGTCGAGCACCAGCGCCCGGACGGCACATGGGACGAGCCGGAGTTCACCGGCACCGGCTTCCCCTGGGATTTCTCGATCAACTATCACCTCTACCGCTTGGTCTTCCCCCTGACCGCGCTCGGCCGGTACCTGCAGCGGGAGGCGCCGTGACAGCCGTCGAGCTGCCGATGCCCTCGCGCCGGGTCCGCGTCCCCCAGCAGGGTGGTGCCGCGGACGAGGCTGCCGCTGCGCGGCGGCCGCAGCACGTCGGCCGCAGAGTGATTGCGGCACCGATGGGCGTCGAGGCGCGCGCGGTGGCGAGAGGCCTGACCCGTGCGACGGCCGTGATTCGCACCGGGACGGGCGCACATCCGGCGCGGGCGCCGCGCGACGTCGGCGCGATCGTCGTCGCGGGTGTGTGCGGTGCGCTCACCGACGACCTCCTGCCCGGTGACGTGGTGGTCGCCAGCGCGGTGACCGACGACCGCGGCGTCGCCCGTCCGCTGCCCGGGGCGCCGTTGCTCGCCGGCGCGATCCGGCGCCTCGGCCTCACCGTCCACGTCGCCCCGCTGCACTCCGCCGACCACCTCGTCCATGGCGCCGGCCGCCGGGCGCTCGCCGTGACCGGCGCCGTGGCCGCGGACCTCGAGACCGCCGCGCTTCTCGACGCGGCGAACGCCGCGGTGGCGCAGGCGGTTCGGGTCGTCGTCGACACGCCGTCGAGCCCGCTGCTGCGGCCGGCGACGGTCCGCCGCGGCCGCGCCGCGCTCCAGACGCTCACGACCTTGACGCCGGTGCTCGAGGACTGGCTGGCGACGGTCGGTCCGCGCAGTGCCGTCCTCGCGCACCCTCGTTCCTTCTGCGCGGGGGTCGAGCGGGCCATCACGACTGTGGAGCGGATGCTCGACCGGACCGACGGGACCGTCTTCGTGCGCCGGCAGATCGTGCACAACACGCACGTCGTCGCCGACCTGGAGAGCCGCGGCGCCGTCTTCGTCCACGAGCTGGACGAGGTCCCGGACGGGAGCACGGTGGTGCTGTCCGCGCACGGCGTGAGCCCCACCGTCCGGAACGAGGCGCGCGAGCGGGGCATGCGCGTTGTCGACGCCACCTGCCCGCTGGTGGCGAAGGTGCACACCGAGGCGCGCCGAGCCGCCGATGCCGGCCGGACCGTCGTGCTGATCGGTCACGCGGGGCACGAAGAGGTCGAGGGGACGGTCGGCGAAGCCGCCGGCACCCGAGTCGTGGAGACCGCGGACGACGTTGCCGGCCTCGAGGTGCCCGACCCCGATCGGGTCTCGTACCTCATGCAGACGACGCTGGCGGTCGACGAGGCGAACGCCGTCGCCCACGCGCTGCAGGAGCGATTCCCGCAGGCGGAGGGACCCGCCACCGAGGACATCTGCTACGCGACCAGCAACCGGCAGGCGGCGGTGCGCGCCGCAGCGGCGGAGACCGACCTGATGCTGGTCGTGGGGTCGGTCAACTCCTCCAACAGTCGGCGGCTCGTCGAGGTTGCCGAGCGGTCCGGGGTCCGCGCCCGCCTGGTCGAGGACGTGTCCCAGGTCGACCTGCACGACCTCGCCGAGGCCCGCTCGATCGGTCTCACCGCCGGCGCTTCCGCGCCCCCTGCACTCGTCGACGCGCTGCTGGCCGCCCTGCGCGGCCTGGGGCCCGTGGACGTCCGGGAGGTCTCCGTCACCCGCGAGGACCTCACCTTCGAACTACCCAGAGAGGTGCGTCACCCGTGACCGTCAGCATCCGGTACGCCGTCCGCGTCGGTGGCTACGTCGCGAAGCAGAAACTGCTGCGCCGCAAGCGCTTTCCCCTCGTGCTCGAGCTGGAGCCGTTGTTCGCCTGCAACTTGGCGTGCACCGGCTGCGGAAAGATCCAGCACCCCGCGTCGATCCTCAAGCAGCGCATGTCGGTCGAGGACGCGCTCGGTGCGGTCGAGGAGTGCGGCGCGCCGTGCGTGGCGATCGCGGGCGGTGAGCCGCTGATGCACCCGCAGATCCACGAGATCGTCGCCGAGCTGGTGAAGCGCAAGAAGTTCGTGCTGCTGTGCACCAACGGCCTGTTGCTGGAGAAGAAGCTGGCGAACTTCACGCCGTCCCCGTACTTCACCTGGATCGTGCACATCGACGGCCTGCGCGACCGGCACGACACGGTGACCGACCGGGCCGGCACCTTCGACCAGGCGATCGCGGCCATCAAGGCGGCGCAGGCAGCCGGGTTCTCGGTGGGCACCAACTCGACGTTCTTCAACAACGACAGCCCGCAGGACGTCATCGACGTGCTGAACTACCTGAACGACGAGGTCAAGGTCGACCAGATGGAGATCTCGCCCGCGTACGCGTACGAGAAGGCGCCCGACCAGGAGCACTTCCTCGGCGTCGAGGAGACGCGGGCGATGTTCAAGAAGGTGTTCGCCGAGGGCCGGCGCAAGCGGTGGCGGCTCAACCACTCGCCCGTCTTCCTGGACTTCCTCGAGGGCGACAAGGAGCTCGAGTGCACGGCGTGGGGGATCCCCAGCTACTCGCTGTTCGGCTGGCAGCGGCCCTGTTACCTCATGAGCGACGGGTACGCGACGTCGTACCAGGACCTCGTCGACAACACCGACTGGGACCGGTACGGCCGCGGCAGGGACCCGCGCTGCGCCAACTGCATGGCGCACTGCGGTTACGAGCCGAGCGCCGTCCTCGCCACGATGGGCTCGCTGCGCGAGTCCATCCGGGCGGCCGTGAGCTGACCGCCCCTCGGCATCCAGCGCGCGATCCGTAGCCACCGAACGGGTGCCCTCACCCGTCGGTCCCCGCCTCCGCGTTCACCCGTTGGGAGCAATTCCGGCCTGTGCGCGACGGCGAGGGGGTGACGCGGCCGGACAGCGGCGTGCGCAGCACCTAACGTGATGCCCGAGTCCGGTGCTCGGACGATCACGACGGACGTGGCGGAGGACCCAGTGGTGAGTGCCGGCAGTCCTCCCGAGCCAGGCGGCAGCAGCCTGACCACGGCTGCGCTCGTGGGCGGCGGGCTGCTGGCGGCGCGTCACGCGGATGTCGGCCGCGGCCGCGAACGCCAGCGGCGCCGGCGTCTGTGGCACCTGGCCGGCGTACTGGCCGTCCCGTTCGCGTTCCTCACCTATCGCATCGCCGACGGCCGGCCGTTCAACGTGTTCGCGCTGCCGCACATCGATCCGTACCTGCTCATGCCGGTGCTGTTCTTCGGCCTGCTGATCGCAGTCCTCGTCGGGATGACGGTCGGACAGGGCCGGTCGCCGCACCAGGTTGTGCGTCCCGAGCAGATCGACGTGCGCCTCGAGGACGTGCGGGGCATCGACCCGGTCAAGGAGGACGTGGTCCGGTCGCTGAACCTGTTCCTCGCCCACAAGACGTTCAGCACCGAGATGGGCGGGACGCCGCGGCGCGGGCTGCTGTTCGAAGGAGCGCCCGGGACCGGCAAGACCTACCTCGCGAAGGCGATGGCCGCCGAGGCCGGCGTGCCCTTCCTGTTCGTGTCCGCGACGTCGTTCCAGTCGATGTTCTACGGCGCGACGGCCAAGAAGATCCGCTCGTACTTCAAGGCGCTGCGCAAGGCCGCCCGCCAGGAAGGCGGCGCCATCGGATTCATCGAGGAGATCGACGCCATCGGCATGCGGCGGGG
>DASVGV010000011.1:0-33477 GCA_036379355.1 Mycobacteriales bacterium | reverse complement strand
CACGCTCCCGGTCTTTGCCAAGCAGGTCCTGCACGGCGACGCGGCGACCTTCGGCTTCCTGACCGCCGCCATGGGCGCGGGCGCGGTCGTCGGCGGCCTGGTGACGGCAGGGCGCGGCAAGACGGGCATGCGCCCGATGGTCCTGACCGCAGGCGCCTTCACGCTGTTCGTCGCGCTGGCTGCGCTCGCCCCGAACCTCACCTGGGAGCTGATCGCCCTGTTGCTGGTCGGTGCGGCCAGCGTCTCGTTCCTGTCGATCGGCAACTCGACGCTCCAGCTGGCCGCGGACCCGCAGATGCGCGGGCGGGTCATCTCCCTGTGGGCGGTGGCCTTTCTCGGCTCCACGCCCATCGGAGGTCCGGTCATCGGCGCGGTCTGCCAGCACCTGGGCGGCCGGTACGGGCTCGGGGTGGGCGCGCTGGCCTGCGCCGTGGCGACAGTGCTCGGCGCCGTCGCGCTGCGGCATCTTCGGCCGGGCCGGCGCCTCGGCCGGCGCCCGCGCGAAACGCTCGCCACTGCCGAAGCTCAGCTGGAGCAGGCAGAACTGAGCTGACCGGCGCCTTGTCGCCCTTCCGGGTGTATGCTTGCCGATAGGCAATGATCCGGGTGGGATGCCTGGGACGAGCAGGTGGAGGGTGCCAGTGCTGACCGCGCGAGCGTCCGACCGTTCCCGGGCGCCGCGCAGCTGGCTCCGTCGCTTCGACCCTGCTGCCAGCCGGACGTTCTCGGCGCTGGCCATCCCGAACTACCGCCGGTACGTCGCCGGCCAGGCGATCAGCCTCATCGGTACGTGGATGCAGCGTGTCGCCCAGTCCTGGCTGGTGTTCCAGCTGACCGGGTCCGGGACCGCTGTCGGCGCCCTGGTCGCGGTGCAGACCCTGCCGATCCTCCTGCTCGGCCCGTACGGCGGCGTGGTGGCGGACCGCGTCGACAAGCGCCGGCTCATGGTCGCGCTCCAGTCGATGATGGGTGTGCTGGCGCTGATCCTCGGTCTCCTGACCGTGACCCACGTCGTCACGGTCGCCGAGATCTTCGTGCTGGCGGCGCTGCTCGGCCTGAACACGACCTTCGAGAACCCCGCCCGCCAGTCGTTCGTGCTCGAGATGGTCGGGTCGCGCGACCTGCGCAACGCGGTCACCTTGAACTCGGTGCTCGTCAACGCCGCCCGGGTCGTCGGCCCCGCGGCGGCCGGCATCGTCATCGGTGTCGCCGGGTCTGGGCCGTGCTTCTTGGTCAACGCCGTGAGCTTCGCGGCGGTCGTCTACTCGCTGGTGTCGATGGACGCCAGCCGACTGCAACCGACGACGCCGACCGTCCGCGCCAAGGGCCAGCTGCGCGAGGGCGTCGCGTACGTCCGCCGCACCCCGGAGCTGCTCGTCCCGCTGCTGATGATGGCGATCATCGGCTGCCTGGCGTACGAGTTCACCGTCACCTTGCCGGTCATGGCCAAGAACGTCCTGCACGGCGGGGCGAGCACGTACGGCTTCATGACCGCCGCCATGGGCCTCGGCGCCGTGGCCGGCGGGCTCGTCACGGCCGGCCGTGGCAAGACGGGCATGCGGCCGATGTCCCTGATGGCAGGCGTCTTCTCACTCTGCATCGTGCTCGCGGCACTTGCCCCCACCGTGCCGCTCGAGCTGGTCGCCCTGCTGTTCGTGGGGGCCGCGAGCATCTCCTTCATGGCGATCGGGAACTCGACGCTGCAGCTGCAGGCGGCCCCGCAGATGCGCGGCCGGGTCATGGCGCTGTACGCGGTCGCTTTTCTCGGCTCCACCCCGATCGGTGGTCCCGTCGCCGGTGCCGTGGCCGAGTACGTCGGGGGACGCTGGGGGCTGGGTCTGGGTGCGGCAGCCGCTGCCGCCGCGGCCTGCTTGGGTGCGGTCGCCGTCCGCCGGCTGGGACGGTCGGCGCGCGACGGACGGCCCGTCCCGGAGACGAGGGCAGCGGCCGAGGCGGAGCTCGAGACGGCCGAGGCCCGTTGAGGCGCCGGTAGGATCGCCGCCGTGGCGACGACGAACGACCTCAAGAACGGCATGACCCTCAACCTCGACGGCCAGCTCTGGAACGTGGTCGAGTTCCAGCACGTCAAGCCGGGCAAGGGCGGCGCGTTCGTGCGCACCACGCTCAAGAACGTCCTCAGCGGCAAGGTCGTCGACCGCACCTTCAACGCCGGCACCAAGGTCGAGGTGGCGAACGTCGACCGGCGCGAGATGAGCTACCTGTACCGCGACGGCGCCGACTTCGTGTTCATGGACGCCGAGACGTTCGACCAGATCCCGATCCCCGGCGACGTGGTGGGTTCGACCGCGGACTACCTGCTGGAGAACATGACCGCGCAGGTCGCCGTGCACGACGACACCCCGCTGTACGTCGAGCTGCCGGCAAGCGTGGAGCTGGTCATCACCCAGACCGACCCCGGCCTGCAGGGCGACCGCTCCACCGGCGGCAACAAGCCGGCCACGGTGGAGACCGGCGCGACCGTCCAGGTGCCGCTGTTCCTGACCACCGGCGAGAAGATCAAGGTCGACACCCGCGACGGCCGCTATCTCGGCCGCGTGACCTCCTAGCCCGTGGCCGGCGCCCGTCGCAAGGCCCGCAAGCGGGCGCTCGACCTGCTCTTCGAGGCCGACCAGCGCCACCTCGACCCGCTCGACGTCCTCGCCCTCCGGCAGGCCGCCGGGGACCCGCCGGTCGCTGCCTACGCCGCGGAGATCGTCCAGGGCGTGACGGCCCATGCCGGCGAGATCGACGCGCTGATCGGCCCCGCTCTCTCAGCGGGCTGGTCCCTCGGCCGGCTGCCCGCCGTCGACCGGGCGCTGCTGCGGATCGCGGTGTTCGAGCTGCGGTTCGGCGACGTGCCGCCTGCGGTGGCCATCAGCGAGGCCGTCGGCCTGGCCGGTGAGCTGTCGACCGACGAGTCGTCGTCGTACGTCAACGGCGTGCTCGCCGCGATCGGCTCCGCGGCCCCCGCCTGACCGTCGACACCGCCTGATGTGTCGATCATGCCCGCGGGGGGCACGGCGCTACTCGGCGGCGACGGCCAGGCGCGCCTCGGGCGCGAGCACGCCCCACTCGATGAGCTGCTCGGTCATCCGGGCGGGCGTGTCGTCGTAGATCACCGCCAGCGAACGCAGGTCCTCCTGCCGGATCGACAGGACCCGGCCGTTGTAGTCGCCGCGCTGGCTCTGGATGGTCGCGGCGTACCGCGTGAGCGCCGACCCGCGCTCGGGCGGGATGCCCGTCAGCTTCTCCAGGTCGAGCACGAGCCGCGGTGCGGCGTCGCGCGGTGGCGTCGGCGTGGCGGGCGCGGTGGGCAGCAGCTCGGCGACGGGGACGCCGTAGAACTCGGCGAGCTCGGCGAGGCGTTGCACGGTCACGGCGCGGTCGCCGCGCTCGTACGAGCCGACCACGACCGCCTTCCAGCGGCCGTGCGACTTCTCCTCCACGCCGTGCAGGGACAAACCCTGCTGCGCCCGGATCGCGCGCAGCCGCGCGCCGAGAGCCTTGGCGTAGTCGTTCATGACGGCGCTCCTCGGGTCGGCCGCCGCGGGCGGTCTCGTGGCCCGGCGCCGGTCTCACCCCTCGCTCGACCGGAAGGTGCGGCGGCCTGCGGCCGTCGCGCGGTGACCGTTCCCTCCCGGCGTCATCGCGTCGCCGTGTGCAGCCGCCCGTTCGCATCGGTTGGCTACGGAGCGTGACGATAGGCGGAGCGGACAAAGCACGTCAAGCACCCCTCCGGGTGGCGGCGTGTCGCGCGCGGACGCCCCGAACCGGCGGAGACCGCCGCGGCGACCGGCGGCCCGCTCTGCTAACCTGCGAGTGGCTTCCCCTCCTTTAACGACCTGTCCCGCGAGGCAGGGAAGGAGCCCGCATGTCCAGTCCTGCCCAGCGGCCCCGCGCCGTGCCCCCCGGCACGAGATCGCGTCCGGTCACCGGCGACCGCGCCGCCGCCCATCCCGTTCTCGAGGACCACGAAGTCGCGCGCGTCCTCGCCCGCCTCACCCATCAGCTGCTCGAACGCGAAGGGGTCACGGCCGCGGACGGCCGGCTCGTCCTGCTCGGCATCCCGACTCGCGGCGTGGCCCTGGCCCGGCGGATCGCCGCACTCGTCGCCCGGTTCGAAGGGCTCGAGGTCCCGGTCGGCGCCCTCGACATCACGCTGTACCGCGACGACCTCGCCCTGCGCGGCGTGCGTGCTCTCGCCGCGACCGACCTCCCGCCCGCCGGCGTGGACGGCGCGACCGTCGTGCTCGTCGACGACGTCCTGTTCTCCGGCCGCACCGTCCGCGCCGCCCTCGACGCGCTGTCCGACCTCGGCCGGCCCCGGGCCGTCCAGCTCGCCGTCCTCGTCGACCGGGGTCACCGCGAGCTGCCGATCCGCGCCGACTACGTCGGCAAGAACATCCCGACCTCCCTGCAAGAGACGGTGCACGTCCTGCTGGAGGAGTACGACGGTCGGGACGCGGTCCTGCTCGGCCCCGCCGCCCTCGGGGGGGGCGCCGGACCCGTTCCCGTCGCGGGGGGGCAGCGGTGAACCGGCACCTGCTCTCGGCCGCCGACCTGTCCCGCGACGATGCTCTGCTCGTCCTCGACACCGCCGCCGAGCTGGCGCAGGTCAGCGGGCGGGCGGTCAAGAAGCTGCCGACCCTCCGCGGGCGGACCGTCGTGAACCTGTTCTACGAGGACTCCACCCGGACGCGCATCTCGTTCGAGGTGGCAGCCAAGCGGCTGTCCGCCGACGTGATCAACTTCAGTGCCAAGGGATCGAGCGTCAGCAAGGGCGAGTCGCTCAAGGACACCGCGCTGACCCTGCAGGCCATCGGCGCCGATGCGGTCGTCTGCCGCCACAGCGCCAGCGGCGCGCCGCACACCCTCGCGCGGTGGGTCGACGGGGCGGTCGTCAACGCGGGCGACGGCACCCACGAGCACCCCACCCAGGCCCTCCTCGACGCGTTCACGATGCGTGCGCGCACCGGCCGGGTCGAGGGCCTGCGGGTGGCGATCGTCGGTGACGTGCTGCACAGCCGGGTCGCGCGGTCGAACGTGCTGCTGCTCGCGACGCTCGGGGCGTCGGTGACGCTGGTCGCGCCGCCGACGCTGCTGCCGCTGGGGGTCGACGCGTGGCCGGCGGAGACCTCGTACGACCTCGACGCGGTGCTGCCGAAGAGCGACGTGGTGATGATGCTGCGGGTGCAGCGCGAGCGCATGGGCGCCGCGTACTTCCCGAGCGAGCGCGAGTACAGCCGCCGGTACGGCCTGGACGCTGCGCGGATGGCGACGCTGCCCGACGACGCGGTGGTCATGCACCCGGGGCCGATGAACCGCGGCATGGAGATCGCGGCCGAGGTGGCCGACAGCGTGCGTTCCACGATCGTCGACCAGGTCGCCAACGGGGTCAGCGTGCGGATGGCGGTCCTCTACCTCCTGCTCGCGGGCGGTGCGTCGTGACGGGCTGGCTGGTCCGGGGCGCCTCGCTCGTCGGTGGTGACGCCACCGACCTGGTGCTGCGCGACGGGACGATCGCCGAGATCGGCCCCGGCCTGTCCGCTGCCGGTGCCCAGGTCCTCGATGCGGCGGGCCTGGTCGCGCTGCCCGGGCTCGTCGACCTGCACACCCACCTGCGCGAGCCCGGCCGCGAGGACGCCGAGACGGTCGAGACCGGGACGGCCGCGGCGGCGCTCGGCGGCTACACCGCCGTGCACGCGATGGCCAACACCGACCCGGTGGCCGACACCGCGGGCGTCGTCGAGCAGGTGTTCCACCTCGGCCGGGCCGCCGGCCACTGCGACGTGGCGCCGGTCGGCGCCGTCACCGTCGGGCTGGCCGGTCGCGCCCTCGCCGAGCTCGGCGCGATGGCCGACTCCGCGGCCCGCGTCCGCGTCTTCAGCGACGACGGGGTGTGCGTGTCGGACGCAGCCCTGATGCGCCGAGCGCTCGAGTACGTCAAGGCGTTCGACGGCGTGATCGCCCAGCACGCCGAGGAGCCGGCACTGACGGCGGGCGCGCAGATGCACGAGGGGGTCGCCTCCGCGCGGCTCGGGCTGGCCGGCTGGCCGAGCGTCGCCGAGGAGGCGATCATCGCCCGTGACTGCCTTCTCGCCGGCCATGTCGGTAGCCGCCTGCACGTCTGCCACGTGTCGACGGCCGGATCGGTCGAGCTGGTCCGGTTCGCGAAGGCGCACGGCGTCAACGTCACCGCCGAGGTCACACCGCACCACCTGCTGCTGACCGACGCGTGCGTCTCGAGCTACGACCCCGTCTACAAGGTGAACCCGCCGCTGCGGACCCAGGCCGACGTCGACGCGCTGCGGGCGGGCCTCGGTGACGGGACGATCGACGCGATCGCGACCGATCACGCGCCCCACACCACCGAGGACAAGGAGACCGAGTGGGCCGCCGCCCGGCCCGGCATGCTCGGCCTGCAGACCGCCCTCGCCGTCGCGGTCGCCGTCGGCCTGGACTGGCCCACCGTCGCCGAGCGGATGTCCGCTGCGCCGGCTCGGATCGGCCGCCTGGCCGGGCACGGCCGCCCGCTCGCGGTGGGCGAGCCCGCGAACCTGTGCCTGGTCGACCCGGCAGCGACCTGGACGGTCGACCGGCTGGCACTGGCGAGCCGGGCGCACAACACGCCGTACGACGGGATGCGCTTCGACACCGGGGTGGTGGCGACGTTCCTGCGCGGGCGGCCTACGGTTCTCGACGGAAAGCTGGCGTGAGCATGACGGAGGCGTTACTGGTTCTCGAGGACGGGCGGACGTTCCGGGGGGAGGCGTTCGGCGCGGTCGGCGAGAGCGTCGGGGAGGCGGTGTTCTGCACCGCCATGACCGGCTACCAGGAGACGCTCACCGACCCCTCGTACCACGGTCAGGTCGTGGCGATGACGGCGCCGCAGATCGGCAACACGGGCTGGAACGGCGAGGACGACGAGTCCCGGCGGATCTGGGTGAGCGGCTACGTCGTGCGCGACCCGTCGCCGCGCCCCTCCAGCTGGCGCGCGACCGGCTCGCTGACCGCGGCGCTCGAAGACCAGGGCGTGGTCGGTATCAGCGGCGTGGACACGCGGGCGCTCACCCGGCACCTGCGCTCCCGCGGGGCGATGCGGGTCGCGGTCAGCTCGACGGAGAGCGACCCGCAGGCGCTGCTCGCGCGGGTGCGGGACGCGCCGGGCATGGAGGGGGCCGACCTGTGGCGCGCCGTCACCACCCCGGCTCCGTACGTCGTACCCGCAGCCGGGGCGCGCCGGTTCACGGTCGCCGCCCTGGACCTCGGCATCAAGGCCATGACCCCGCGGCGAATGGCCGAGCGCGGCATCGAGGTCCACGTCCTGCCCGCGACCGCCAGCGCCGACGATCTGCTCGCCACCGGCGCCGACGGCGTGTTCCTGTCCAACGGTCCGGGCGACCCGGCGACGGCCAGGGAACCGGCAGCCGCCTGCCGCGGGGCACTCGAGGCGGGTCTGCCGGTCTTCGGCATCTGCTTCGGACACCAGATCCTCGGACGGGTACTCGGCCTCGGCACCCACAAGCTCAAGTTCGGCCACCGCGGCGTCAACCAGCCGGTGCAGGACCTGGCGACCGGCAAGGTCGAGGTGACCGCGCACAACCACGGCTTCGCCGTCACCGCGCCGGACGGCGAGCTGCAGGGCGAGTTCGGGCGGGTGGCGGTGAGCCATGTGAACCTCAACGACGGCGTGGTGGAAGGCCTGGTAGCGCGAGATGTTCCGGCGTTCAGCGTGCAGTACCACCCGGAAGCGGCGGCCGGACCACACGACGCCGCCTACCTGTTCGACCGCTTCGTGACGCTCATGACCGAGCGCCGGCCGGCGGTGGCCTGATGCCCCGCCGTACCGACATCTCGAGCGTCCTCGTCATCGGCTCGGGACCGATCGTCATCGGGCAGGCCTGCGAGTTCGACTACTCCGGCACGCAGGCGTGCCGAGCGCTGCGCGCCGAGGGCATCCGGGTCAGCCTGGTGAACTCCAACCCGGCGACGATCATGACCGACCCCGAGTTCGCCGACGCCACGTACATCGAGCCGATCACCCCCGAGTACGTCGAGCAGGTCATCGCCGCGGAGCGGCCGGACGCGCTGCTCGCGACCCTCGGCGGGCAGACCGCGCTCAACACGGCGCTCGCCCTGCACGACCGCGGCGTCCTGGACAAGTACGGCGTCGAGCTGATCGGCGCCGACGTCGACGCGATCCGCGCCGGGGAGGACCGCGAGCGGTTCAAGGAGATCGTCGCGAGCATCGGGGCCGAGTCCGCCCGCAGCCGTACCTGCTACACCGTCGACGAGTGCGTGCAGACGGCGGCCGAGCTCGACTATCCGGTCGTCGTCCGCCCGAGCTTCACGATGGGCGGGCTCGGGGGCGGGATCGCCACCGACGAGGTGGCGCTGCGCCGGATGGCCGCAGCCGGTCTGTACGCGAACCACGACAAGGCCGGGATCGTCCCCAGCGTCCTGGTCGAGGAGAGCGTCCTGGGGTGGAAGGAGTTCGAGCTCGAGCTCATGCGCGACCGCCACGACAACGTCGTGGTCGTCTGCTCGATCGAGAACCTCGACCCGATGGGCATCCACACCGGCGACTCGATCACGGTCGCGCCGGTGATGACGCTGACCGACCGCGAGTACCAGCACATGCGCGACGTGGGCATCGCCGTCCTGCGGGCCGTCGGCGTCGACACCGGCGGGTGCAACATCCAGTTCGCGGTGAACCCGGCGGACGGCCGCATGATCGTGATCGAGATGAACCCGCGCGTCAGCCGGTCCAGCGCGCTCGCGTCGAAGGCGACCGGGTTCCCGATCGCGAAGATCGCCGCACTGCTGGCGCTCGGCTACACGCTCGACGAGATCGCCAACGACATCACGGGCTCCACGCCGGCAGCGTTCGAGCCGACCCTCGACTACGTCGTGGTCAAGGCGCCCCGGTTCGCGTTCGAGAAGTTCCCCGGTGCCGATGCCGAGCTGACCACGACGATGAAGTCGGTCGGCGAGGCGATGGCGGTCGGCCGCTCGTTCCCGGAGGCGCTGGGCAAGGCGCTGCGCTCGCTGGAGCGGACACCGGCCGGCCTACGTCTTGCCGGTGACCTGCCCGGCAAGGACGCGCTGCTCGCCGAGGCCGCGCTCCGCCGCGACGGGCGCATCCTCGTCGCCTTCGACGCGTTGCGCGCCGGTGCGACCGTCGAGGAGCTGCACGACGCGACCGGCATCGACCCGTGGTTCCTCGACCAGCTGGCGCTGGTGCTCGAGGTCGCCCGCACGACGACGCTGGAGCCTGCGTCCCTGCGCCGCGCCAAGCGCGCCGGGCTGTCGGACGCCCAGATCGCCGACGCGACAGGCCGTTCCGAGAAGGCCGTACGCGACGCCCGTCACCAGCAGGGCGTCCGGCCGGTCTACAAGACGGTCGACACCTGCGCCGCGGAGTTCGAGGCCCTGACCCCGTACCACTACTCCACGTACGACGAGGAGACGGAGGTCGCGCCCTCGTCGGCGCCGAAGGTGCTGATCCTCGGCAGTGGTCCCAACCGCATCGGCCAGGGCATCGAGTTCGACTACGCATGCGTCCACGCCAGCTTCGCCCTGCACGACGCCGGGTTCGAGACCGTCATGGTCAACTGCAACCCCGAGACGGTCAGCACCGACTACGACACCAGCGACCGGCTCTACTTCGAGCCGCTGACCGTCGAGGACGTCCTGGAGGTCGTGCACGCCGAGCAGCAGTCCGGCGACGTCGTGGGCGTGGTCGTCCAGCTCGGTGGCCAGACCCCGCTGCGGATCGCGCAGGCGCTCGCTGACGAGGGCGTCCCGATCGTCGGCACGCCGCCCTCGGCGATCAACCTCGCCGAGGACCGGGGGGCCTTCGGACGGGTCCTCGACGAGGCGGGCCTCCCGTCGCCCAAGCACGGGACCGCCACCTCCTTCGACGAGGCCAAGGCGATCGCCGACGAGATCGGCTACCCGGTGCTCGTCCGCCCGTCGTACGTCCTCGGCGGGCGCGGCATGGAGATCGTCTACGGCGACGAGATGCTGCGCGACTACATCGGACGCGCCACCGCGATCAGCCCCGAGCACCCCGTGCTCGTCGACCGCTTCCTCGACGACGCGATCGAGATCGACGTCGACGCGCTCTTCGACGGGACCGACCTGTACCTCGGCGGGGTCATGGAGCACATCGAGGAGGCCGGCATCCACTCCGGTGACTCGGCGTGCGCGCTGCCACCGATCACCTTGGGCCGCCGCGACATCGAGCGGATCCGCGAGAGCATGCGCGCCATCGCGACGGGGGTGGGGGTTCGGGGACTGCTGAACGTCCAGTACGCCCTCGCCGGCGACGTGCTGTACGTCCTCGAAGCGAACCCGCGCGCGAGCAGGACGGTGCCGTTCGTGTCGAAGGCGACCGCCGTCCCCCTCGCGAAGGCCGCCGCCCGGGTGATGCTGGGTGCCTCCATCGCCGACCTGCGGGCCGAGGGCCTGCTGCCCGCCCGGGGCGACGGCGCGGACCTGCCGTGGAGCAGCCACATCGCCGTCAAGGAGGCGGTCCTGCCGTTCACCCGGTTCCGTACGGTCGACGGCGCGCACGTCGACACCGTGCTCGGGCCGGAGATGAAGTCGACCGGCGAGGTCATGGGCATCGACGCGTCGTTCGGCACCGCGTTCGCCAAGAGCCAGGCCGCGGCCTACGGCGACCTGCCCACCAAGGGACGCGCGTTCGTGTCGGTGGCCAACCGCGACAAGCGCGCCCTGGTGTTCCCGGTGAAGCGCCTCGCGGACCTCGGGTTCGAGGTGCTCGCGACCGAAGGCACGGCAGACGTGCTGCGGCGCAACGGCGTTCCGTGCACGCAGGTGCGCAAGTTCAGCGACGGGCCGGGGAACGTCGTCGAGCAGATCCTCGCCGGCGAGGTCGACCTGATCGTCAACACCCCGTTCGGCACGGCCGGAACCCGCCTCGACGGGTACGAGATCCGGACCGCGGCCGTCACGATGGGCGTGCCGTGCATCACGACCGTCCAGGCGGCGGCCGCCTGCGTCCAGGGCATCGAGGCGATGATCCGCGGCGAGGCCGGCGTCCGGTCGCTGCAGGACTGGCACCGGCGCCTGCGCAGCCAGTCGGAGGCGGGCTGATGCCGGTCCAGGTCATGGGCGAGGTGCTGTCCGTCCGGCGGGTGGGCGACTACCACGCCATGACCGTCGTGGCGCCGGGCATCGCGCAGGGCACGCGGCCGGGGCACTTCGTGGCGATCGCGGTCGGGGGCCCCAACACGCCGATGCCGCTGCGGCGCGCCTTCGCGCTCTACGAGGCGCAGGACCGGGGTGTGTACGGGGGGACGATCGAGTTCGTGTTCGCCGTCCGCGGCCAGGGGACCGCCTGGCTCGCCGGCCGGCGCCCGCACGACCCGCTCGACGTGGTCGGCCCCCTCGGCCGGCCGTTCACGCTGCCCAAGAACCCCGTGCACGCGGTGATCGTCGGCGGCGGCTACGGCGCCGCTCCGTTGCTGGCGCTGGCGGAGCAGCTGCGTGGACGCGGCTGCCGGGTCGACGCGGTCCTGGGCGCCGCCACCGCCGACCGGCTGTTCGGCGCGCTCGATGCGAAGCGCATGTCGACGGCGATGGCGATCACGACCGAGGACGGTTCGCAGGGCGAGCGCGGCCGGGTCACGGACGTCCTGCCGACGATGATCGACCGCGGCGCCGACGTCATCTACGCCTGCGGGCCGATGGGCATGCTGCGGGCGGTCACCGAGCTGGGCGCCGAGGCCGGAATCCCGATCCAGGTCGCCGTCGAGGAGACGATGGCCTGCGGCATCGGCGTCTGCATGACCTGCGTCCTGCCGGTACGCGGCACCGACGGCGTGACACGCATGGTGCGCTCCTGCGTGGAGGGGCCCGTGTTCCGCGGCGAGCAGGTGCGCTTCGACGCCATCGGCACCGTCCCGCACGACGCGGTCGGCGCACCGGCCGCGGTGCCGACGTGACCGGGCCGCAGGTCGAGCTCGTCGACGCCGGCCGCGGCCGCGACCTTCCGTACGTCGACATGACCACCGACCTGGCGGGGGCGGCCTACCGCAATCCGGTCTTCACGGCCAGCGGGTGCAGCGCCGCGGGTCAGGAGCTGGCGCAGTTCTTCGACCCCGCCCTGCTCGGCGGCGTGGTCACCAAGTCGATCATGCTCGAACCGCGCAGCGGGCGGGCGACGCCGCGGATGGCCGAGACGCCCAGCGGCATGCTCAACGGCATCGGCCTGCAGGGACCGGGAGTCGAGACGTTCGTGTCCCGTGACCTGCCGTGGCTGGCCGAGCACGGCGTCCCGGCGGTGGTCTCGATCGCGGGGGGCAGCGTCGACGAGTACGTCAAGCTCGCGTCCCGCGTCCGTGGCCGCCCGGGACTGTCGATGCTGGAGGTGAACATCTCCTGTCCGAACGTCGAGGACCGCGGCCAGGTCTTCGCCTGCGACCCGGCGGCCGCCGCGGCCGTGATCTCGGCGGTCCGGCGGGTCTCGAGCGTTCCGGTGTTCGCCAAGCTCTCCCCGGACGTGACGTCCATCGTGGACGTCGCGCGGGCGTGCGTCGACGCGGGCGCCCACGGCCTGTCGATGATCAACACGACGCTCGGCGTCGTCATCGACACGGACACGCTTCGACCCACGCTGGCCGGTATCACCGGCGGGCTGTCCGGGCCGGCCATCCGACCGATGGCGGTGCGCTGCGTCTGGCAGGTGCACGCCGCCCTCCCGGACGTGCCGATCCTCGGCATGGGCGGCATCCGCAACGGCCTCGACGCGCTGCAGTTCCTCGCGGCCGGAGCCACGGCGGTGAGCGTCGGAACGGCGATCTTCGGCGATCCGCACGCGCCGCTGCGCATCCTGCACGAGTTACAGCAAGCCCTGGCGGACCGGGGTTTTCGGGCCGCGGCCGACGCCGTCGGCGTCGCTCACCGAGCGCCCGCGGCGACGGTGTCCGAGACTCCTGATCCGCCGGGCTCCACCGACGACGACCCGGTCGCCGGCACCCACGGCGCCACCCATCGCACGGACCCGCCGGACGGCGTCCGTCCCCACCAAGGAGAGGCATGACCCGCGCGCCCATCGCCGTACCGCTCGACACCCAGGACGTCGAGACGGCAGCTCGCTGGGCGACCGCGGTCGGTCCGCACGTCGCCGTGCTGAAGATCGGGCTGGAGCTGTTCCTGCGGCATGGCCCGGAGGTCGTCGACGTCGTGCGGGGAGGGGAGAAGGTCGGCCTGTTCCTCGACCTCAAGCTGCACGACATCCCGAAGACCGTGGCGGGTGCCGCGCGGTCGGTGGCCCGTTTGAAGCCGGAGTACGTCACCGTCCACGCCGGCGGCGGCACGGCGATGGTCCGGGCGGCCGTCGAGGCCGCTCCGGACGTGAAGATCGCCGCTGTCACGGTTCTGACGTCCCTGTCGGACGCGGACCTGCAGGCGATCGGCGTGCCCGGCCCGCCGCTGGACGTCGTCCGCCGCCTCGGCCGCCTCGCCGTCGACGCCGGCGCGCGGGCGCTCGTCTGCAGCCCGCTCGAGGTGGCCGCGCTGCGGGCCGAGGTCGGCCCCGACATCGACCTGATCGTGCCGGGCATCCGCCCGCCGGGCAGCGCCGCGGACGACCAGTCGCGGATCGCCACGCCGGAGCAGGCGCTCGCCGACGGGGCGTCGCTGCTGGTCATCGGCCGTCCCATCACCGGCGCCGCCGATCCGGGCGCCGCCGCCGCACTGCTCGCCGAGTCGCTCGTCCCGGTCGGCTGAGGCCGGCGGCCGGGTCACGTCACCGGCTCACGTCACCGGGTCACGTCACCGGGCCGTCGCCCGCTGGCTCGAGACTCGGCATGTCGCGGACCTCGCGGACGAGCAGTACGAGCGCGCTGAGCACCAGCCACAGGCCGGCGGCGAGCCACAGCGTCGTGCGGACACCCAGCCAGACCGAGAGCGGGCCGACGATGGCGTACCCGATGGGCAGCAGCGCGATCGACCCGAACCAGTCGTACGCGCTCACCCGCGACAGCAGCTGCGGCGGGATGTGGGTGGTGAGCGCGGTGTTCCAGAGCACGTCGAACACCGAGAAGGACGCGCCCGCGACCAACCCGGTGACGACCTGCCAGGGCTCGGCCAGCACCAGCGCCAGTGAGCAGCACAGGACGGTGAACACGCTCGCGAGGAGGACCGCGGTGAGCAGCGGCCGGCGCGGGTGCCACCGCAGCATCGCGAGGCCGCCGGCCACCGACCCGAGACCGAAGGCGCCGAGGGTCGCGCCCCACGCGGCGGCCCCGCCGAGGTGGTCGTCGCTGACCACAGCACCGAGCACCAGCACGGGCGGTAAGACCAGCAGGTGGAAGACCCCGAACTGGGCGACGATCGACCACACCCACGCCCGGCTGCGAAACTCCCGCCAGCCCTGCTGGAGGTCGCGCAGGTACGAGCCCCCGCCTTCGTGTCCGGCCGGCGCGCTGGCGGTCATCGCGGCGAGGCAGGCGGCACTCGCCGCGTACGTCGCGGCGTTGACGGCCAGGGCCAGACCGCCGCTGCCGAACCCTGCGATCACCCCGGCAAGGGCCGGCCCGGCCACCCCGCCGGCCGCCATCGAGATCGTGCGCAGCGAGTTCGCCTGGTGGCGATGCGGCTCGGGGACCGTGTCCGCGACCATGCCGAGCAGTGCGGGGGAGGCGAGACCGGTCGCGCCGCCCTGGACGGCGAAGACGACCGCGAGCTGCCACAGCTGCCAGTGCCCCCAGAACAGCAGGAGGGCTGCCACCGCCTGCGTCGCGGCGGAGACCACGTCGGTGCCGAACAGCAGCGAGCGCCGCGAGACGCGGTCGGCGGCGACGCCGCCGACGAGCAGCAGCAGGACCATCGGCGCGGTCTCGGCCGTGAGAACCGTGCCGACGGCGCCGGCGGTGTGGTAGCGGCCCAGCACCGCGAACGTGAGCGCCACCGGCACCATCTCGGTGCCGAACACCGACAGGGTCTGACCTGCGTACCAGAGCCGGAAGTTTCTCCCGCGCAGCGCTTTGGGCCAGGTGCGCCGCCGGCGACGGCCGACCGGCGGCGCCTTCGGCGACGCGGTCGGGACGGACACGAGCCTCACCGTAGGGCGCGCCCCGGGTGCGGTCGCGGCCGTTTTGCCCAGGGCGTACGCGGATGGCCGCTGGCACCCGTACGGCGGGGCGACTAGGTTCCCCGCCAGCCGTGCTCGCCTTGCCCCCGTGGGTGCGGTCGCACCGGTCCCGGTGCCGCCGGGTCGGGGAGGGACAGGAGGTACGGCCCGTGGCCCTGCCGCCACTCACGCCGGAACAGCGAGCCGCGGCGCTCGCGAAGGCCACGGAGGCGCGCCGCATCCGCGCTGCCGCCCGCCAGGAGCTCAAGGACGCCGGCCCCCGCGTGGTCGAGGTCCTCGACGGGATCGTCGCCCGTGCCGAGCACGACGAGGCGATCGGCAAGATGCGGGTGGCGTCGCTGCTCGACGCCCTGCCCGGCATCGGGAAGGTCCGGGCGGCGGCGCTGATGGAGCGCCTGGAGATCAGCCCGACCCGACGGGTACGCGGCCTCGGCGGCAAGCAGCGGGCCGCCCTGACGGCCGCGTTCGCACAGGAGTCCGCGGACCACGGTGGCTGACGCGCCCGCGCGGGCGCGGCTGACGGTGCTCGCCGGGCCGTCGGGAGTGGGCAAGGGCAGTGTCGTGAGCGCGCTGCGGGCGCTCGCCCCCGACGTCTGGGTGTCGGTGTCGTGGGCGACGCGGGCCCGCCGGCCGGCCGAGGTGGACGGCGTGCACTACGTCTTCGTCGACGAGGAGCGCTTCGCCGCCGAGGTGGCCAGGGGCGGCTTCCTGGAGAGCGCCGAGTACGCCGGGCACCGCAAGGGCACGCCGCGCGCACCCGTGGAGGAGCGGTTGGCGGCCGGCGTACCCGTGCTCCTGGAGATCGACGTGCAGGGCGCCCGGCTGGTCCGCGCTGCGATGCCGGACGCGCTCCTGGTCTTCCTGGCGCCGCCGAGCATGGCCGAACTGGCCCGGCGGCTGGTCGGACGCGGCACGGACGACGCGGCGGGCGTGCAGGAGCGGCTGGCCATCGCCCGGGCGGAGATGGCGGCGGCCGACGAGTTCGACGCGGTGATCGTGAACGACGACGTCGAGCAGGCGGCCGCGCGCCTGTTAGCCTTGATGCGCGGCTGATCGCCGTACCCGCCTCCACACTGTGGTGGGGCGAACGCGCCACCTGTATCGAGAGGACCCGCATGCCCGGCACCGTCGCGAACCCGGTCGGGATCACCAACCCGCCCATCGACGAGCTGCTCGAGAAGACCGCGAGCAAGTACAGCCTCGTGCTGTTCGCCGCCAAGCGGGCCCGCCAGATCAACGCCTACTACGGCTCACTGGGCGAGGGCCTGCTCGAGTACGTCGGCCCGCTGGTCCAGCCCGGCAACCAGGAGAAGCCGCTGTCGATCGCGCTGCGCGAGATCAACGCGGGGCTGCTGACGCACGAATCCGCCGAGGAGTAGGCGACCGAGCCGTGATCGTGCTCGGCGTGGCAGGCGGGATCGCTGCGTACAAGTCCGTGGAGCTGCTGCGGCTGCTCACCGAGAGCGGTCACGACGTCACCGTGGTGCCGACGGCTGCGGCGCTCCAGTTCGTCGGGGCGCCGACCTGGGCGGCCCTGTCCGGGAAGCCGGTGCACACCGACGTCTGGACCGGCGCGCACGACGTCCCGCACGTCCGCCTGGGCCAGACCGCCGACCTCGTGGTCGTGGCGCCGGCCACGGCAGACCTGCTCGCCCGCGCTGCCCACGGGCAGGCGGACGACCTGCTGACCTCGACCCTGCTGACGGCGCAGTGCCCCGTCGTCTACGCCCCCGCGATGCACACCGAGATGTGGCAGCACCCCGCCACCCGCGCGAACGTCGCCGCCCTGCGGTCGTACGGCGCGGTGGTGCTCGAGCCGGCCACAGGCCGGCTCACCGGGGCGGACTCCGGCCCGGGACGGCTGCCGGAGCCCGCGGAGCTGGCCGCGACCGCGGCGAGCGTGCTGGCCCGGGGCGCGGGCGCCCCCGACCTCCGCGGCCGGCGGGTCGTGGTCACCGCAGGCGGCACCCGCGAGCACCTCGACCCCGTGCGCTTCCTCGGCAACCGCTCGTCGGGACGGCAGGGGGTCGCGCTCGCCCGGGCGGCGGCGGCCCGCGGCGCCGACGTCACGCTGGTGGCCGCGCACCTGTCGGTCGCGCCGCCGGCGGGCGCCAAGGTGGTGCCGGTGACGAGCGCCGCCGACCTCCGCGAGCAGACGCTGCTGGCGTCCGCCGGCGCCGACGCGGTCGTGATGGCCGCGGCCGTCGCCGACTTCCGCCCCGCCGCCCGCCAGGACTCGAAGATCAAGAAGGGCCCGGGCGAGCCCACCTCGTTGGACCTCGTCCGCACCGCCGACGTGCTGGCCGAGCTGTCGGCGCTCGACGCCGGCTCGCGGGCCTGCGTCGTCGTGGGGTTCGCGGCCGAGACCGACGACGTGCTGGCGCACGGACGCGCGAAGCTGGTGGCCAAGGGCTGCGACCTGCTGGTGGTGAACCGCGTCGGCGAGGGGGTGGGGTTCGAGGTGGACCGCAACGCCGCGACGATCCTGGGCGCGGACGGCGTCGAGGTCGAGGTGGCCGACACCACCAAGGACCTGCTCGCGCACGCCGTCTGGGACGCCGTGGTGACCCGGCTCGGCTGACCGCCGGTAGCATCCACCGCCAGTAACCCCCTGCCGAGGAGTGTCGTGGCATCCCGACTGTTTACATCCGAGTCCGTGACCGAGGGCCACCCCGACAAGATCGCGGACCAGATCAGCGACTCGATCCTGGACGCGATGATCGCGGACGACCCCAAGAGCCACGTCGCGGTCGAGACCCTGATCACGACCGGCCAGGTGCATGTCGCCGGCGAGGTGAAGACCGACACGTATGTCGACATCGCCGGCCTGGTCCGCGCGAAGATCCTCGAGATCGGCTACGACAGCTCCAAGAAGGGGTTCGACGGAGCCTCCTGCGGCGTCTCGGTGTCGATCGGGGCGCAGTCGAGCGACATCGCGCAGGGCGTCGACCAGGCGTACGAGGCGCGCACCGGCCAGTCCGTCGAGGACGTGCTGGATCGGCAGGGCGCCGGCGACCAGGGCCTGATGTTCGGGTACGCCTGCGACGACACGCCCGAGCTGATGCCGCTGCCCATCGCCCTGGCGCACCGCCTCGCGCGCCGGCTCTCGAGCGTCCGCAAGGACGGCACCATCGGCTACCTCCGCCCCGACGGGAAGACGCAGGTCAGCATCGAGTACGTCGACGGGAAGCCGGTCCGCCTGGACACCGTGGTCGTCTCGACGCAGCACGCGGCGGACATCGACCTCGACACGCTGCTCACCCCGGACGTCCAGGAGCACGTCGTCGACCCCGAGCTCGTCGGCCTGGGCCTGGAGACCGACGGCTACCGCCTGCTGGTGAACCCGACCGGCCAGTTCGTCGTCGGCGGCCCGATGGGGGACGCCGGCGTGACCGGTCGCAAGATCATCGTCGACACGTACGGCGGCATGGCTCGGCACGGCGGCGGCGCGTTCTCCGGTAAGGACCCCTCCAAGGTCGACCGCTCGGCCGCGTACGCGATGCGCTGGGTGGCCAAGAACGTCGTCGCGGCGGGGCTCGCGACGCGTTGCGAGGTGCAGGTCGCGTACGCGATCGGGAAGGCGCAGCCGGTCGGCCTGTTCGTCGAGACGTTCGGCACCGGCACGTTGCCGGACGAGAAGATCCAGGACGCGGTCCTCGAGGTGTTCGACCTGCGCCCGGCGGCGATCATCCGCGACCTCGACCTGCTGCGGCCGATCTATGCGGCGACGGCCGCCTACGGCCACTTCGGCCGCCCCGACATGGACTTCAGCTGGGAGTCGACCTCGCGCGCGGAGGCGCTGAAGACCGCCTCCGGCGCCTGACCGGCGCGGCCCCGTCCGCCGCGGCGGCGGGATGAGCGTCGCCGCGGACGGTGCAGTGGCCCGCGTCGCCGTCGACATGCCGCTGCCGCACCTCGACCGGCCGTTCGACTACGCGGTCCCGGACGGCGTTCCGTGCCCGCCGGGCTGCCGGGTACGGGTCCGGTTCGCCGGCCGGCCCACCGGCGGGTTCGTCCTGGGCCGGGCTGACTCGTCGCCGCACCGCCTCACGCCGCTGAAGGTCGTGTCGCCGGAGGTCGTCCTCACCCCGGAGATCGCCCGGCTCGCGCGGGCCGTGGCAGACCGGTACGCCGGCTCCCTGGCCGACGTGCTGCGGCTGGCCGTCCCGCCGCGGCACGCGCGGGCCGAGCGGGCGGACTCGTCCCCGACGCCGCCACCCGCGGCGCACCGCGCGGACGGGCTGGACCGCTACGCGGAGGGCGGCGCGTACCTGTCCGCCCTCGCCGCCGGACGCTCGCCTCGGGCCGTGTGGTCGGCGCTTCCCGGCGACGACTGGCCGGGGGAGGTCGCCGACGCCGTGCGCGCGGCCGCCGCGTCCGGCCGGGGCGCGCTCGTCGTCGTCCCGGACGCGCGGGACGCCCAGCACGTGCGGGCGGCGTTGCCCGAAGCGGTGGCCCTCCAGGCGGACGACGGTCCGGAGACGCGGTACCGCCGGTTCCTGTCGGTGGCGCGGGGCACGGCGCCCGTGGTCGTCGGGACGCGGTCGGCGGCCTTCGCGCCGGTCGCGAACCTGGGGCTGGTCGTCGTCTGGGACGACGGGGACGACCTGCACGCCGAGCCGCGGGCCCCGTACCCGCACGCGCGCGAGGTCGCCCTGCTGCGGACCGTGCAGGAGGGCTGTGGGCTGCTGCTCGGCGGCCGCGCCGTGACGGCGGAGGGAGCGTCGTTGCTCCGCGCGGGCTGGGCCCATCCGCTGCGCGCCGCGCGCGAGACGCTGCGCCTGGTCGCGCCGCGGGTCCTCGCGGCCGGCTCCGACGCCGAGGTGGCGCGCGACGAGGCGGCGCGCACGGCCCGCCTGCCGACCCTGGCCTGGCGGACCGCGCGCGACGCGCTGCGGTCCGGTCCCGTGCTGGTCCAGGTCCCGCGCCGCGGGTACGTGCCGGGGCTGGCCTGCGCCCGCTGCCGGACGCCCGCGCGGTGCGGGCACTGCGGCGGCCCGCTGGCCCTGCCGTCGGCACGGGCCACCCCGTCCTGCCGGTGGTGCGGGCGGCCCGCGGCGGCCTGGAGTTGCCCGGCCTGCGGGCACGACCGGCTGCGGGCCGGCGCGGTGGGGGAGCGGCGCACCGCCGAGGAGCTCGGCCGGGCGTTCCCCGGCGTCCCGGTCCGTACCTCGGGCGGCGCGTCGGTGCTGACGACCGTCCCGGCGGAGCCCTCTCTCGTCGTCGCGACGCCGGGCGCCGAGCCACGCGCCGCGTACCAGGCCGTCCTGCTGCTCGACGCGTGGACGCTGCTGAACCGCGCGGACCTGCGCGCCGGTGAGGAAGCCGTCCGCCGCTGGCTGAACGCCGCGTCTCTCGCGGCGCCGCGCGCCCCGGTCGTCATCGTCGCGGACGCGGGTGCGCCGGCGGTGCAGGCGCTGGTGCGCTGGGACCCGTTCGGTTCCGCAGACCGCGAGCTGTCGGACCGGTCCGACCTGGGGTTCCCGCCGGCCGTGCGGATGGCCGCGCTCGACGGGGCCCCGGCGTCGATCGCCGACCTGCTGCGGCAGGCGGAGCTGCCCGCCGGCACCGAGCGGCTCGGTCCGGTGCCGCTCGACGCGGACGTCGAGCGGCTGTTGCTGCGGGTACCCCGATCCGCCGGCGCCGCCCTCGCCGCCGCGCTGCACGCGGCGGCCGGTGTGCGCAGCGCCCGCAAGGAGTCCGGGGCGGTACGGATCCAGATCGACCCGGCGGTGCTCGGCTGACCTCTGAGACGATCGAGTGCATGCGCCTGATCTTCGCGGGGACACCGGACGCGGCGGTGCCGTCACTGGCCGCGCTGCTGGCCAGTGACCGCCACGAGGTCGTCGCGGTGATCACCCGTGCGGACGCACCCGCCGGACGGGGCAAGCGGATGACCGCCAGCCCTGTCAAGGCGCTGGCGCTGGATCACGGCCTCCCCGTACTGACCCCCGCGCGCGTGCTGGACGTGCTGCCGGAGGTCGCGTCGCTGCGGCCGGACTGCTGTCCGGTCGTGGCCTACGGCAAGATCCTGCCGCGCGCGTTGCTGGACGTGCCGCCGTACGGGTTCGTCAACCTGCACTTCTCGCTGCTGCCCGCGCACCGCGGCGCCGCGCCGGTCCAGCACGCGCTGCTGGCAGGGGACGACATCACGGGGGCAACGACGTTCCTCATCGACGAGGGCATGGACACCGGCCCGGTCCTCGGGATGCTCACCGAGACGGTTCGCCCGACCGACACCGCCGGCGATCTCCTCGGCCGGCTGGCCGAGGCGGGCGCCGGCCTGCTGACCGCCACGCTGGACGCCCTGGAGGAGGGGGCTCTGCGCGCCGAACCCCAGCAGGCCGAGGGAGTCTCGTACGCCCCCAAGATCACGGTCGAGGACGCCCACGTCGACTGGTCGCGCCCGGCGGCGGTCGTCGACCGCACCATCCGCGCGTGCACGCCGGCGCCCGGGGCGTGGACCACCCTGGACGGCACCCGGGTCAAGCTGGGCCCGGTGCGGCCCGTCGACAGCGCCGGCCTGGCGCCCGGGGAGGTCGAGGGCGACCTGGTCGGCACGGGGCAGGGGGACGTACGCCTGTCCACGGTGCAGCCGGCGGGCAAGGCTCCCCTGGAGGCCGCCGCGTGGCTGCGCGGGGCGCGCCTGCAGCCCGGCGCGCGGTTCGGGCCGTGAAGCCGTCCGCGCGGCGGGTCGCGCTCGACCTCCTCGTCCAGGTCGACGTCCACGGTGCCTACGCCAACCTCGCCCTGCCGCGCCTGCTGGAGCACTCCGGGCTCTCCCTGCGGGACAGGGCCTTTGCGACCGAGCTCGGATACGGCACCCTGCGCGCCCTCGGCTCGCTCGACCATCTCGTCGGCCTCGACGCGTCGCGTCCCGTGGGCGAGGTCGAGCCGGAGGTGCGCGCCGCGCTGCGGCTCGGCGCCTACCAGCTCTGGCGGCTGCGCACCCCCGCCCACGCCGCGGTCGGCGAGGCAGTGGGCCTCGTACCCGAGCGGGCCCGCGGGTTCGTCAACGCCGTGCTGCGCCAGACCGCAACCCGCTGCAAGAGTGCGGATCCGCTTGCGCTGCAAGGCCTGCCTGCGCTCGACGCGCTGGCGCTCGACAGTGCCCACCCGCAGTGGGTCGTCGAGCTGTACCGCGAGGCGCTCGGTTCGGACGACGAGCTGCGGGCTGCACTCGACGCCGACAACGTCTCGCCACCTGTGCATCTCGTCGCCCTGCCGCATCGGATGAGTGCGGACGAGCTGGCCGTCGAGAGCGGAGGTGGGCGCGGGCGCTGGTCGCCCTACTGCGTCGTGCTGCCGGGCGGTGACCCGGCCACGCTGCAGTCGGTACGCCGCGGCGCGGCCCGCGTGCAGGACGAGGGCAGCCAGCTGGCCGCGCTCGCGCTGGAGCGGGCGCTGCCGCCCGACCCGCACCCGTCGCGCTTCGCCGACGTGCCGGGCGGCCCCGTCGACGACGTCACGGCCCAGTCCTTGATGCGCCACGTCCAGGTCCTCGAGCGCCTCGTGGACCTCTGCGCCGGGCCGGGCGGCAAGGCGGCGCTGCTCGGCGCGCTCGGGGACTCCCGCCGGCAGGTCGTCGCGATGGAGCTGCGCCCGCACCGCGCACGGCTCGTCCGCAACAGCGGCGTCGACGCTGTCGTGGTCGCGGACGGGCGGGTGCCCCCGTTGCCACCGGGCTGCGCCGACGGCGTCCTCCTCGACGCGCCGTGCAGCGGACTCGGTGCCCTGCGCCGCCGACCGGAGTCACGCTGGCGCCGAACCCCGGACGACCTGCCCGGCCTGGTCGCCCGGCAGCGCGAGCTCCTCGCCTCGGCCTGGACCCTGCTCGAGCCGGGCGGCGTGCTCGCGTACGTCGTCTGCTCGCCCGTGCTCGCGGAGGCGGTCATCGACGTGCCGGAGGACGGCGAGCTGCTCGACGCGCCCGGCCTGCTGGGGCTGCCCGACCACGCGCGGGCACCCGAGAACCCGCGGCGGATGCAGCTGTGGCCGCACCGGCACGGCACCGACGCCATGAGCACCGTGCTGCTGCGCAAGCACTAACGTCCCGGCGGTGGACCCGCGCATCTTTCCCAGCATCCTGGCCGCCGACTTCGCCCGCCTGGCGGACGAGATGGCCCGGGTCCCCACGGCGGACTGGTTCCACGTCGACGTCATGGACCAGCACTTCGTGCCCAACCTCACCCTGGGGCTGCCCGTGGTGCAGTCGCTGCTGGCTGCCACCGCGACGCCGATCGACTGCCACCTGATGATCGAGGATCCGGACCGGTGGGCCCCTCGGTACGCCGAGGCCGGCGCCTCGTCCGTGACCGTGCACGCAGAGGCGGCGGCCGACATCGCGGGGTGCGCCCGGGACATCCACGCCCAGGGCGCCCGCGCCGGTCTGGCTCTCAACCCGGGGACCCGGCTCGAGGACCATCTCGAGCATCTGGCCCACTTCGACATGCTGCTGGTGATGACGATCGAGCCGGGCTTCGGCGGTCAGCAGCTGATTCCCGAGACCCTGGCGAAGGTAGGGGCGGCCCGCCGCCAGCTGGACGCCCGCGGGCTGGATCTCTGGCTGCAGGTCGACGGCGGGGTCGACGAGGACACCATCGCGGCGTGCGCGGAAGCCGGCGCGGACACGTTCGTCGCGGGCACAGCGGTCTACGGCGCGGGCGACCCGGCGGCGGCAGTCACCGCGTTGCGCGACGCGGTCAGAGGCAGCCGCGGATGAACGCCGCCTGGCCCGCGTGCTGCAGGTCGTCGTTCAGGACGCTGACCAGCCGCACGGCCAGGGTGACCGGTGGGTCCCAGCGCTCGTCCACGACCCGGTCCAGGTCCTGTTCCGACAGTTCGCCGACGAAGGCGCGGGTCGCGTCCGTCACCGCGTCGAGGTACGCGGTGAGCAGGTCGGGGGAGATCCCCCGGACCTGGCCAACCTGGTCGCTGTCGAAGCCGTAGCCGATGGCGCCCGGGTCGAAGGGCAGGCCGAAGCGGTCGCAGAAGCCGGCGGAGGTCCAGACCTGCTCGACGCCGGCGGCGTCGCTCACGTGGTCGTCCTGCACGCGCGCGAGGTGCCACACCAACCACGCGATCGAGTTCGCCTCCGGCCGGAGTCGCGCCGTCAGGACCGCCTCGTCGGCGCCCTCGAGCGCAGCGCGCGCAGCCTCCCGTACCCGGTCGAAGCCGTCGAGGAGAAGATCGCGCGCAGCAGCCATGCCAGACCCCATGCCCGATGGCCCGGCTACCTATGCGGCCGTGTGCGTCGCGAGTGGACCCTTGGGTCCACCTGCGCGCAGCGTCGCCCGGCACGCCGTCTCTGCAGCGCGGCCGTAGGCTGCGCACGCGCCAGCCGCCGAGAGATGAGGTGCCGTGTCCGCGTTCGCCGACTTCAACATGCAGACCTACGCCACCGGACTCTCGGGCCAGCGACCCGCGTACCCGATGACGTTCGAGGGCTGGGCCGAGTGCGCCGAGCAGCGCCTGAGCGAGGAGATGTGGTCGTACGTCGCGGGCGGCGCCGGGAACGAGCACACCCAGCGCGCGAACGTCCGGGCGTTCGAGCGGTGGGGCCTCATGCCGCGGATGCTCGCCGGCAACGTGCATCGCGACCTGAGCATCCGGCTGCTCGGGCTGGACCTTCCGTCCCCGCTCATGCTCGCGCCGGTGGGCGTGATCGGCCTGTGTGATCCCGACGGGCATGGCGACCTGCAGACCGCCCGCGCGGCGGCGGCGACCGGCGTGCCGATGATCGGATCGACGCTGACCGAGGACCCGATGGAGGACGTGGCGGCGGCCTGCGGGGACACTCCCGCGTGGTTTCAGCTCTACCCACCCAACGACCGGGAGCTGACCGAGAGCCTCGTGCAGCGGGCCGAGAAGTCCGGCTACCGCGCCGTCGTCGTCACCCTCGACACGCTGACCCTGGGCTGGCGACCCCGTGACCTCAACCTCGCCAGCTTCCCGCAGCTGAAGGGCCTGTGCCTGGCCAACTACTTCTCCGACCCGGTGTTCCGGTCGCGGCTGTCGGCCGCACCAGAGGACGATCTTGCCGCGGCCACCATGCAGTGGGCGGGCCTCTTCGGCAACCAGTCGCTGTCCTGGGACGACCTGCCGTGGCTGCGCTCGCTGACCGACCTCCCCCTGCTGCTGAAGGGAATCTGTCATCCGGACGACGCGCGCCGGGCACTGGACGCCGGCGTCGACGGGATCTACTGCTCCACCCACGGCGGGCGGCAGGCGAACGGGGGGCTGCCCGCGCTGGAGGCGCTTCCCGGCGTCGTCGACGCGGCCGACGGCGCCCCGGTGGTCTTCGACTCCGGCGTCCGTACCGGAGCCGACGTGGTGAAGGCGCTCGCGCTCGGCGCCTCCGCCGTCGCGATCGGCCGGCCGTACGCCTACGGCATCGCCATGGGCGGCAGCGCCGGCGCGGAGCACGTGCTGCGATGCCTGCTCGCGGAGACCGAGCTGACGATGGCCATCAACGGCTACGTCGACGTCGCATCCCTCACCCGCGACGCGCTGGTCGACCTGCGCTGAGGGGCGGACGGTGTCGCGTGGCACGATGTGACGCGTACGCACGCGTGTTCCGGGGTCGGTGAAAACCCGAACCGGCGGTGACAGTCCGCGACCCGGCCGTAGCCAGCACTGGGCGGCCGGTTGACCCGGTGGAACTCCGGGACCGACGGTGACAGTCCGGATGGGAGGAGCACGGCTGGCGCCGCGACGGCTGCCGTCCCGGCGCGGGCCGACTCTGCCCCGGAGCGCCGCTCGAGGACGGAGGAGGTGCCGCGATGGACCGGATCGACGCCCCGGCGCGCCGGCACGTCGCCGAGCGGCAGGCCATGCGCCGCGCGATCGAGCTGGCGCGGTCCGGCCTGGGCAGCACCTTCGGCAATCCCTGCGTCGGCGCCGTCGTGCTGGACCGGGACCTTGCCCCCGTCGGCACCGGCCGCACCGAGCCGCACGGGACGAAGCCCGGCCGCCACGCCGAGGTGGTGGCGCTCGCCGCCGCCGGCGAGAGCGCGCGCGGCGGCACGGCCGTGGTCACTCTCGAGCCCTGCAACGGGACCGGCCGTACGGGGCCGTGCACCGATGCGCTGGTGGCAGCTGGTGTCGCGCGCGTCGTGTACGCGGTCCCGGACCCGATGCCTCCGTACGCCGGGGGCGCGGATGCCCTGCGGGGCAAGGGGATCGACGTCGACGTCCTGATGACCGCCGAGGCCCGCGAGGTGCACGGCCGGTGGGTCACCGCGGTGTCCCGGCAGCGCCCGTACGTCACCCTGAAGATCGCCGCCACGCTGGACGGCCGCATCGCGGCGAGCGACGGGACCAGCCGCTGGATCACCGGTCCGGAGGCCCGCCAGGACGGGCACCGGCTGCGCGGCGAGGTGGGCGCCGTCGTCGTTGGATCCGGCACGATCCTTGCCGACGACCCGTTGCTGACCGTCCGCGGCACCCCCGAGCCCCGCGAGCCGCTCCGCGTCGTGCTCGACCGGCGCGGCCGGACCCCGGCCGACGCGCGAGTCCGGCCCGCTCTCGTCACGGCCGAGGAGCCCGCTGCGGTGCTCGCCGACCTCTACGCGCGCGACGTCCGGCACGTTCTCCTCGAGGGTGGCCCGACTGTCGCCGGGGCGTTCGTGGCGGCCGGCCTGGTCGACGAGGTGGTCGCCTACCTCGCGCCCGCCCTGCTCGGCGCGGGCCTCGCCGCACTCCGGACCTGTGCGTTCCCGGGCATCGACGACGCCGTACGCCTCGAACTCGCCGACGTCCGGCAGCTCGGCGGCGACGTCCGCCTGACCGCCCGGGTGAAGGAGAGCGCCTGATGTTCACCGGAATCGTCGAGGAGCTCGGCGAGGTGGTCGAGGTCCGGCGCGACGGTGACGCGGCTGTCCTGCGGGTCCGCATGTCGACGGCGCTGGTCGAGGGCATCCGGCGGGGTGACTCGTACGCGGTCAACGGCGTCTGCCTGACCGCGACGGAGCACGTCGCGCACGACGACGCCGCGGACGTCGACTACGACGTGATGGGGGAGACCCTGGACCGGTCGTCGCTGGGTGCGCTCGTCGCCGGGGACCCGGTCAACCTCGAGCGGCCCGTGCGCCTGCAGGACCGCCTCGGCGGCCATCTGGTGCAGGGTCACGTCGACGGTGTGGGCCGCATCCTCGAGCGTCGACCGCAGGAGCGCTGGCACCTGGTCACGATCTCGCTGCCGCCCGGACTGGGCCGGTACGTCGTCGAGAAGGGGTCGGTGACCGTCGACGGGATCTCGCTCACGGTCGCCGCCGTGACTGCCGACACCTTCTCCGTGGCCCTCATCCCCGAGACGCTCGGACGGACGACGCTGGGCAGCAAGGACGTGGGCGCGGCCGTGAACCTCGAGGTGGACGTGGTCGCGAAGTACGTCGAGAAGCTGCTGAGCGACAGGCACCAGTCATGAACGGAGCGGGAGCGTGACCAGCATCGAGCGGCTGGACCTGGTCGAGCAGGCCATCGCCGACATCAAGGCCGGCAAGATGGTGATCGTTGTCGACGACGAGGACCGCGAGAACGAGGGCGACCTGATCTTCGCGGCCGAGCTCGCCACGCCGGAGATGGTCGCGTTCATGGTGCGGTACTCGTCCGGCTTCATCTGCGTGCCGCTGGAGGAAGCCGACTGCGACCGGCTCGACCTGCCGCCCATGTTCCACACGAACCAGGACAAGCGGGGCACCGCCTACACGGTGACCGTCGACGCCCGCGAGGGCGTCTCCACGGGCATCAGTGCCACCGACCGCGCCCGCACGATCCGCCTGCTCGCCGCCGCCGACACGACCAGCGCCGACCTGACCAGGCCGGGCCACTGCGTACCCCTGCGTGCCAAGGAGGGCGGCGTCCTGCGGCGCCCCGGCCACACCGAGGCTGCGGTGGACCTGGCGC
This sequence comes from Mycobacteriales bacterium, assembly GCA_036379355.1. Taxonomy (GTDB): domain Bacteria; phylum Actinomycetota; class Actinomycetes; order Mycobacteriales; family CAJCIY01; genus CAJCIY01. Next base: position 5,447 of record DASVGV010000011.1, on the reverse strand, counting down.
GGCTCGCGGGTCTGCGGCCGGCCGGCGTCCTCTGCGAGGTCGTGTCCAGCAAGGACACCGCCGACATGGCCCGCTACGACGAGCTCGAGGTGTTCGCCGCCGAGCACGAGCTGACCCTCATCTCCATCGCCGACCTCATCGCCTACCGCCGCCGGTTCGAGTCCCAGGTGGAGGCGATCGCGCAGGCGAACATCCCGACGGCCCACGGCATCTTCAAGGCGGTGGGCTATCGGTCCACCCTCGACGGCCGCGAGCACATCGCCCTCGTACGCGGCGAGATCGGCGACGGCCAGGACGTCCTGGTACGCGTGCACTCCGAGTGCCTCACCGGCGACGTGTTCGGCTCCCGGCGCTGCGACTGCGGCACCCAGCTGGACGCCGCCCTGGCCGCCGTCGCCGAAGAGGGGCGCGGCATCGTGCTGTACGTCCGCGGGCACGAGGGGCGCGGGATCGGCCTGCTGCACAAGCTGCAGGCGTACCAGCTCCAGGACGCCGGTGCCGACACGGTCGACGCCAACCTGGACCTGGGGCTGCCGGCCGACGCCCGTGACTACGGCGTGGGCGCGCAGATCCTCGTCGACCTCGGGGTGAAGTCCATGCGCCTGCTGTCGAACAACCCGGCCAAGCGGGCCGGGCTCCTCGGGTACGGCCTGTCCATCGTCGGCCGCGTTCCGCTGCCGGTCCACGCCACGCCCGAGAACCTGCGCTACCTGACCACCAAGCGGGACCGCATGGGCCACGACCTCCCCGACCTGCCGCCGATGTTCACGACGCCGGAGGACGGGACGCCGTCGTGAGTGGCGACGGCGCGCCGCCGGCGGACACGATCGCGGCGGACGGGCTGCGGGTCGCGGTCGTGGCCAGCCGCTGGTACGGCGAGGTCACGGACGCCATGACCGACTCGGCGATCACGACCTGCGCGGATGCGGGAGCGACCGCCGACGTGTTCCGCGTCAGCGGCGCCTTCGAGCTGCCGCTGGTCTGCGCCGCCGTCGCGCCGGACTACGACGCGGTGGTCGCCCTCGGACTGGTGGTCCGCGGCGGCACGCCGCACTTCGACTACGTGTGCCGGGCTGCGACCGACGGCCTGACCCGCGTGGCCCTCGACACGGGCACCCCCGTGGGGTTCGGGGTGCTGACGTGCGACTCGCTGGATCAGGCGCGCGACCGCGCCGGGCTGCCGCACAGCACCGAGGACAAGGGGCGGGAGGCCGCGCTCGCGGCGCTGGAGACGGCGTTGCTGCTGCGCAGCCTCCGCGCGTGAGCGCCGCGCGCTACGACACCCTCGGCGTCGGGTACGCCGAGCAGCGCCGCGCCGACCCGCGTATCGCGGCGCAGATCTGGGCGGCGCTCGACGGTGCGACGCGGGTGGTCAACGTCGGCGCCGGCGCCGGCTCGTACGAGCCGGAAACGACCCTCGTCGCCGTCGAGCCGTCGGCGGTGATGATCGCGCAGCGACCGGCCGGGTCCGCCCCGGTCGTTCGCGCGGTCGCCGAAGCGCTGCCGCTCCCCGCCGGATGCGGCGACGCCGGGATGGCCTGCCTCACCGTGCACCACTGGGCCGATCCGGCCCGCGGCCTCGCGGAACTGGTCCGCGTCGCGCCGGCCCGGACGGTGATCCTGTGCTGGGACCGGCGCGTGACGCGGGAGTACTGGCTGTTCCGCGACTACCTGCCGGAGATCATGCAGCGCGAGGCCGACCTTCCCGACGCGAACGACGTGGCCGCGGTGCTCGAGTCCCTGGGCCGCGTGGTCGGAACCAGCGTCGTGCCCGTCCCTCGGCACTGTCTCGACGGGACGGCCGCCGCCTACTGGCGCAGGCCGGAGGCCTACCTGGACCCAGACCGGTGGGCCGCGATGTCCGGCGTCGCTCTGCTGGACCCCTCGGTGCGCAGGCGTGGGCTGGACCTGCTCCGAGCGGACCTCGCTGACGGCAGCTGGGCCCGACGCAACGCCGCATTGCTGTCGCTGGAGAGCTACGACGCCGGCTTCCGACTGGTCGCCGCGACCCCGGGGTGACCGCGCGCTACGGCGCTCCCGCCGCCGTGCCGACCCGGTCGCCGAAGCGCTGGGCGCTGCGGGCACGGGCCTTGGCGGCCTCGACCTCGCGGTCGCGCGGCGGAGCGGCGATGACGAGGTCGTCGAGCAGGTGTCGGGTCAGGTGGGCGATCTCCCGTACCGCCCGGTCGAACGTCGCCACGTTGGCCGCCGACGGCGAGTGCTGCCCGCTCACCTTGCGGACGTACTGGAGTGCGGCGGCGTGCACCTCGTCGTCGGTCGCCGGCGGCGCGAAGTTCGAGAGCGTACGGATGTTGCGACACATAGCGCCGAGCCTGCCACGCGCCGTTCGCATCGGGTCATGGAATCGCCCCTGGATGAACTCTGTAGGGGCGATTCCCTGACCCGATGCGCGGTGAGGGCCGGCCGCAGGCCACCAGCGGGCACGGCGGAATGCGGCAGGACAGGTCCCGTACGCTTCGGGCGTGCTGTCGCTCGTGCTCCCCAAGGGTTCGCTGGAGAAGCAGGTTCTCGACCTGTTCGCCGCCGCCGACCTCACCGTCCTGCGCGGCTCGGACCGTGACTACCACGCCTCCATCGACGACCCGCGCATCGACCGGGTCCGGTTCCTGCGCCCGCAGGAGATCCCGATGTTCGTCGAGCAGGGTGTCTTCGACCTCGGCATCTCGGGGCGAGACTGGATCACCGAGACCGGCGCCGACGTCGTGGGCCTCGGCGAGCTCGGGGGCGGGCGCGCCACCGACCGGCCGGTGCGCGTCGTCCTGGCCGTGCCGGAGGCGTCCCCGTGGCGGCGGACCGCTGACCTGCCGGAAGGGGTACGCATCTCCACCGAGATGCCGAACCTCACCGCCCGGCACCTCGCCGACCACGGCGTGAAGGCGAAGGTCTTCCCGTCGGCCGGCGCCACCGAGGCCAAGGTGCCCGACATCGTGGACGCGATCGTCGACGTCACCGAGACCGGCTCGTCGCTCCGCAAGGCCGGGCTGCGCGTCATCGACACGCTCCTGACCTCGCGGACCGAGCTGATCGCCCAGCACGCGGCGTACGACGAGGAGGACAAGCGCGCGGCCATCGATGACATCGCCCTGCTGCTGCGCTCGGCCCTTGCTGCCCGCAGTCAGGTGTTGCTGAAGCTCAACGCCGCGGCGGGCGACCTCGACGCCGTACTCGGGATCCTCCCGTCCCTGTCGGCGCCGACGGTCCTGTCCCTCTCGGACCCGAGCTGGCGCGCAGTCGAGTCGGTGGTGCCCAAGGACGGGATCAACACGCTGATCCCGGCACTGCGCGCAGTCGGCGCCCGGGACATCCTCGAACTGCCGATCAGCAAGATCGTCGAGTAGCACGAGGGCGCGCCAGGCGCCTGCTACCCTGGAGTCGACCACTCGTGCGTTCGCGTACGAGTCAAGTGGGGCGGGTTCCTTGGGCCCCCACCCGCACGGCCGTGTTCGTTGCTCGCCCCGCCAGGTGGGCCTCGTAGGTCGTCGGGTCATCGGTCGCCAGCGCCTTCGCGAAGGGCGCGCGCCGGGCGTCGGCGTGCGCTCCCGAGCGGCGGTCGCCGGTCCGGTGCCACGGGTCTTCCCGCACCCGCACCACACCGGAGGCGACACAATCACCAACGAGCTGCGCATCAACGACCGTATCCGTGTGCCCGAGGTCCGCCTCGTCGGCAGCGGTGGCGAGCAGATCGGCATCGTGTCGATCGACGAGGCCATCCGCCGCGCCGAGGACGAGGACCTGGACCTGGTCGAGGTCGCACCGACCGCGCGCCCGCCCGTCTGCAAGGTCATGGACTACGGCAAGTTCCGGTACGAGTCCGCGCAGAAGGCACGTGAGGCCCGGCGTAACCAGACCCTCACGGTCATCAAGGAGATGAAGCTCCGGCCGAAGATCGACCCGCACGACTACGCCACCAAGAAGGGGCACGTCGTGCGGTTCCTCAACGCCGGGGACAAGGTCAAGATCACAATCATGTTCCGCGGCCGCGAGCAGTCCCGCCCCGAGCTGGGCTACCGACTGCTGGAGCGGCTGGCCGAGGAGGTTGCCGACCTCGGCGTCGTCGAGGCCGCACCCAAGCAGGACGGCCGGAACATGACGATGGTCATCGCGCCGCACAAGACCAAGCCCTCCCGGGCAGCCCAGGAGGCGCAGACGACCGAACCGGCCGGCTGAGCCACCGCACCGTCGTACGAGTCGCAGCCTGTGCTGCGGGACAGAGAGAGTCGAGTCATGCCCAAGCAGAAGACCCACTCCGGGGCCAAGAAGCGCTTCCGGGTCACCGGCAGCGGCAAGCTGATGCACCAGCGCAGCAACCGCTACCACCAGGCCGAGCACAAGCCGTCCACCCGCATGCGCCGCCTCGACGGCACGGTGGTGGCGTCCGAGGCCAACACCCGCACGATCAAGCGCCTGCTCGGCCGTTGAGCGTCCGCCGACCCCTCGCCTGAACCACCCGGAGCAAAGGAACTCACTGTCATGGCACGCGTGAAGCGGGCGGTCAACGCCCACAAGAAGCGCCGCACCACTCTCGAGCTCGCCGCCGGCTACCGCGGCCAACGCTCCCGGCTCTATCGCAAGGCCAAGGAGCAGGTCCTGCACTCGATGACCTACTCCTACCGCGACCGCCGGGCGCGCAAGGGGGACTTCCGCCAGCTGTGGATCCAGCGGATCAACGCCGCGTCCCGTGCCAACGGCCTGACGTACAACCGCCTGATCCAGGGTCTGCGGCTCGCGCAGGTGGAGGTCGACCGCAAGGTGCTCGCCGATCTGGCGGTCAACGACCCGGCCGCGTTCGCGGCGGTCGTCGACGTGGCGAGAGATGCCCTCGTCGCGGCCGGAGCGACCACGCCCGCCGCCTGAACGTCCTCGGACGCCCCGTCGTGCCCACCTCCCGGTCGGCCGGCGGGGTGTCCGCTGCCCGCCGCCTGCGCCGCGCCCCGGTACGCCGCGCCGAGGGCCGGTTCCTCGTCGAGGGACCGCAGGCCGTCGGCGCCGCGGCGGCAGCGGGCCTGCTGCTGGAGGCCTTTGCCACGGCAGACGCCGCCGCCGGGCTCGACCTCGGCGTTCCGGTCACCGTCGTCGGCGACCGCGCGCTCGCATCCCTTGCCGACACCGTGACGCCACAAGGCCTCGTCGGGGTCGCCGCGACCGTCGACCGCCCCCTGGCGGAGGCACTCGCGGGCCGTCCGTACCTCGTGCTCGTGCTGCTCGATGCGCGCGACCCCGGCAACGCCGGTACGGCGATCCGGACGGCCGACGCGGCGGGCGCCGACGCCGTCGTCCTGGCCAGAGGTCCGGAGGGCGGCTCGGTCGACATCCACGGCGGTAAGGCGGTACGCGCGTCGGCGGGCAGCATCTTCCATGTGCCCGTCGCCACCGGGACCTGGCCGGAGGTGCTGACCTCGTTGCGCGGCGCGGGGCTCCGTGTGCGG
>DASVGV010000010.1:0-53411 GCA_036379355.1 Mycobacteriales bacterium | reverse complement strand
CACCAGTCCGGGCAGTCGATCGTGAGCGTGAGCTTCCTACTGGTCATGCGGTCCTCCGAAGGTCTCGGGGGCCGAAGCATCCGACCTGCTGAGCGTGTCAGTCTCCCTCATCTGTGTCACGTAGATGACACGGAAGCGGCTAACCCGGCTCTGACCTGCACGTTTATGGTGGGCGATACTGGACTCGAACCAGTGACCTCTCGCGTGTGAGGCGAGCGCTCTAACCAACTGAGCTAATCGCCCGAGCGGGCCATCGCGATCCGATCGGTGCGGAGCGTCACTCTAACGGCTGCCGACCGGCGTGGGCGCGCCCGTCAGCCGTTGCGCACTCCCAGGACGGGCTGGCCGGGCGTCTTGGGCAGGGTCCGTCCGGCCTCGTGCGTGACCCCGAACGTGGTGGGCGCCACCATGCCGGGGGGCAGCGTTGCGTGCACCACACTGAGGCCGTCTGTGGTGACGTCGAAGCCGGCGATGGCGGTCATCTTCGTCGTGCCGGCTGCGGCGGCCCACAAGACATAGATCGAGTTCTGCGGGTCGTTGCGGCCCAGGCCGCTCGTGACCAGATCGACGTGCCGTCCGTCCACGACGGCTGTCCCGGTCGCAGCCCCTCCGGAGACAAGCCCCACGGAGTACGCCGATCCGGACTGCAGGTGTTCCAGCACCATCTGGTCGCTTGCCAGCGCCGCGGAGCGACCTTGCTCGTGCGAGTGCCAGGCGTACCCGCCGCTGAACAGGACCGCAGCGGCCGCGACACCAGCGGCGACTCGCACCGCGGCGCGCGGGGTGAGACGCCGGACGCCGACGGGTTGCGTCGGCCGCCTTGCCCACCGATGTCCCCGGGGGGCGGCGAGCGAGTCGAGCTCGACCATGGCCGGCTCCGGCAGCGCCGCGCGGATGCGTTCGAGCAGCGCCGGCGGCGGCTCCACCTGCTCGACGTCGTACGCCAGCGAAGCGGCTGTCTGCTGCAAGTCGGCGAGCAGGTCGCGGCAGGCCTCGCAGGTCTGCAGGTGCGCGGTCAGCAGCGCATCATCGGCGGGCTCCAGGGCGTCCAAGACTCGGCCGACGACAAGCTCAGGGAACGAGTCGTGCCCAGTCATGGGGTCCCTGCCTCTCCGGCCTCGTCGAGGGCAGCCTCCAGCAGTCGCCGGAGCGTCTTCATGCCGGCGAACATCCTGGTCTTGACCGTTCCGAGTGGGCTGTCGGTGAGTCCGGCAATCTCTCGCTGGGTGAAGCCGCCGAAGTACGCCAGACCCAAGGCTTCGCGCTGTAGGTCCGGCAGGCGGGTCAGCGCCGAACGGACCCGCTCGCGGCGAAGCGCCGCCCAGGCAAGGTCATCGGGTTGGGGGGTAGCCGGTGCGACGGCCTGCTGTGCCTCGACGGCGGCCCGGCGCTTGCGCAGGTTCTCTTCTCGCCGTACCAGGTCGACGGCCTTGTGGTGCGTCATCGACAGCAGCCATGTCGCGAAGCCTCCGCGGCCCGCGTCGTAACGCCCAGCGTCCTTCCAGAGCGCCAGGAACACCTCCTGCACGACATCCTGGGCCAGCTGCTCGTCCGCCAGGATCCGTCGAGCCAGCGAGTAGCAGGGCGTTCCGTACCGCTCGTACAGCGCCTCGAGCGCGGCTCCTTCACCGCGACCGACCCGGCTGACGAGCGTCGCGTCCTCGACCGGTGCCTCCGGCCGAGCTCGCGGCCGAGGCGTGGAGGAGATCACGGACTCACCTTCGTCGGCCGGCCCGGATCGGTTCATCGCAGCGCAGCGTAGGTCGCGGGCCGCCGCCCGGCGGGCCATGCGCCTACGCCGCCTCGGGGTTCGGGATGGTTGGTCCGGATTTGCGGTCCAGGTGCCGAACGCCGCCACAATCGCGCCCGTATCCGAAGAGGCACCGGCGGCGTTGAACGGCCGTACGCAGCCGATCTTCCGAGGGCGCTCCGCCATCGGCCCGGACGCTCCTTCCTGGAAAGGCCCACGATGCCCGCTCGCCACACGGCCACTGTCATCGCCGAGCTCGAACTCGCCTTGGTCGCCCCGGACGGGCACGGCCTGCCTGTCTCGGCGGTTCTGCGGTACGAGCCCGCCGATCCGTACGCCGTGCACGTCGGCTTCCGCACCGGCATCGACGAGATCGTCGAGTGGACGTTCGCCCGGCAGCTGCTGAGTGACGGCGTCACCGGACGGGTCGGCGAGGGCGACGTGCAGGCGTGGCCCCTGAGCCCCCACGACGGGCGCGACAGCCACGCGGTGGTCTGCCTGTCCCTCTGCTCGCCGTCCGGGGCAGCCCTCTTCGAGGCGCCGCTGGCGGATGTGGTGGCGTTCCTGAGCCGGACGTACGCCGCCGTACCCATCGGCGACGAGAGCTCGTTCGTGGACCTGGACGCGGAGTTGGCCCTGCTCCTGTGGACCGGAGCGAGCGACTAGGCACCCGCCGCGGGCCACGCGACCGGCCGGGCCGACGGATGCACGGGAGCGGGGCCGCTTGATATGGTGGCCGCCGCCGTCGACATCGGCGAGCAGCGCGGAAGTGGCTCAGTGGTAGAGCATCACCTTGCCAAGGTGAGGGTCGCGGGTTCGAATCCCGTCTTCCGCTCCGACCGGCATCTTGCGAGGCCGATCGACAGGTAGAGCGCCCTCCCCGAGGGTGGTCGGCACCGGCCGGCGCCGTCCGCCCGGACGGATGCCGATCGGACCCGGTGGAGTGGCCGAGAGGCGAGGCAACGGCCTGCAAAGCCGTGTACACGGGTTCAAATCCCGTCTCCACCTCGCAGCGCAGCAGGAGTCCCGGACGCTTAGCTCAGCGGGAGAGCGCCTCCCTGACACGGAGGAGGTCACAGGTTCAATCCCTGTAGCGTCCACCAGTAAAATTGCAGGTCAGAGGCCACTTCGGTGGCCTTTGACTGGTCTCCGGACCGGCTTGGGCCGTGTTTGGACCGTCATGGGGCCGTGAGAGATACGACGGGGGGCCCTACACGAGCGGGTCGCCACGTTCTACGAGTCGCTCGGATTCCGTCGAATCCCCGGCAGCCTCCTGCTGGTCCAGAAGATCACCGACATCGGGGCCGCGCTCCACGAGCCGGGATGATGCACATTCCCGGCACATTCCAGGTGCGGCCAACGTCATCACAGTGGATCTGTCCCCGAGGCCGTGACCAGGAGCGCACATGTCTGACACCGTCGATTTCGAGAACGTCTCGACGAGGGGGCTGGAGGCCTCACCGGTCGCCCACTCCCTTGCCGGCCTGCGTGCCAACGAAGCCCGCTACTTCAAGAACAAGTACGACGTGGACTTCACCGTGGAGTCCGCGGACGACGCCAAGGAGCTCGTCGACTACGTGGCCCGCGTGCTGGAAAACGAGCGCGGCATCGTCATCGCCTCCCCGGCACTGCAGGCCAGCGAGGTCGAGGTGGACGGCATCCGCTGGACCCACGTGTTCTACGAGTCCGGGCTGGCGGTCAACGTCCTCTACACGCTGGCCGACGGCGGGAAGAGGGCGGTCGGGTTCAAGCTGTCCGAGGGGATGGAGGTCCCCACCGAACTGGACGCGTTCAAGTTCGCGCGGCAGAAGTCCAGGTTGGCCGGCACCATCCGAGGTTCGTTCTTCGTGATCAAGGGTCGGTACTGACCTGGGCTGCCGGCCGGAAGGGTTGTCCGGCCCTTCGCGTGCGAATCCATCGGGCCCGCGAGCCATTACCGTGCGCGCATGTCCACGGGGCGCATGGAAGCCTTCAGCGACGGCGTCATCGCGATCCTGATCACCGTCATGGTGCTGGAGCTGCCCACGCCGCACGGCTCGACGTGGTCCTCGCTGCACGCGGCGACGCCGGTCCTGCTGACGTACGTGATGAGCTTCGCCTACCTCGGGATCTACTGGAGCAACCACCACCACATGCTCCAGGCCACCGAGCGGGTCAACGGCCTGATCCTGTGGACCAACCTGCACCTGCTGTTCTGGCTGTCCCTGATCCCGTTCACCACCTCGTGGCTGGGTGAGAACCACTTCGCGGCCATCCCCGCTGCCGCGTACGGCATCGTGCTGCTGGCCGCGGCGGTTGCGTACGTGATCTTGCAGACGGCGATCATCCGCGACCAAGGCGCGGTGTCGCCGGTCGCCACCGCGGTCGGGGGCGACTGGAAGGGCAAGGTCTCGCCCGCCTTGTACGCGGCCGGGATCGGCCTGTCGTTCCTCAACCGCTGGCTGGCCGTCGGCATCTACGTCGCGGTCGCGCTGCTGTGGCTCGTCCCCGACCGCCGGCTGGAGCGGACGCTGGCTACGGCATCGGGCGTCCCGGCCGGTCAGCGGCTCGACGGCCCCGCACAGTGACGCGTTGCGGCCCCCGGCGTACCGGGGGCCGCAAGGGGAAGTCGATCAGGCCGCGCAGTCGCGGCAGAGGCGCTTCTTCTCGTCCGCCAGCTGGCTGCGGTGATGGACGAGGAAGCATCGCGAGCAGGTGAACTCGTCCGCCTGCTTCGGGACCACCCGGATCGCGAGCTCCTCGTCGCCGAGGTCCGCACCGGGCAGATCCAGTTCGGCCTCGAACGGGTCCTGGTCGTCGCCGAGGTCGGCAGCCGACTCGTTGCGCCGGGCCTTCAGCGCCTCGAGCGACTGTTCGGTCTGCTCTTCGTCGTGGTTCGTGCGTGGGGTGTCGTAGTCGGTCGCCACGTCTGCTCCTGCTTTCTGCTACCCGGTGACGCCCGCCGGGCTGTCCGGAAGGGCGTCGGCCGTGATCATGCGTTCATGACGCGGTCTTGACCAGGGAGTTCGCTGCCGGCGCCGACCTCGTTGGTCGCGCACTACGAGCTGGCGTCCCGCCCTCGTGGTTCCGCTGATGGTGCCGTTGGTGCTGCCGTTCCTGCCGCCCGCGTGCTCTGGTCCTGCCGTGACGGTGCTGTGAGCCCGGCATGCGGGGCGCCCCGTGTAACGCGCGGCGCCCCCGAGTTGTGCCCGTCCCGTGTTTCCTCCGTCATGACCTACGCCACGTCTCGGCGCGTGGTTCAGCCCGTACGACGGAGCCAGCAGACCGGTGCGCCGTCGCCGCCTCGCCGCAGCGGCTCGAGCTCCTCGTCCCACGCGGTCCCGAGCAGGCGCTCGAGTCCGTGGGCGAGGGTGGCCGCCCCGTCCGCGCGCCGATGGCTCGCGGCAAGCAGCTCACGCAGCCGGCCCTCGGTCACTACGACGTCCCCGTTGGCGGCGAGGCCCGTACGGAAGAGACCGAGGTCGGGAGTGTAGGAGTAGCGCTCGGCGTCCGCGACGGCGGGGGGTGCTGACGCATCCTCCAGGACCTCGAAGTGCACCGGCCCCAGCGCCCGCAGCCGACCGGCGATGCGGCCGGCGAGACCCGGCGCGCCGCGCAGCTCGACGACGGACATCAGTGCCCCGGCACGTCCGGGCTGCTCGGCCCACCGCAACGACACCGGCGCCTCGACCAGCGCCGACAGCGCGAACTCGAGATGCGGGCACAGCGCGGCAGGGCAGGCAAGTACGGACAGCCGCACGGTGGCGGACTGTCCGGCCGGAACGCCGGCGGCGTGACTCACGGGTCCTCCAGCGAGACGAGGGGCGCCTTCCCCGACGACCTCGGCCACCGCGGCGGATCCGCCCGTCGATCGTGGCACACGCGAGGTCCCGCGTCACGCAGGACCGCTACGGTGTCGCGATGGCGGTGCGGCGGGCGGCCCGGTGCGCGCGCTGATCAACAGGGACGGACCGGACCCGAGCACGGCGGCGGGTCTCCACGACCGCTACCGCCCGGGCGACCGGCGATGGGTACGGGCCGGCATGATCACCTCCGTCGACGGCAGCGCCACGGCGGGCGGGCTGAGCGGTGGGCTGGGGTCCGCGGCCGACCAGCAGGTGCTGTCGACGCTGCGCGAGCACGCCGATGTCGTCCTGGTCGGCGCCGGGACCGTCCGGGCCGAGCGCTACGGCGCGTTCCGGCCCGGCCGCGAGCGGCAGCAGCGGCGGCTGGCGGACGGTCGGGCGCAGGCGCCGAGGCTCGCCGTCGTGGGGCGCGCCACCGGCTGGACAGGGCAGGAGCCGTGGGTGACCGGCGCCGCCACTCCCCCGCTCCTGGTCACCGCGGCCGCCGGCGCTGCCGACGTACCCGGCTGCGAGACGGTCGTCGCCGGCACCTCCGCCGTCTCGTTGGCCAGCACGATGACCGAGCTGGCCGAGCGCGGGCTGCTCTCGGTCCTCTGTGAGGGCGGTCCGCGGCTGCTGGGGCGCCTGGTGGGCGAGGACCTGCTCGACGAGCTGTGCGTGACGTTCTCGCCGCTGCTGGTCGGCCCGGGGACCGCGCGCATCGTCGCCGGCGAGTCCTGGCAGCACCAGCACCGGATGCGCCTCGCGGACCTGCTCGAGGACGACGGCCTGCTGTTCTGCCGGTACGTCCGCGTGCGCTGACCCGCTGTCCGCCACCTCTAAGGCCCCCGGCGGCGGCTGAGGGTTCCGGGTCCGTACGACTAGGGACCTTTCCCGATGTGCCCGGCCCCCTCAGACGCAGAGCGTGGCTCCTGCCCGAACACCCCGGCGAAGGAGGCCACCATGCACCCGATGTTCCTGGCCCTGGCGGAGATCGAGATCGCTCGCCGCCAGGACGAGATCCGCCACGACCGCACCCCCGTCCCCCGACGCGCCCGGCCCCGCCCGGCCCGCCGTCCCCGCCGGCTTCGTCCGAGCCTGCGCCTCGTCCGGGGCTGACGGCACGGCATGACCGCCGCGGTGTCGGCGGCGGGCGTCATCATGGCCGCCGTGACCACACCCGCCGGCCCCCTCGTCGGCCGGGAGCGCGAACTGGGCGTGCTCCTGGACGCCCTCGCCGCGGCGCGTTCGGGCAGCGGCGGAGCCGTTCTCGTCGGCGGCGACGCCGGCGTCGGCAAGACGCGGTTGGTGCGCGAGGCGCTCGACGCGGCGGCCGCGGCCGGCGACGTCGTCCTCGTCGGGCACTGCATGCACTTCGGGGGCGACACGGTTCCGTACCTGCCGCTCACCGAGGCGCTGGCTCGGCTGCTGCGCACCGACCCCGTAGCGCTGGAGGCACTGCTGTCGAGCTGGCCGACTCTCGCCCGCCTCGTCCCCGGCCGCGTCTCGGACACCGGCGCGGTCGAGGGCACCGAGCTGTACGAGGCGGTGCTCGGCGCCGTCCTCGACCTGTCCGCGACGCAGGCGCTGGTCCTCGTGGTCGAGGACGTGCACTGGGCCGACGCCGCGACCCGTGACCTTCTCGGTTTCCTGCTCACCCGCTCACCGGGCGAGCACGTCACGGTGGTGCTGACCGTCCGCACCGACGACCTGCATCGCAAGCACCCGCTGCGGCCGTCGCTGGCCGAATGGGGCCGGCTCCCGGGAGTGCGGCGGCTCCCGCTCGCGCCGCTGGCCGCCGACGAGGTGCGCGCACTCGTGGCCGCCCAGCACCCGGGACCGCTGTCCGACGCGGCCGTGGCGAGCATCCTCGACCGCTCGGGCGGCAACCCGTTCTTCGCCGAGCAGCTGCTCGCCGAGATCGATACGGGCAACAGCATCCCGGCCGACCTCGCCGACCTGCTCCTGGTCCGCCTCGAGCGGCTGTCGCGTGAGGCGCGGCACGTCGTGCGTGTCGCCGCCGTGGCGGGACGGCGGGTCACGCACGAGACGCTCACGCGGGTGGCGGACCGCGACCGCGACGCCCTCGAGGCCGCGCTGCGGGAGGCCGCGGAGGCACACATCCTGGTGCCCTCCGGCCCGGAGTCGTACGAGTTCCGTCACGCCCTGCTGGCCGAGTCCGTGTACGACGACCTGCTCCCGGGCGAGCGCGTGCGGCTGCACCGGGCTTACGCGCAGGCGCAGGCAGACCAGGGCGACGACGCGAACCTCGCCCGGCACGCCCGCGAGGCCCTCGACCTGCCGACCGCCTACGCGGCGTCGCTGCGCGCCGGCGAGCGGGCCATGCGCCTTGCCGCACCGGCCGAGGCGCTGCGCCTGTTCGAGTCCGCCCTGGCCATGGCCGACCAGGTTCCCGACTCCGACCGGCTCGCGGTCGCCCGCCGGGCCGCGGAAGCGGCCGCGCTCGCCGGCCACCCGTTCCGGACCGTGCACCTGCTCGAGGAGGCCCTGGCTCAGGCCGGTGACGCACCCGACGAGGTTCGGGCCGAGCTGCTGCTGACGCTGGCCGCGCAGGCGGCGATACTGGACGGCCAAGGCGACCCCACCGTCCACTCGGCCGCCGCCCTCGCGCTGATCCCCCCCGACGCCGAGACCCCGCTGCGGGCGCGGGCGCTCGCCGCCCACGCGCAGGCCGAGGCGGCCGTGGCGCGTTACCGGGATGCGCTGCGGAGCGGCGGTGAGGCTCTCGCCCTGGGCCGCACCCTGCGCCTCGCCGACGTCATCGCCGACGCGTCGACCACCCTCGCGCATGCCAGCGCGCGGCTGGGCGAGCGCGACGCCGCGACCCGCATGTTCGAGGAGTCGGTCCACGACGCGGTCGTCGCCGGTGACGCGGCCGGCGAGATCCGGGCGTGGTACGCGCTCGGGGGGCAGCGCTACGACGACGGCGACCTGGACGGCTCGCTCGATGCCTACGGCCGGTCGCTCGCGCGCGCCCAGGAGGCCGGCCGCCCGTGGTCGGCCTACGCCATGGACGGCCGGGCGATGCAGGTGCTGCTCCTGCATGCCACCGGCCGCTGGGACGACGCCGTCGCGCTGGCCGCGACGCCGGACGCCCCGGGGTTCGTGCAGGCGTACGTCTCCAGCGCCCTCCTGTCGGTTCTCGTCGGGCGCGGCGACCCGACCGTGGACCAGACCTTCGACGGCCTGCGGCCCTGGCTTCCGCGTGACGGGTTCATGCGGATCATCGCCGCCTACGCCGAGCTCGAGCATGCCGGCATCGTCGGCGACACCGACCGGGCGGTCCGCGTCCACGACGAGACGGTCAGCGTCCTTGCCGAGCAGTGGCAGGAACACTCGTTCGCCGGCCGCATCCGGCTGAACAGCCTGCTCCTGCCCGCACTCGACCCCGGCGCGGAGGGGACCGTCGACCGGGCCGCTCGGCTGGTCGACGAGGCGCACGCCACTCTCGCCCGCCTGTCGGCCCGTCAGGCCGGCGTGGGGCCGGAGGCACCGGCGTGGGACCGCCGGATCGACGCAGAGTGGGCGCGCCTGCGCTGGCTCGCCGATGCCGACCCGCCGTCGGCGGAGGAGCTGACGGGAAGGTGGCGCGAGGCCGTCTCCGCGTTCGGGTACGGCCACGTCTACGAACAGGCGCGCAGCCGCGCAGGCCTGGCCGAGGCCCTGGCGGCGGTCGGGGACGATTCCGGGGCGCGGGCGGAGACCGAGGCGGCCCTGCAGGTCGCGCGCCGACTCGGCGCCGCGCCGCTGGTGACGCGACTGCGGTTCCGGACGTCACCGGCGCCGCGGGCCCACGAACTGACGCCCCGCGAGCACCAGGTGCTGGCGCTGCTCGCGGAAGGTCTGACCAACCGGCAGATCGGCGCACGGCTCTACATCACCGACAAGACGGTGAGCGTGCATGTGTCGAACATCCTGGCCAAGCTCGGCGCGGGTGGCCGGACCCAGGCGGCCGCCATCGCACGCCGCGAGGGACTGATCTAGTCCGTGGGCGGTGCCGTCTCCTGGGGGTCCTGTCGGGCCCACTCCTGGCCCGACAGGTCCTGGATCGCCGCCATCAGGTCGTCGGTGTACTTGCGCAGCAGGACACCGTCGTCGATGTCGAAGCGCTGGCCGCTCCAGGACATGGGTGGGCCGAACCGGACCGTGACCTTCTGCGGGCGTGGGACCCGTGCCCCCTTCGGCGCCACTTCGAAGGCGCCGACGATGCCGCACGGGATCACGGGGGCGCCGGTGCGGCCCGCCATCCGTACGACCCCCGTCTTGCCCGGCTGCAGGCGACCGTCGAGCGTCCGCGTCCCCTCGGGGAAGATCGCCAGCAGCCGGCCCTCCTCGATCAGCTCGGCCGCCGTGTTCAGCGCGGCGTCCCCGCGCCGCCCGCCGCCGCGGACGACGGGCACCTGCCCGGTCGCGCTGAAGAAGAACCGCTGGCCGAGCCCGGACAGGCCCGGCCTGGTGAAGTACTCGCCCTTGGCGAGGAACGACAGCCGACGCCACCGGACCACGAGCGGCAGGAACAGCCAGTCGAAGTACGAGGTGTGGTTGCTCGCGAGGATCGCGCCGCCGCGCGCCGGAACGTACCGCGCGCCCTCGATCGTGGGCCGGAAGTAGGCGGTCATGACCGGCGTCAGCGCCACCTTCATGACCCAGTAGAACCACCCGACGCGGTTGACACGGGCCCGCTCGACCCGGGCGTCGCTGTTCACTCGGCGGAGTATGCCGGGCCGTGCCACGTCATGACGGATGTCAGTGCCCCCGACAGGCGCGCCGGGGCACCACGCTGCGACGATCACGGTCCGGGTCGGACCCACTACAGGCCAGCGAAGGGGAGCGCGTGTTCGAACGTCTCGCTCAGGTTGTCGTCCGGCGCGCGTGGTGGGTCATCGGGATCTGGGTCGTGGCCGCGGTGGTCGTCTCCGCGCTGGCCCCCAAGCTCACGGCGACCGACAACGAGGCCAAGTTCCTGCCCAACCACTACGAGTCGGTCCAGGCCCAGCAGCTGCAGGAGCGCGCCTTCCCGCAGGCGGCCCCGCCGGCCGCCGTGATCGTGTACGAGCGGTCGGACGGGGCACCGCTGAGCACCGCCGACAGCACCCGGGTACAGGCCGTCGACGCCAGCCTGCAGGCGCGACACATTCCCGCCGTCACGGCGATCCGCACCGGGCCCCCGTCGCCCAACCGGCTGATCCAGGCGGCCGGGGTGCAGATGCCGCCACAGCGCAGCTCGACCGACAAGCGGGACCAGGACGCCGTAGCCGCGCTGCGCCCCGCCCTCCAAGCAGCCATTGCCGGCACCGACCTACGGGCCGGCATCACCGGTCAGGCGGCGGTCAACCTCGATCAGTCGAAGGCGGGCAACCGCGCGAGCGCCATCGTCGGCGGCGTCACCATCGGGCTGATCCTGCTCCTGCTGCTCATCATCTTCCGCAGCCCGGTCATCGCGATCATGCCGATCGTCACCATCGGCGTGGTCTACGCGCTCGCGGTCGGCGTCATCGCCAGTGCCACCCGCGCATTCCATCTCAAGGCGGACAGCTCGCTGTCGGAGTTCTTGATCGTCGTCCTGTTCGGGGTCGGTACCGACTACATCCTGTTCCTGATGTTCCGGTTCCGGGAACGGCTGCGGCTCGGGGACAACCCCAAGGCAGCCATGGTCACGTCCGTCGAGCGCGTCGGCGAGGCGATCTCCGCCAGCGCCGGCGCCGTGATCATCTCGTTCCTTGCCCTGACGCTGTCGTCGCTGGCGCTGTTCTCCGCGCTCGGGCCGGCGCTGGCGATCGCCGTGGCGATCACTCTGGTCGCCGGACTCACGCTGGTGCCGGCGGTCGTGTCGCTGCTGGGCACCCGCGTGTTCTGGCCGTCTCGAGCCTGGCAGCACGAGTCCACGAGCGCCGGCTACTCGGCGATCGGGCGGTCGCTGGCCCGCCGGCCCGCCGTGTACGCCACCGCCTCCGGCCTCCTGCTGGCCATCTTGGCGGTGTTCGCGTTCGGCTATCACGGCACCTTCAACCTCACCGCCTCGAGCGGCTCGAACACTGAATCGGGCATCTGGCAGCAGCGGCTGCTCAAGGGCCTGCCCGCCGGGACCACCGAGCCCACGCTGGTGTACGTCCGTTCACCCACACCTCTCGCGAGCCCCGAGCTCGTCCCCTACCGCACTGCCCTGGCCGCCGTGCACAACGTCGGGTCGGTCTCGGCCGCCCAGCTGTCACCCGACCGCAGGGTCGCCGCGTACACCGTGCTGCTGTCGGTGGACCCCGAGTCGGACGCCGCGCTACGAACCATCGGCCCCCTGCGTACCGTCGCGCACGACGACGCGCCGCCGGGCTCCCGGGCGTACGTGGGCGGCGTGTCCGCGATCTACGTCGACATCAACAGGGCCGTCGACCGGGACTACTCGGTCGTGTTCCCGGTCGCGGCCGGGCTGATCCTGATCATCCTCGGCCTGCTGCTGCGGAGCCTGGTCGCGCCCTGGTACCTCCTCGCCTCGGTGGGGCTCGGCTTCGGCGCCACGCTCGGGGCCACGGTGTTGGTCTTCCAGCACGCCCGCGGTCAGCCCGGCTTGATCTTCATCCTGCCGATGTTCATGTACCTGTTCGTGGTCGCACTCGGCACCGACTACAACATCCTCATGGTGTCCCGGCTCCGCGAGGAGGCGAGACGGGGGAAGTCGCCGCGGGAGGCGGCGGCGATCGCGTTGCGGCACGCCGGTCCGACCATCGGGTCGGCGGGCCTGATCCTGTCCGGCACGTTCGTCTCGTTCATCTTCGCCGGCGGGTCGACGCTGGCGCCGCTCGGCTTCGCGATCTCGCTCGGCATCGCGGTGGCGGCGTTCGTGATGGCGATGTTCCTCACCCCGTCGATCACCGCCCTCATCGGGCACGCCGCCTGGTGGCCGGGCCACCAGGACGAGGCGCCGCACCGCTGATCCCTCGGACCGACCCGCTCCTGCCATCCTGGGAACCGTGGACGCGCAGCTGCCGGGGTTCTTGCACTCCCTGGCGCCGCTGCTGAACCACTACGGCTACCTCGCCGTCGCGGTCGTCGTGCTGATCGAGAGCTTCGGGCCGCCGCTACCCGGCGAGACGGTGATCATCGCCGCCTCGATCTACGCCGGTGCCGGCACGCTGAACATCTGGGCCGTCGCCGTGATCGCGTTCGCGGCGGCCGTCGTCGGCGACAACGTCGGCTTCGCCATCGGGCGCCGCGGTGGGCGGGCCCTCGTCGGCCGCTACGGGAAGTACGTCGGGGCGACGCCGGAGCGGTTCGCGACCGCCGAGCGGTTCTTCGTGCGCCACGGGCACTGGATCGTCGTCGTGGCCCGCTTCATCGAAGGCCTGCGCCAGCTCAACGGGATCATCGCCGGGACCAGTGGGATGCGCTGGCGTACGTTCGCCGCCTCCCAGTCGCTCGGCGCGGCGATCTGGGTCGCCTGTTGGACGGCAGTCGGTTACACCGCGGGATCGCACATCACCGCGATCTACGACACGTTCGCCCGCGCCGGATACGCCCTTGTCGGCGTGCTCGTGGTCGCAGTGGTCTGGTTGCTGCTGCGGCGGCGACGCCGCAGCCACGCGGCCGCAGCAGCGCGCGACGACGACGTGACGCCCGTCGGCTGACGCGCGGACGATCTACAGGCGCGTGCCGCCGATGAGACCGGAGTACAGCCCGCGGATACCGACCCATCCTCCGGTGTGGTTGGCGTCGATCATCTGGCCGTTGCCGACATAGATCCCGACGTGACCGATCGTGCCGTCCTCGCGATAGAACACGAGATCACCTGGCTGGAGCTGGCTCGCCGACACGTGCGTGCCGTAGCCGTACTGGCCGGCGGCGCTGTGCGGCAGCGAGATGCCCGCCTGCTGGAACGCGCGCATCGTCAGGCCGGAGCAGTCGTAGGCGTTCGGCCCCGCACCGCCGTAGACGTACGGCTTGCCCATCTGCGTCTCGGCCCACTGCAAGGCGATCTGGCCGGCGTTGCCGCTGGCATGAACGGGCGTGGGCGACCCACCCCCGCCGGACGAGGGTCCACTGGCGGACGACGAGGCGCTGGCGGACGCGGTCATCGCGACGGGCTCGACGGTTCGGGCCCGTGCCGCCCGCTCCGATGCCAGCCGTTCCGCGGCGGCCTTGGCCGCCGCGGCCGCCGCGGCCTGCTCCGCCCGTTGCTGGGCCAGCAGGGCGGCGCGCTGCTGCGCCTGGAGGTGCGCGAGCACGGCCTGCTGCTGTCCGATCAGCTTCTGGATCTGGTCCTTGGCGGCGGCCAGCTCGGTGACCTTCTGTGCGGCGACCGCGGCCTGGCTCTTGGCCGTGGTCTGCGCCGCGGTGAGGCTGACCTGCTGGGCATGGATGGCCAACAGCTGCGACTGGTGGGCGCGGGCGATCTCGTCGAGCATGCCCGCCTTGCGGATGGCGGTGGACGGGTTGGCGCCGGCCAGGATGGTGTCGATCGAGTCGACGTTCCCGCCGGTGTAGGTGGCGACGGCGAACGACCGGATCCCCGCGTACATGGCGTTGAGGCGCGCGGTCTGCGCGCGGACGTTCGCCGTGGCCTTCTGCGAGCGCTGCGCCGCCTGGGTGGCCGCGATCTGACCCGCGTCGTACGCCTCGACGGCTGCGTCCTCCTTCACCTGGAGAGCGCTGATCTGTGCCTGGGCCTCGGCGATGGTCAGGGTCGGCGCGGCCTGGCTCGATCCGGTGAGCAGCAGGCTGGCCGGCACGGCGGCCAGAGCGGCAACCACGACGACGAGCAGGCGGCGACGCCGCGATCCTGCCGGGGCGACTGTGGGCTCAGTCGGCACGAGCGTCCTCTTCCGTCGACCGCCTGCCGGGTGAGCTGACGGGTTCGGGCGGGAAGTCGCCCTACGGCCGCCGGCGCGGCCGATTCACCCCATGGAGACCTGGGTCCCCGGTCCCGGCCAGGCCGGGTTCGGCGGTACATCCCAGGAGCGCCGTGCTGCGCGGAGGCCCGGGACGTGCGGCGACTGTAACGATTCGACCGTCATCCCGTCCTGGCGTCGGGCGGCGCGCCGACCGGTTGCCAGCAAATCCTGACCTGGCGGGCACGGCGCGCCGGCCGGGACCGGGCTCACGAGGCGGCGTCCGCCACCATCCGGTCGAGCTGCGCCGCGGAGATGCTCACGCCGAGGCCGACCACCTTGCCGATCGGCATCTCGCCGACGATCCGGCGCATGGCCGGTCCGACCGACTCGAGGGTCATCCCGCCGGCCTCGGCCATGGCCGCGCGCAGCAGTGGGCCACCCACCGGATGGGCGATCCATTCGTCCACCGTGGACCGCTCGTCGAGCGCCGGCAGGACGCCGTCCCCGGCGATGTCGACGACCGCGCGGAGCGCGACCGTCCGGTCCGGGCGCAGGATCCGCACCTCGACCGGTCCCGCGTCCACGACCCACCGGCGCTGACCCGGAGCCCAGTACCGGAAGGCGGTCTCGTCCAGGGCGATCGTGACCGTACGGCGCTCACCCGGCTCGAGGCGCACCTTGGCGAAGCCCTTGAGCTCCTGCTCGGGCCGGTCCACGCTCGCGTGCGCGAGATGGACATAGACCGGTACGACCTCGTCGCCGGCCACGTCTCCGCTGTTGGTGACCGACACCGTGACGTCAGCCGTGGTCGGGCCGGTCGCCGTCACGACGAGGTCGGAGAGCGCAAAGCTGGTGTACGACAGGCCGTACCCGAACGGATAGGCGACCGGCCGCCGCAGCGCGTCGAAGTGCCGGTACCCGACGTAGATGCCCTCGCCGTAGCGGACGTGCCGGTCCCCCCCGGGGAAGTAGAGGTGGGCCGGGGTGTCCGCGAGCCGCAGCGGGATGGTCTCGGTGAGCCGGCCGGACGGGTTGGCGCGGCCGAACAGCAGGTCGGCGGTCGCGCGGCCGCCGGCCTGCCCCAGCAGCCAGCCCTCGAGGACGGCGCGGGCCGCTCCGCGCCACTCGGCGACCGACACGACCCCCCCGTTGGCGAGCACCACGACCACGTCCGGGTTGGCCTGGGCCACCGCGCGCAGCAGGCCGAGCTGCACCGCCGGCAGGTCGATGTCGACGCGGTCGAAGCCCTCCGACTCGGCCGAAGCCGGCAGCCCCAGGAACACCACCACGACGTCGGCGCCCGCCGCCGCCGCGACGGCCTCGGCGACGAGGTCGGCGTCGGCGACGCCGTCGAGCCGGTAGCCGGCCGCGAAGCCGACCCGATCAGCGCCGGCGAGCGCCGTCACGCTGTCGAGCGCGTTGTCCAGCCTCGTCGGGACGATCTTGGAGCTGCCCGCGCCCTGGTACCGCGGCCGGCGGGCCAGCTCGCCGACGACCGCGAGCCGCTGGGACCCCGGGGCGGCCAACGGCAGGATGCCGTCGTTCTCGAGCAGCACGGCACCGGCGGCGGCCGCCTCGGCGGCGAGGTCGTGGTGGGCGTCGACATCGAACGGCGCGGGGGCGGTGA
This sequence comes from Mycobacteriales bacterium, assembly GCA_036379355.1. Classification (GTDB taxonomy): domain Bacteria; phylum Actinomycetota; class Actinomycetes; order Mycobacteriales; family CAJCIY01; genus CAJCIY01. The sequence goes on along the minus strand of DASVGV010000010.1, from coordinate 37,367 downwards.
GCGAGTTCTGCGCGTCGGCGACCAGCCGCAGGACCCGGCGTGCCGCCTGGTCCAGGGCCTTCTCGTCGAGCCCGCCGGTCCGGACCGCGTCCGCGATCTCGCCGTCGGTCCGCGAGGGCGGCATCTCGAGGTCCAGGCCCGCTGCCAGCGATCGCACCCGGTCGTCGACGGCCCCCCAGTCCGAGACGACGAGGCCGTCGAAGCCCCACTCCTCGCGCAGGATCTCGGTGAGCAGCTGCCGGTGCTCACTGGTGTACGTCCCGTTCAGCCGGTTGTACGACGACATCACGGTCCACGGACGGGCCGTCGTGACGATGTGCTCGAACGCGGGCAGGTAGATCTCCCGGAGGGTGCGCTCGTCGACGTCGGCGCTGACGCGCATGCGGTCGGTCTCCTGGTTGTTCACCGCGAAGTGCTTCAGCGACGCGCCGACCCCGCGGCCCTGCAGGCCACGTACCCACGCCGCGCCGATGCGCCCGGACAGGAACGGGTCCTCGGAGAAGTACTCGAAGTTCCGCCCGCACAAGGGCGAGCGCTTGATGTTGACTCCGGGGCCGAGGACGACGGACACCTCGTTGGCGAGCGCCTCGACCGCGATCGCCGCGCCCACGCGCTCCACGAGCGCGGTGTCCCACGTCGACCCGAGGGCAACCGCGGGCGGGAAGCAGGTCGCCGGGACGCTGCCCCTGCGGCCGATCGAGTCGTGCGAGTCGATCTGCTTGCGCAGGCCGTGCGGCCCGTCGGCGACCATGATCGCGGGCACCCCGCCCGCGGGAACCGGCTCCGTGTGCCAGAAGTCGCTGCCGGACGTCAGGGACGCCTTCTGCTCCAGCGTCAGCGCCGAGAGCACCGCGTCCGGGTCGATGGCCGCCATCGCAGCACCTCCGTCGTGGGACGCGTCCGCGTCCGCGCGCCAGGTTAGCGGCGCCCTCCCATCGGCCCGGGCAAGATGCAGGGATGGACCTGCCGGTCATGCCGCCGATCAAGCCGATGCTCGCGCAGTCGGTGCCCACGATCCCCGACGGCATGCGCTACGAGCCCAAGTGGGACGGGTTTCGCACGATCGTCTTCCGGGACGGCGACGAGGTCGAGCTCGGCAGTCGCAGCACCAAGCCACTCACCCGCTACTTCCCGGAGGTCGTCGAGGCGCTGCGGGCCGCGCTGCCCGATCGCTGCGTCGTCGACGGCGAGACGATCCTGCCCGTCGGGTCGCGCCTGGACTTCGAGGCCCTCCTGCAGCGGGTGCACCCGGCAGAGTCCCGCGTCCGGCGGCTGTCGGTCGAGACGCCATGCCACTTCGTCGCGTTCGACCTGCTGGCGGTCGGCGACCGGTCGCTGCTCGACGTGCCCTTCGCCGAGCGGCGCGAGGTCCTCGCGGAGTCCTTCCGGCCCCGAGCGGACGTACACCTGACCCCGCAGACCGTGGATCGGAACGAGGCCGAACGCTGGTTCGCCCAGTTCGAGGGCGCCGGCCTCGACGGGGTGGTCGCCAAGCCCGCGGACGTGCTCTACGTCCCGGACAAGCGGCTGATGAAGAAGATCAAGCACAGCCGTACGGCGGACGTCGTCGTGGCCGGCTACCGGATGCACAAGTCGGGCCGCGGTGTCGGCTCGCTGCTGCTCGGCATCTATGACGACGCCGGCTTCCTGCAGCACGTCGGCGTCGTGGGCGCTCTGCCGATGGACCGACGCCTCGAGCTCGAGCGGGAGCTGCAGCCGCTGGTCACCGCGCCCGGGTCAGCGCACCCGTGGACCGAGTGGGCCGGACACGACGGCGATCGCGTCCCCGGCGGTGCCCAGAGCCGGTGGCAACAGGGCAAGGACCTGTCGTTCGTGCCGCTCGACCCCGTTCTCGTTGCCGAGGTCGCCTACGAGCACATGGAGGGCACCCGGTTCAGGCACACCGCCCAGCTTCGGCACTTCCGGCCCGACCGCGACCCGGCGTCGTGCACCTACGCGCAGCTGGAGGAGCCGGTCTCGTACGACCTGGCGGAGGTGCTGTCCGGGCGGCCCTGACAACGCCTCAGTCGACCAAGGCCGCGTGGACGAGGGTGTCGAACGCCTGCCGCAGCGGGTACGTCGAGGACGGCAGCAGCTGGGTCATGAAGATCATCGTCATGTCCTCGACCGGGTCGACCCAGAACGCCGTCGACGCCGCCCCGCCCCAGCCGTACTGGCCGGCGGAGGTGAGGACCTTCGTGGGCACCGTCTCGAGGACGGTCGAGAACCCCAGGCCGAACCCCACGCCGTCGAAGTCGGTCTCCGCGTGCAGCGGACGGCCGAACTGGGTCAGGTCCGCTCCCCCCGGCAGGTGGTTGGCTCGCATCGCGTCGAGGGTGCGCGAGCCCAACAGCCGGGTCCCGTCGAGCTCGCCGCGCCCCCGGAGCATCTGGGTGAACCGGTGGTAGTCACCGATCGTCGACACCAGGCCGCCGCCGCCGGACGGGGAGGTCACCGGCCGAAGGGCCGCCTTGCCGAAGACGTCGTAGCGAAGTGCCCGGCCGTCCTCGGGGTTCTGCACGTAGAGCGCGGCCAGCCGGTCCGCGTCGGCCGGGGACACACGAAACGCCGTGTCGGTCATACCCAGCGGGTCGAAGATGCGCGCGGCGAAGAACTCGGGCAGCGTCTGCCCGGAGACGACCTCGACGACCCGCCCGAGCACATCGGTCGCCACCGAGTAGAGCCACTCCGCGCCGGGCTCGAAGGCCAGCGGCATCGCGGCGTACGCGTCGACACATCCGGCAAGGTCCAGCTCTGCGGGCTGGCCCCACTCGAAACCGTTGTCCCGGTAGATCTCGTCCGTGACGTGCATGTGGTGGAAGCCGTACGTGAGGCCGCTGGTGTGGGTCAGCAGGTGCCACAGCCGCATCGGCTGCGACGCCGGGAGGGTGACGTACTTGGTGGCCGGGCCACCCTGGTAGACGCGCAGGTTGCCGAACGACGGGATCAACGACGCGACCGGGGTCTTGAGGTCGAGCAGGCCCTCCTCGACCAGCATCATGATCGCGACAGACGTGACCGGCTTGGTCATCGAGTAGATGCGGAAGATCGTTTCCGTGTCGAGCGGCAGGTCGTTCTCGATGTCGCGCCGGCCGTACGTGGACAGGTGCGCGATCTGGCCCCGACGCGAGACGAGCAGCGACCAGCCCGGCAGGCGGCCGTCGTCGACGTAGGCACCCAGGTGGCGGTCCAGCCGCTGCAGGCGGCCCGCGTCGAGCCCCACCTCCGCCGGGTCCACCTCGATCTTCACGTCCACGACGTACCTCCTCCGTAGGCCCCGACGGGGAGACATAGTGCACCCCGCGACCGAGCGGCGTTCGGGAATTGGCGGGACGGCGTCCGGTCCCGGTCGACCCGGGTCAGCGGCGCCTGGGGCCGACGGCGTCGCGCAACGCGCGGTAGTGCCGGAACATCGCGTACGCCGCCGCCACGAGCAGGACCCCGAGCACGAAGTAGCCGGGCTTCTTGGTGGCGGCCGCCGCCACGAGATCGATCATCCCGCCGATGAGCAGCACCCAGTAGCCGAACACCAGCGAGGGACCGACGCGCCGCATCCGCTCGGACAGTTGCGCGCGCTCGGCGCTGGACAGGTTCGGCGGGTACTTCATGCGCAGCGCGAGCAGCATCCGATCGCGGGGGCTGCTGGGAGGCGGCGGCATGTGCCAGAGGGTAGGCGGACGCCGCGACCGACGTCACACGGGTACGGCGCGGCCGGTGCCTCAGGCCCGATCGAGCACGAAGCGCCGTCGGGGCGCCGGTTACACCATGGCCCCGACCCTCCAGGCCCGTCCTCGGCTCATCGCGGGGTCCGCCGCTAGGTAACTCTGCGTCACTTGGGGCATACTGTCCGTGTTGTACGAGTGTCCGTGTACCTGTCCGCCTGGAGTCCCGCCATGACCGCTGCCGCCCGCTGGCGCCGGCAGGTCACGGCTGCGCTGACCTGGTACGGACGGCAGGCTCGCGTCGTCACCGTCCAGCTGGTCCATCCGGTGCGCCGTACCGTGCGCGACCTGGTCGACGACAGCGCCCCCGCGATGGTGGAGCTTGTCGCCACCCAGGAGCAGGTGCTGCTGGGGGTGCCGCTGGAGGAGGTCCGCTCGCCGGCGGCGTAGTCAGCGCGGCCGGTCGTCGGTCGCACGGGCGCGGCTGGGCTGCACCCGTGTCGGCTCGCCCGGCATCTTCGGATGGTTGGGGGGATAGGGCGCGTCGCCGAGGCCGCGGTCCCGCACATCCCGCTCGGCCATCTCGAGGACGCCGTCGAGCACGCAGGGAGCGTCGTCGATCCCGGCGTGCACGTCCCCGAGGTCGGCGTACCGCGCCCGCATCGTCGTGATGTCGAAGTCGCCGATCAGGGCGTCCGGCACCTCGCTCCAGCGCAGCGGCGCGGACACCGTGGCCTCGACCCGCGCCCGCACGCTGTACGCCGAGGCGATCGTCTGGTCGCGGGCCATCCGGTTGAAGTCGACGAAGACCCGCTCGCCGCGCTCCTCGCGCCACCACGCGGTGGTGACCAGGTCGGGACGGCGGCGCTCCAGCTCGCGGCCCAGGGTCAGGACGGCCCGGCGGCAGTCGGTGAACGTGTACCGCCCGGCCTCCAGGCGTACGTAGACGTGCATGCCCTTGCTGCCGCTGGTCTTCGGCCAGCCCACGAGACCGACCTCGTCCAGCAGCGGCTGAAGCTCGAGCACGGTCTCGACGACCTCGGCGTACCCGGTGCCGGGCTGCGGGTCGAGGTCGATCCGCAGCTCGTCGGGATGCTCGGTATCGCAGCGCCGGGACGGCCACGGGTGGAAGTCGAGCGTGCCCTGCGTGGCCGCCCACGCCACGTGCGCCACATCCACCACGCACAGCTCGGCAGCCTGGCGACCCGAGGGGAACCGGACCACGGCGGTCTGCACCCAGTCGGGCCGGTGCTCAGGCGCCCGCTTCTGGTAGATCGGCGGGCTGTCCGCCCCGCCCGGGTGTCGCTTGAGCACCGTGGGCCGCTCCCGGAGCCCGCGCACGACGCCCTCGTCGACGGCCAGGTAGTAGGTGACCAGGTCGATCTTGCGGCCCTCACCGGCCGGCATCCCCCGGAAGTAGACCTTCTCGGGGTTCGTGACCTTGATCTCGCGCGGGCCGGCCGGGGTCTCGACCTCGATCAGCTCGTACGGGGTGGCCACCGGCGTGGGCTAGAAGCCCCGCCCGCTGAAACCACCGACACCGCCCATGCCGACGCCGCCCATCCCCCGCCCGCGCGGCTGGAACGCCGCGCTCGCGAGCGCCGGATCGATCAGCGGCGACTGGCCTGTCGTGGCGTACTGGTACAGCGCCGCGCGGGCGATCGCCGACACGCAGGCGGCGAGGACCGACAGCAGCAGGAAGGCGGAGACGAGCACTGCGATCCCCAGTGCGGGCGAAACCGCGATCAGGACGAAGCCGACGACGAGGGCGACGAGGTAGGCCGGCAGAAACAGGATGCTGGCACCGGCATAGGTGCCCACCGCGTCCCCCCAGCGGGCCTTGATGATCGACGATGACCGCTTGAGGGAGTCGAACGGTCCCGTCCCCTCCACGATGATCACCGGCAGGGCGAACGCCGTCGCGACCGCCCAGGCAACGTCGAGGAACCAGCCACCCACGCGTCCGAGCACGCCACCCCGCGACTCGATGAGGTTGATCACGAGCCCGACCACCGTGGACACGAGTGCCCATTGCGCGATCTGCGCCTTGCGCTGCCAGGCCGCGCGCAGCGCCGACGTGATCGTGGGGTCCCCGCCGTCGAGGCGCTGGAGTGCCCCGGCCACGAGAGCCGCGCTGAAGAACGTGCCGACGAACGCGATCGCCAGCAGCGCGACGGCGTAGAGAACCACCGAGCCGGTGGTCGCGTGGCCTGCGTCGCGCTGGAGCAGCAGCCCTGGCAGCCCGAGCACCCCAAGCATGATCAAGGTGGCCAGGCCGGAGGCGATGGGCAGCGCGACGAGCTCCTTGTCGGCCCGAAGGAGGCGCCAGCTGCGCAGCCCCAGCTGCCAGCCCACCTGGAAGCGACCCATGTCTCCACCCTCTGCTCGCGGGAACGTGCTCACCCCAACGATAGGGGCGGCCGGCACGTTCCCCCCGGAATGCGCGAGCGACGTACGCGGCTCTACCGTGTGACGAGAGCGGTCCGCCGACGTGTGGGAGGTCTGATGAGCACCGGGGAGCAGACGTACGAGGTCACCAAGAGCGACGAGGAGTGGCGCCGGCAGCTCTCGCCCGAGCAGTACGCCGTGCTCCGCCAGGCAGGCACCGAACCCGCCTTCGCAGGTGCGTACACCGACACCGAGGACCCGGGCGTCTATCACTGTGCCGCCTGCGGCAACCCGCTGTTTCGCAGCGAGACCAAGTACCACTCGGGGTCCGGCTGGCCGTCGTTCTACGAGCCGGTGTCGACGTCGTCGGTGGTGGAACGGCGGGACCTGTCGCACGGCATGCTCCGTACGGAGGCGCTGTGCGGCCGCTGCGGTTCGCACCTCGGGCACGTCTTCGAAGACGGCCCGCGCGAGACCACGGGACTGCGCTACTGCATGAACTCGCTGTCGCTGGACCTGCAGGGCGACTGACCGCGCGACCTCAGCCGTCGAAGCGGCGCACCAGCCGGTCGTAGGTGCGCGGGGCGGCACTGCGGACGGCGACCGCCAGCGCCATCCAGCGCGGAACAACGGTGACGGGGGTGGCCCGCTCCATCGCGGCGAGGATGGCGCGGGCGACGCGCCGCGGGTCCATCGGCGCGGGTCGCCGGCGGTGGTACGGGACGCCGCGGTGGGTGAAGAACTCGGTGTCGACGGCCGCCGGCGCGACCAGGCTGACCTCCACGCCGCGGCGCGCCACCTCGAGCCGCAGGGAGTCCGCGAAGACGGCGAGGCCGCCCTTGGCCGCGGCGTACGCCGCCTCCTCGGCGACCGCGACCTGCCCGGCGATCGACCCGACGAAGCACACATGACCCGCGCCGCGGTCGAGCATGGCCGGCAGGAGCGCGCGGGTCAGCGCGATCGGAACCGTGAGGTCGAGCGTGATCAACTCGGCGATGCGGTCGACCGCCATGTCGGCGACCGCCCCGCGATAGCCGAGGCCCGCACCGTGGACGACCGCGTCGACGGGTCCGACCTTCTCCCCCAGTGCATACGCGTCCACCGCCGAGTCGAGCGCCCACGGCACGTGGTCGCAGGACAGCGCCTGGGCCTGGGCCGCAAGGCGATCGGGATGCAGGCTGGTCAGCACCAGGTCGGCTCCGCGTGCCGCCAGCAGGCTGCTCAGCTCCTGGCCGATACCGCCGTCGGCGCCGGTCAGCAGGACCCGAGCGCCCGCCAGCCTCACGGCAGGGACGCGACGAGCTCGCCGACGGACCTGCGGGCGCCACTGTAGAAGGGGATCTCGACGCGGACGTGGCGCCGGGTGACCGACCCCCGCAGGTAGCGCATCAGGTCCACCAGCCGGTGCATCTCGTTCGCCTCGAACGCCAGCACCCACTCGTAGTCGCCGAGGGCGAACGCCGGGACCGTGTTCGCGCGGACGTCCGGGTACTCCCGCGCCATCTGGCCGTGCTCGGCGAGCATCGCGCGCCGCTCCGCGTCCGGCAGCAGATACCACTCGTAGGACCGGACGAACGGGTAGACGCAGACGTACTTGCGCGGCTCCTCGGCGAGGAACGCCGGAATGTGGCTCTTGTTGAACTCGGCCGGGCGGTGCACGGCCATCACCGACCAGACCGGATCGAGGTGACGGCCGAGCCCGGTGCGCCGCAGCCGCTGGTAGGTCTCCTGCAGGTCGTCGCTGGTCGGCGCGACCGACCAGACCATGAGGTCGGCGTCGGCGCGGTGGCCGCTGACGTCGTAGGTGCCGCGGATCTGGACGTCCTTGGCCTCGAGCTGTTCGAACAGCTCGGTCACCTCCGCAGCCAGCCCGTCGCGGCCCTCGTCACCGAGGGGGCGGGCCAGCCGGAAGACCGACCACATGGTGTAGCGGATCTGCTCGTTCAGCTCTCGCGCCTGCTTGCCATCGACCATGACCTCATCATCCCAGCAGCGCGAGGAGTTCGCTCGCGGCGGTCTGTCCGGACCGGACGCAGGCAGGAACGCCGACGCCGTCGTAGGCGGCCCCGGCCAGGGCGACACCGGCGGGCAGCGAGGCGCGGACCGCGGCGACCCGTCCGAGGTGGCCCGGGGCGTACTGCGGCAGGGCGCCGCCCCAGCGGCTGACGCGGTTCGCGGTGGGTGCGGCCCGGATCCCCGCCACGGTGGCGACGTCGCGCGCGACCGCCGCGGCCAGCTCGTCATCCGTGCGCTGGAGGTCGGCCTCCGCGCCGAAGCGGCCGACGCTGGCCCGGACGACGACCGGGGCGTCGGCGGGATGGGCCCACTTGCGCCCCACGAACGTCAGCGCCTTGGCGACGGTGCCGGCGCTCGGGGCGACCAGCACTCCCGACCGGTCGGGTGTGTCCGTGCCGGGCGCGTACACGAGCGTCACGATCGCGACGGACGCGTACGCCGTCGACGGAAGGTCCGCATCGGGCACGAGTCCGGACAGCAGCCGCGCCGCAGCCGGCGCCGGGACGGCGAGCACCACGGCGTCGGCGGCGATCCGCTCCTGCCGCCCGGCCGGCCCGACGAGGACCGACCAGCCGGTCCCGGCCCGCTCCAACCCGGTGACCGTGGTGTCGGTCCGGACGTCGAGGCCGGCCGCGACGGCGTACGGCAACGCCTCCATGCCGCCCGCCGGCGACGCGAACACCGGGGCGTCCGACGGCTCGGGGCTCCGGGCCGCGGCGGTCGCGAGCAGCGAACGGTGCCGGCGCGCCAGCGCCGGCACCGTCATCGCAACCGACAGGCCGTCGGCCGAGCCGGCGTACACGCCGCCGAGGAGCGGGTCGACCAGTCGGTCCACGACCTGCCCGCCGAGGCGCGCCCTCACCAGGGCGCCCACCGACGGGTCCTCGCCCAGGCGGGATGCGGGCAGCACCCGGTCGAGCGCCGCCCGGGCGAGGCCGAGCGGCGTGAGGACCTCGCGGACCGAGCGCAGTGACGACGGGATCCCCAGCACCGTCCCGGCCGGCAGCGGCCGACAGCGGCCACCTGCGTACAGCAGCGCGGAGCCCGTCGCGGGATGGACGAGATCCAGACCGCACTTCTCGGCAAGCCACATGGCCCAGGGCACCCGTACGAGGAACGCGTCGGCGCCCTCCTCGACCCGCATCCCCTCGATCAGGGTGGTACGGAGCGCGCCGCCGATCCGCGGGGACTTCTCCAGCACGATGACCTCGGCGCCGGCGGCGCGCACGTCGTAGGCCGCGGCGAGCCCGCTGATGCCGCCCCCGACGACGACGACGGTCACGACGACACCGCTTGCGCGGCAGCGGGTTTCGCGTGATGTACCACCCGGACGACCTCCTCGAGAACGGCCGGGTCGGTGTCCGGCAGGACGCCGTGGCCGAGGTTGAAGATGTGGCCCGGGGCGGCCCGCCCGGCGGCGAGGACGTCCTGCACAGCGCTCTCGACCACCGCCCACGGCGCGAACAGCAGCGCCGGGTCCAGGTTTCCCTGCACCGCCCGCGATGGCCCGATGCGCCTGCTGGCCTCGTCGAGCGGGACCCGCCAGTCCACACCGACCACGTCGGCGCCGGCCTCCCCGATCGCACCGAGCAGCTCCCCGGTTCCGACCCCGAAGTGGATGCGCGGCACGTCGGGCACCATCGCGAGCACCTGGGCGGACCACGGCTGCACGTACTCGAGATAGGCGGCCAGTGGCAGCGCGCCGACCCAGGAGTCGAACAGCTGGACGGCTGCCGCGCCCGCGTCCACCTGGACGCGCAGGAACGTCGCGGCCACCTCCGCGAGCCCCTCCATGAGTGCCGCCCAGACGAGGGGCTCGCCGTACATGAGCGCCTTGGTCCGCGTCAGGTCCCGCGACGGGCCACCCTCCACGAGGTACGAGGCGAGGGTGAACGGCGCGCCGGCGAAACCGATCAGGGGCACGTCACCCAGGTCCCGGACCAGCATCCGGCAGGCGTCGGCGATGTCCTCGACGACGGAGGCGTCGAGGCGCGGCAACGCCGCGACATCGGACTCGGACCGGATCGGGTGGGCGACGACCGGACCCGTACCCGGCACGATGTCGAGGTCGACGCCGGCGGCGTGCAACGGCACCACGATGTCGGAGAACAGGATCGCGGCGTCGACGTCGTACCGGCGTACCGGCTGGAGGGTGATCTCGGCGACGAGATCCGGGGTCCGGCACGCCTCGAGCATCCCCACGTCGGCCCGCAGCGCGCGGTACTCCGGCAGCGCGCGGCCCGCCTGCCGCATGAACCACACCGGCGTCCGGTCCACCGGCCGGCGTCTGCAGGCGGCAAGGAAGGCGCTCACGCCGTGCATCATCGCGTACGACGGCCACGGGGCTCAGCCCGCGGCGAGCATCAGCACGCCCGCGACGGCGCCCGCCACGCCGGCCGCCTGGACGCGGCCGAGACGTTCCTTCAGCAGGCCCCAGGCGAGCAGCGCCGTCACGGCCGGGTACAGCGAGGACAGCACCGCCGCCACCGACAGCAGGTGCCCGCGGCCGGCCAGCGCGAACAGGGCGTTGGCCGCGAGGTCGAAGGTGCCCACGACGACGACGCCCGGCACATCGGCGACACGTGGCCAGCCGACGACCCGCCGCCCGGTCGGCAGCCGGGCCAGGGTGACGGCGCCGAGCAGCGCGACCCCGGCCGCGCGCATCGACACGAGGGTCATGGCGACGCTGCCCTCGCTCCCGCGCTGCACCGCGAGGAGGACCACCCCGAAGCCGGCCGCCGACGCAAGGCCGAGCAGCACCGGCCGCAGGTGTCCGCGGCCGACCGCATCCGGCTCCTCGGGACGGGCGGCGACCATGACCCCCACGATCGCGAACGCGGCCCCTACCAGCTGGACGGCCTGGGGTCGTTCCCCGACGACCAGTCCGCCGGCGAACGGGACGAGCACGCCGACCGAGGCAACCGGCGACACGATCCCCATGGGCCCGACGGCCAGCCCGCGGTAGAAGGCGGCGAGCGCAGCGATCCCGACCACGCCCGCGACCGCGCCCCAGATGATGCTGCGCGCGTCACCGGCCCACAGGTCGGCGCCGGACAGGATGACGACCAGCGCGACCAGACCGAGGGCCTGACTGCACAGAACCAGCGCGGTCACCGCGAGACGCCGCGCCAGGATGCCGCCGACGAAGTCCGACGTCCCCCAGACGAGGCTGGCCAGCAGGGCGCAGACGGCGGACACCTGGCCAACCTAGGGGGCGCGTCGCGCCCGGCTTTCGTGGTGATCGCCCCGTACCGTGCCATGCATGTCGTCGCTGCTGCGGCCGCCCGGAGGCGGTACGGACACGCCCGCGGACGGCGCGCGCAAGGACCCGCCCGCGTTCACGCGGGCGGTGGCCACCCTCCGCGAGGCGACGGTCCGCACCGACGCGGTCGTGCGGGAGGCACCGGCGCCGGCCAGGCTCGCCCCGTACACCTACGCGTGCACCGTCGATCTGGGAGAGCAGGCGACCGGACGCCTGGTCTACCTGCACGACCCGGACGGGCAGCCCGCGTGGTCCGGCTGTGACCGGCTGGTCGCGTTCGCCCGCGTCGAGGTCGAGCCGGCCATGGCCGCGGACCCGTTGCTGTCGGATGTGGTGTGGACGTGGCTGACCGACTCGCTGAGCGACCGGGCCGCGGTGCACGCTGCGCTCGGGGGCACCGTCACGACCACGGCCTCCTACCGGTACGGAACCCTCGCCCACGTCGCCCCCCAGCACGAGGTGGAGCTGCGCTGCTCGTGGACGCCCCTGGCGCGCGAGACGTCCGTCCGCGCGATCCGGGGCGGACGCGTCGAGCCGGCCGAGCCGGGACTGGATCTCCAGCCGCATCTCACGGCGCTGGTCGCGACGCTGGCCGACATGTGCGGCCTGCCACCGGACGTCCCCGGCGTGATCGGGCTGCCGTCGTCCTGACGCCGGCGCCTCTCGCCCGTCAGCGCATGGCTCGTACGGGCGGGGCGGGCTGCGGCAGCGACTCGGCCGGGCCGCCCGGCCGGCCGGCGAAGCGGGCGATGCGGGCGGTGAGCGGCATCCGCATCGTCAAGGTCGTCCCGGCGCCGGGCGCGGAACGGACGTCCACCGAGCCACCGGCCAGACGGACGCGCTCCCGCAGCAGCCCGAGCCCCACGTGGCGACCCTTGTCCGACCTCACCTCGGCGGGCTCGAAGCCGGGGCCGTGGTCGTCGACGGTCGCGACGATCTCCTCGCCGTCCACGACCAGCCGCACGGTGGCGTCGTCGACGTCGGCGTGCTTGACGACGTTGAGCAGGCCCTCCTGGAAGAAGCGATACACGATGATCGCCGCCGTCAGCGGCATCGGCGTCGGGGCGCTCGGCCACAGCACCCGCACCCGCAGGCCGTAGCGCCGTTCGAGGTCATCGCGCAGCGCGCCCACCGCCACCCCGAGGTCGGCGTCCCGCAGGGCGGGCGGGCGGGTGCGGGCCATGATGGCGCGCACCTGGTCCTCCGCCTCGTCGAGCAGGTCGCGGGCTGCGACCGCATTGCCCGCGTCCAGGCTCGCGCGCGCGAGCCCGAGAGACTGGGCCACCGTGTCGTGCAGCTCGGCCGAGAGCTGACCGCGCGCGGTCTCCTCGGCCACGGTCAGTCCGGACAGCAGCTCGAACATCCCCGCACTCGACTGCTCGGCCGACGTCCGCTGGCGGACGGCCAGCTCGTCGGCCATACGCATGCGGATCGCCAGCGCCTGCAGGGCCGCGGACAGGTCGGCGAGCTCGGCCGTGGCACGCACGCTCGTGTCGGGCTGGTCGCGCGGGACCCGGGCCGGGTCGCGCAGCTGTTCGAGCGCCGCGTCGCGCAGCGAGCGCAGACCTGCCCCGGTGCGGTGCGCGCCGACGCCGGCGATCGCGGTCACGATGACGATGGCCGCAGACCCCAGCCCGAAGCACCAGCCGACCGCCTCGCCGGTGAGCCGACCGGCCAGGGCGAGGCCCGCCGTGAACCCGCCGGTGACCACCAGGCCGGTGAACAGCGCCATGCCGGCGGCCCACGCCCACAGCGGGAGCGCCAGGCGCGGACGGCTCATGGCAGGACGCCGGTCGACGTCCAGTCGTCGGCGGCGGCGGGCACGGCAACCGGCTCCACCGGCTCGTGATCGAGGTCGGTGCCGAGGTCGGTGTCCGCGGCGAGCGAGATGGCGCCGAGAAGCGAGGCGACGGCCTGCTCGACCGACCGCAGCTCCTCGACGATGCCCTCGACGGACTCGGCGGAGCCCTCCCCCGTCGCGAGCCGCGCGAGCCGGCTTGCGCTCTCGCGCAGCGCGGCAAGCGCGGGCGCGGTGTTCGCGCCGAGATCGCCCAGCGCGCGGGCGGTCTCGCCCGCGGCCTCGGCCCGGCCGAGGGCAGCGTCGCGCGAGGCGGCCAGGTCGGCGACCGACAGCCAGGTCTCGGCCTGGTTGACCAGGACCCGCGCCAGCGCCGCGTCCCGCCGGGTGAAACTGCCGCTCCCGTGCGGGCGGACGGCGTACACCAGCGCCAGCGGGCGTTCGGCCGGGCCCACCCGCATGCCGCAGTACGGGGCGCCCCCGTCACTGCCGAGCACCACGCCACCGGACAGGACCTCGGGGATCCACGGTTCCTGCATGGTCGACACGGGCATCCGGCGTCGGGTCGGCGAGCCGTGCTGGTTGCCCTCGTACCGGATGAGGCCGTCGCGCGCGAACAGCAGCAGGGACACGTCTGCCCCATCGAGCAGGCGCGCCGCCGTCGTCAGGACGACCTGGGCGGAGACGTCCACCGAGCCACCGCCGGCCTGCTCCTGGCCTCGTGCGAGCTCGGCGAACAGTCGCGCCTCTCCCGAGCGGCGGCTGGTCTGGTCGAACGACGACCACAGCAGGACGACCGGGACCAGCAACGCGGCCAGGCCGATGGGCGCGTACATGGCGAGCCAGGCGGCCAGCAGCCCGATCGACGAGCTGGCGGCGGTGTGGACGAAGGCCAGTGGCCCGGTCGTGCTCAGCAGGCGCAGGTATCCGATCTCCCCTGCCGCCGACACCGGGACGGCCACGACGAACGTCGCGATCACCCACATGACCAGCATGCCGAGGCCGGCCGCCGTGAGCCGCGGGAGCCCGAAGTCCAGGGCCAGGTGAGTCGCGTAGACCGCCCCGGCAAGCGATCCGGCGAGCTGGCACACGTTGAAGACGATCTTCGGCGCAGCCTGCCGGCGGACGAGCTGGGCTACGGCCATCCCGGCCGGCACGCACATCACCAGCCAGCTGCCGGGGGCCAGCACCAGGACGAGGGCGAGCACCGCGTCGGTGCACGAGATGCTCCAGCGCTGCAGGCCGAGTGAGAAGTGGACGACCGCGAGCTCGGACGCGGCGACGCCGACCGCGACCGCCGGCAGTGCCCACGCCGCCGGGTGGCCGTACGGGCTGACGGTGCCGAACAGCGCCGCCAGGAGCCCGCTGAAGACGGTCGCGATCGCGATGCTCCGAGGCATCGAGCGATCGACCGCAGCGGGCTCGATCGGGGTCACGACCAGGACTGGATATCTGTGTGGACCCCGTGACCGGACCCGCCGCCGATGCCGGGACCGGACAGGCCGACGGCGCCGACCAGGCCTAGTGTCGCGGCCAGCAGGCTGCCGGCGACGGCGGCGAGCAACCGGGTGCGACGGGTACGGGTGCGGCGGGAGGATGAGGCTGGTCGGCGCATGGAGACCTCCGGTCAGTGGCCTGTCGGCGACAGGCGACGGGGGATGCCGCCCGGCGCGCGTGGCCGCGGCGATTGTCCCGAACGGCCGTACGCTCTTGGGGCATCGAGCGCAGCATGACAGACCTTGATGGCCGTACGTGCGATGCGGGGGCGAATCCCCCGAACGGACGAGTGCTGGCGTATAACTACAGACAGTGACCGGCTCTGCCGACACCACCCAGGACGCCGCGCCACCCGGGCGCCGAGCGCCACGACGGAGGACCAACGATGACGCTGATGGCCACGCCCATGCAGCAGCACACGCCCGCCGCGGTCGGCATCACCGGCACCCTGACGTTCACTGCCATGGTCGTGGACGACCACCCGCTGATCCGCGAGTCGATGGTGGCGAGGCTGCGCACCATGGGCGCCACCGACGTCGTCGAGGCGGCGAGCGTGGCCGAGGCGCGGGCCCGAGCCCGGGGTGGCCCGCGGGATCTGGGAGTCCTGGACCTGGCCCTGCCCGACGGGTCGGGGCTGGACCTCATCGGCCAGCTGCGCAGCGAGGGCTGGGGCCGGCTCGTCGTGCTGTCCGCGGCCGACGACCCGCACGCCGTGCGCGCGGCGTTCATGGCCGGCGCGCAGGGCTACCTGCTGAAGTCGGCCTCCCCGACGATCGTCGCCGACGGCGTCCGCCGCGTGCTCGACGGCGGCGTGTACGCCGACCCGAGCGTGGCGTCCTTGCTGGCCGCCGGCATCCGCGGCGGGGCGCAGGCCACCGAAGGCGGGACCGGCGAGCTGTCCGCCCGCGAGATCGAGGTGCTGAAGCTGGTGTCCGACGGTCAGTCGAACAAGCAGATCGGTGAGGCCCTCGGACTGTCGGCGCTGACCGTGAAGAGCCACCTGGCCCGCATCGCCCGCAAGCTCGGCACCGGCGACCGCGCGGAGATGGTCGCACTGTCCATGCGGGCCGGCGTCATCCGCTGACCTGACGGGGCCGGTCGGGCCTGCAGAGCAGCCGGCGCGTCGCCCCGTACCCTGGTGGCCGTGATGGTCGCGGCGCACGAGGTCGACGCCGCTGCCGACGAGCCCCTGCTGCCGCTGCTGCTCGAACCCGCCGGCGGAGTCCCGGACGTCGTCGACGCGCCGGAGCGCGTGCCAGCCCTCGTCGCGTCGCTTGCGGCGGGCACCGGCCCGCTCGCGGTCGACGCCGAACGCGCGTCCGGCTACCGGTACGCACAGCGCGCCTACCTCGTGCAGCTGCGCCGGGCCGGGGCCGGGACGGTGCTCATCGACCCCATCGGCACCGGTGACCTGACCGTGCTGGGAGCCGGCCTGCAGCCAGCCGAATGGATCTTGCATGCCGCCTCGCAGGACCTGGCCTGCCTGGCCGAGCTGGGCCTGGTCCCGCAGCGGTTGTTCGACACCGAGCTGGCGGCGCGGCTGCTCGGCTTTCCTCGGGTCGCTCTCGGCACCATGGTGGCCGAGCTGCTGGGGGTACGCCTGGAGAAGGGACACTCCGCTGCCGACTGGTCCACCCGCCCGCTGCCGGACGCCTGGCTGGCCTACGCCGCCCTCGACGTCGAGCTGCTGATCGAGCTGCGGGACGCGCTGGCCGCACGGCTGGACGCGGCCGGCAAGCGGGAGTGGGCCGAGCAGGAGTTCGCGGCCACGCTGGCGGCAGCAAAGGTAGCGCCCGCGGCGCGGGCCGAGCCCTGGCGCCGCACCTCGGGCATCCACCAGCTCCGGACTCCGCGCCAGCTGGCCGCGGTCCGGGCCCTGTGGGAAGCACGGGACGAGCGGGCCCGCGCACGCGACCTCGCCCCGGGCCGGGTGCTGCCGGACAAGGCGATCGTGTCGGCCGCCCTCACGGCACCGGCCGACCGCGAAGCCCTGCTCACGCTCCCGATCTTCTCGGGCCCGCGGATGCGCCGCAGCGCCGACGTCTGGTGGAACGCACTTGCGCGCGCGTACTCCCTGCCCGCGTCCGCGTTGCCGCGCATGACCGCTCGGACGGGCGACGGGCCGCCACCCGCGAACCGGTGGGCCGAGCGCGAGCCCGCCGCCGCCGAGCGGCTGGCCACGTCGCGGGCCGCCGTCGCCGCGCTGGCCGAGACCCTCGAGGTGCCGGCCGAGAACTTGCTCGAGCCGGCGCTGCTGCGCCGGCTCGCGTGGGACCCGCCCGCCGACGTGCGCGCAGGTCTGGCCGACGGCGGCGCACGACCGTGGCAGGTCGACCTGGTTGCTAACTCGTTGGCGGACGCATTCCGGGCCTGACAGGCTCGGCGACCGTGCACGTCACCGTCGTCCACCAACCGCCCGCATTGTTCGAGCGCGCGGTCGCGCTGGTGGGAGGCGACCCGGCCCACCCACCGTCCGTCACGGGCAGCAGCCTCGCCGAGCTCTTGCCGGACGGCTTGGTTCCCGGCCGGGGCTGGCCCCAGCCGGACGATCTCGTCGGCATCGCGACGTCCCCGGGCAACCTGCTGGTCGTGGTCGACGGGGCCGTGGTCGGCGGCGTCGGCCCCATCGGCGGGCCCGATGCCGACGGCGTCCAGGAGATCGGCTACGGCATCGCGCCGGTATATCGGGGCCGCGGCGTCGGCACGAGGGCCGTGGACCTGCTCTGCGCACAGTTGTTCGCCGACCCCGCGGTCCGGGCGATCAGCGCGGAGATGCTCGAGGCGAACGCGCGCTCGTGGCTGCTGGTGGAGCGGCTGGGGTTTTGCCGTGAGGCCCGGCCCGAGCGCCCCGGGCACCGACGGTATGTCCTCCGCCGACGAGCAGATGGCCCTGTGCCCACGCGGTTTTCGGCCGAGTCGGACCACCCGTCCGGGGGATAGTTCCTGCGCGATCCGAGGGGCTTCGGTGGGTAGCCTCGATGCATGCCAACACCGGGGCGTGCGGTCCGTGCCGTCCTGCTGGCCGTCCAGGTCTTCGACGACGTGGATCTGGACCTCACGGATGACGGGCTCGTCCTCCCCGGCGACGTCCGGGTGGGCTGGCCGCACGTCCGCACGGCCCTGCGCGGAGCGCGCGCCGACCGCGCCGCCGACCGCGCGCGCGTCTCCACCTGGCTGCGCTGCGTGGCTCGACTCGGCGCACTGCCGGTCCGAGAGCGGGACACGGTGCTGCGGCCGGTCGGTCTCCCCCGTGATCACGTCCTGCACCCCGGCCCCGAGTGGGTACGCGAGGCAGTGCTCGGGGGTGCCCTCGACCTCGGGCTCGGGGTGCTCGGCATCGATGGGCCGGAGTCGGTCACCGTCGTGCCACCCTCGGTGTGGCCGGCCCTCGGTGCTGACCCGGCGCGCCGGTGGCCCCGGGCGCGGCGCCTGCTGGAGGAGATGGGTGCGCTGGCTGCCGCGCGTTGGGCGCTGTCCCGCGACGGCACGTTGCGGCCTATGGGGGACTGCGACGTCGTCACCCTGCTGGGCGCGATGAGCCTGCGTTGCCGCCTCGCCGGAACGGACGGTGGCATGCGCGCCGTCTCCGCGCCGATGCGACGCCGAGGCTGGACGCGTCTGTCGCGCCTGGACCCGGCGTTCACGCCGGCCGCGGCCATGGCGACCGACGAGGCCGAGCGCGGGTTCCTGCGCCCGCTGCTGGTCACCGCCGACGAGGTCGTGCTCGCGGGCGACGGCGGGCGGACCGACATCTCGCTGCGCGACCCGGTCGTCGAGCGCTGGGACGCGCCCGTGCTGTTCCGCTGAGGGCGCGGCGCCGTACCGGTCAGGCGTCCTCGGTGGTCTCCGCGCTCTCCTCGGGTACGGACGCGGTGACGACCTCGACCAGGGCGCGGGCAATCGCCTGACCCGTGAGGCCATGCGCGGCCAGGACCTGGTCACGGCTGCCGTGCTCGAGGAACTGGGTGGGCAGGCCGAACGGCCGGACCGG
Source organism: Mycobacteriales bacterium (assembly GCA_036379355.1). GTDB lineage: Bacteria > Actinomycetota > Actinomycetes > Mycobacteriales > CAJCIY01 > CAJCIY01. The sequence continues at coordinate 18,753 of DASVGV010000010.1, read as the reverse complement.
GACCGCGACCCCGCTGTCGGCCAGCTCCAGGCCGAGTCGGGCGCCGATGCCCCCGACGCGCAGGCCGTCCTCGATCGTCGCCACGAGACGGTGCCGGCCGGCCATCGCGACGAGCGCCGGGTCCACCGGCAGGACCTGCCTGGGGTCGACCACGGTCACGCCGATCCCTTGCGCCGCAGCGCGTTCGGCGACATCGAGGGCGACCGTCGCCATCGGACCGACGCTGACCAGGAGGACGTCGGCGTCGGGCGCGGCGTGCAGGACATCGACGCCGCCCACCCGGTCGACGGCGTCGATGTCGGCGCCCACGCCACCGCGGGGGAAGCGGACCAGGCTCGGCCCGTCCTGGCGCGCAACCGCGTCGCGCAGCAGCTCGGCCAGTCGCCGCGCGTCCCGCGGGGCGGACACCGTGAGGCCGGGCACGACCTGCAGGTAGGCCAGGTCCCACATGCCGTGGTGGCTCGGGCCGTCCGGACCGGTCACACCGGCCCGGTCGAGGACGAACGTGACCGGCAGCCGGTGCAGGGCGACGTCCATGAGCAGCTGGTCGAACGCCCGGCCCAGGAACGTCGCGTAGAGGCACACCACCGGCTTGAGGCCGCCCATGGCCAGGCCCGCCGCCGACGTCACCGCATGCTGCTCGGCAATCCCGACGTCGTAGACGCGGTCGGGGTACGCCGCCGCGAAGCCGGCCAGACCCACCGGCCCCAGCATCGCCGCGGTGATCGCCACGACCGTGGGGTCCTCCGCGCCGAGACGGACCAGCTCGTCGCCGAAGACCGCCGTCCACTGCCGGCCGGACTTGGCCGGCTCCTTTCCGGTCGCGGCGTCGAACGCACCGGGGCCGTGCAGGCAGTCCGCCTCGTCGTCCTCGGCCGGCCGGTAGCCGAACCCCTTGCGGGTGACGGCGTGGACGATGACCGGGCCGCCGAAGTCCCGCGCGCGGCGCAGTGCAGCCTCGAGCTGGCCGATGTCGTGCCCGTCGACCGGACCGATGTACTTGATGCCGAGGTCCTCGAACATGACCTGAGGCGCGACGAAGTCCTTGAACCCCTTCTTCATGCCGTGCAGAGCGTCGTAGAGCGGCGGGCCCACGACGGGAGTGCGCCCGAGCGTCGTACGCACCGCGCCGAGCATCGACTCGTAGCCGGGCGAGACGCGCAGCCTGGCCAGATGCTCGGCCAGACCGCCGATGGTGGGGGCGTACGACCGACCGTTGTCGTTGACCACCACGACGACCGGCCGGTCCTTCGCGGCGGCGATGTTGTTGAGAGCCTCCCAGCACATGCCCCCCGTGAGGGCACCGTCGCCGACGACGGCGACGACCGCCCGCCGCTCGCCGCGCAGCGCGTACGCCTTCGCCAGCCCGTCGGCGTACGACAGCGCCGTCGACGCGTGCGAGTTCTCGATGACGTCGTGCTCGGACTCGACGCGGCTCGGGTACCCCGACAGTCCCCCACCCTGCCGCAGCTGGTCGAACCCGGCCTGCCGGCCGGTGAGGATCTTGTGCACGTACGCCTGGTGTCCGGTGTCCCAGACCAGCCGGTCGCGGGGTGAGTCGAACACCCGGTGCAGCGCGATGGTCAGCTCGACGGCGCCGAGGTTGGGGCCGAGGTGCCCTCCGGTCTTGGAGACCTTGTCGACGAGGAAGTCGCGGATCTCGCCGGCGAGAGCGGGGAGCTCCGCCGCCGGCAGCGCTTTCAGGTCGGCGGGGCTGCGCACCGCGTCCAGATGTGACACGACCAAGAGAGTACGACCGGTCGCAGGGGACGGAGCAGCGACGGTCCGGGTCAGAGCGGCTCGGTGAACGACTCGCCGCGCAGTGCCCGGCCCACGAGGTCGGCGGCGCGCGCTGCCGCGGCCAGCCGCCGGCCCTCGCGTTCGTACGCCACGATCAGGGCCTCGATGGCCGGGGCGGGCACCAGGTCGTGTCGCGTGAGGTCGGCGCGGGCCGTGCGGTAACCGGTGCGGCATGCGTCCACGGCCGCGGCCAGTTGCTCGGCGGCCAGACGCGCCAGCAGCACCGGGTAGCGACGCAGCACGTCGTACGCCCGGAAGTCGGGCGGGCTGTGGTCGAGCAGCCAGGCGACGGCGGTGCGCTCGAAGCCGTCCGCTCCCGGCGGGAGCACCTGCGGGGGCCAGCCCGGTGGGACGTACGCGCGACTCACGCCACCAGTCTGGCGGCGTCGTAGGTTCCCCACCGTGCGGATCGTCGTTGCCGCGGCCGCGGACGTGCTGGCCCGCTGGCCCGACCCGTGGTCCGCCGTCAGCGCGGCCGAGGTCGAGCGCGCCCGGGACTTTCATCGGGCGGACGACGCCCGCGACTTCCTCGCCGCGCATCTCGCGGCGCGGGAATGTGTCACGGCGCTCACCGGCGCCTCGCCGGTGCGGCTCGTCCAGCGGTGCGCCGAGTGCGGCGGTCCGCACGGAAAGCCGTCGGTGCCCGAGCACCCGGAGATCCACGTGTCGTGGAGCCACAGCCACGGCCACATCGCGGCGGTCGCCGCGCGGGACCCGGTCGGCATCGACGTCGAGACCCGCGGCCGGCGCCACGACGTCGACCGGCTGGTCCGCCGCACGGCCACATCCGCCGAGGCCGCGGCGATACTCGCCGACAGTGACCCGGGCGCTGCGTACCTGCGGATGTGGGTCGCGAAGGAGGCCCTGGTCAAGGTCGGCGCGGTCACGGTGGCCCAGTTCGGCCGCACCGACGTACGCGACGGGGTGTACGGCGACGTCGCCCTCGCGGTCACCGAACCGCCGGGCGTCGTGGTCGGTCTGGCCGTGCGCCAGGCAGACGCAGCGGTCAGGGCGTGAGCAGCGCGACGCACTCCACGTGGTGGGTCATCGGGAACAGGTCGAACGCGCGCAGCCCGGACAGGCGGTAGCCGCGCGCCGCGAACGACGCGACGTCCCGGGCGAGGGCGGACGGCTCGCACGCGACGTACGCCACCGCGCGCGGGCTCAGCGCGCAGACGGCGTCCACGACCCCTGACCGCGCACCCTCGCGGGGCGGGTCCAGGACCACCAGGTCCGCGGCTCCTACTCCTGCCGCCAGCGCCGCTGCGACGTCCGCGTGCCGCACGTCGGCTGCCGGCACGTTCGCCCGGCAGTCGGCGGCCGCCTGGCCCGAGCCCTCGACGGCCACGACCGCGCAGCCCACGTCGGCGAGGCGGGCCGCGAACAACCCGGCGCCGGCGTACAGGTCGACGGCCCGCTCGCCCTCGGAGGGCCGCAGGAGTGCAAGCACGGCGTCCGACAGTGCCTCGGCCGCCTGCGGGTGCACCTGCCAGAAGCCGTGGACTCGGAAGTCGTGTCCCGCCACGCGCTCGGTCAGGGCAACCGGACCCTCGATGCGGGGGGCGCCGCGGACCGGGCGGACGACCGTGCGTACCTGGTCCGCGGACACCGCGACCTCGACCGAGCCCACTCCGCGCCACCAGCGACCGGGAACGTCGACGGCGTTCACCCGGTCGTCGGCGATGAGGCAACGGTCGACCGGGACGACGGTGTGCGAGTGGTGCGCGAGCAGGCCCGCCCGCCCGTCGCGGCCGACGGTGAACTGCACGCGCGTCCGCCAGCCGAGCGAGCCGCCCGGCAGCGGCTCGACCGTCACCGGCATGTCCACCCCGGCCAGGCGCGCCAGCTGCTCGCTGACCACGGCCGCCTTCCACGCCCGCTGCGCGGCCGGCGTGGCGTGTTGCAGGTCGCAGCCGCCGCACCGGCCGGGACCGGCGTACGGGCACGGAGGCACCACGCGATCCGCCGAGGCGTCGAGGATCTCGACGACGTCGGCGCGCAGCCAGGACGTACGTTGTGCGGTGACGCGTGCCCGCACCGTCTCGCCGGGCAGCGCGTGCCGGACGAAGACCACGCGGCCGTCGGGAGCGTGGGCGACGCACACGCCGCCGTGGGCGTACCGCTCGACGTGCAGCTCGAGGACAGGCACCCGGACCCGCGCAGTCACAGGTCGACGTCTTCGAGCAGGAACGGCTCCCCCTCCTGGCCGGACAGGCGGTAGGGCACCGACGTGACCATCACGCCCGGTTCCGACAGCAGCCGCGCCTTGAGCCGCAGCGGCGACTGGTTGTGCAGGATCTGCTCCCACCAGTGCTCGACGACGTACTCGGGGATGTAGACGGCCACCACGTCCCGCGGCGACTCCCGCCGGATGTCGCGGATGTAGTCGATCACCGGCTGGGTCAGCTCACGGTAGGGCGAGGACAGCAGGACCAGCGGGATCGGAATTCCGCGCTCGACCCATTCCTTCTGCAGCGCCTGGGTTTCCTGGTCGTCGATCGACACCGTCACACCCTCGAGGGTGTGTGGCTTGGCCGCCCGGGCGAAGGCCAGTGCACGGAGCGTCGGCGAGTGCAGCTTCGACACCAGGACCAGGGAGTGCACCCGGCTGGGCAGGACGGGGGGCCCCGGTGGAGGGGTCAGCTCGCGGCCGACCCGCTCGTAGTGCCGCCGTACCTGCCGCATCAGCAGGAAGATCACCGGCATCGCCACGACCACGATCCAGGCGCCGTGCATGAACTTGGTCACCAGCACGATGACCAGGACGACGGCCGTGAAGCCGGCGCCGATGGAGTTGATGACCCGGCTGCGCTTCATGCGGCGCCGGGCGGTGGGATCCTGCTCGGTGCGCAGCAGCCGGTTCCAGTGGCGGATCATGCCCGACTGACTGTTCACGAAGCTGACGAACACCCCGATGATGTACAGCTGGATCAGTCGGGTGGGCGACGCATGGAACGCGACGATCAGCACGATGGCGAACCCGGCAAGCAGCAGCACACCGTTGGAGTAGATGAGCCGGTCGCCGCGGCTGCGGAGCTGGCCGGGCAGCCACTTGTCCTGCGCCAGGATCGAGGCCAGGACCGGAAAGCCGTTGAACGCGGTATTGGCGGCCAGTACCAGGATCAGCCCGGTGACGCCCTGGATGTAGAAGAAGATCGGCGAGTGGGTGCCGAACACCGCCCCGCCGATCTGCGCGAGCACGGTCTTCTGGTTGCCGTGGAAGCCCACCAGGTTGCTGTCGCTCACGGTGATGTGCACGTGGGTCGCCAGCGCCAGGATCGTGACGCCGATGAGAAGCGTCACCGCGATGCCGCCAAGGAGCGCCAGCGTGGTGGCCGCGTTCTTGGACTTCGGCACCTTGAATGCCGGCACGCCGTTGCTGATCGCCTCGATGCCGGTCAGGGCGGCACAGCCGGAGGCGAAGCCACGGAGCAGCAGGAACACCAGGGCGAGCCCGGTGAGGTGCGAGGCGGTCGCGTGTATGTCGTACTGCGCGGTGGCCGCCCGCGGGTGGTGCCCGCGGGCGAACTCGAACAGGCCGCCGACGATGAGCACGCCGACGCCGAGGATGAACGCATACGTCGGCAGCGCGAACGTCACCCCGGACTCGCGGAGCCCGCGCAGGTTCAACAGCATGATCACGATGACGATGCCGACGGTGATCGCCACCGCGTGCCCCTGCAGCGACGTGACGGCCGAGGCGACGTTCGCGACGCCCGAGCTCACGGACACCGCCACGGTCAGCACGTAGTCGACCATCAGCGCGGAGGCCACTGTCAGGCCCGCGTACGGGCTGAGGTTGACCGTCGCGACCTCGTAGTCGCCGCCGCCGCTGGGGTAGGCGTGCACGTTCTGGCGGTACGAGGCGACGACGATCAGCACCAGCAGCGCGACCGCACCCGCGATGTACCAGGCGTAGTGGTAGAAGGCGATGCCACCCACGGCGAGCACGAGCAGGATCTCGTCGACCGCGTACGCCACCGACGACACGGCGTCGCTGGCGAACACCGGGAGCGCCAGCTTCTTGGGCAGCAGCGTCTCGCCGAGCGCCTCGCTCCGCAGCGGCCGACCGACCAGCAGCCGCTTGGCGGCCCCCGTGAGTGCTCCCATGTCAACGGCGAAGGCTACGGCAGCGGGGTCCGGACGGGCGCGGGGAGATCGCCGTGTCTACGATCGACTCCCGACGAGCGCGAGCGTCCGCGCACGGCCACCGAAGACGAGCAATGGGGAGCAACGGTGCACGTCGTGATCCTGGGCTGCGGTCGAGTGGGGTCGGCGGTGGCGCGCAGGCTCGACGCGCGGGGCCACAGCGTGGCCGTCATCGACCAGAACGAGGATGCGTTCGCTCGCCTCGGCGAGGACTTCGGCGGCCGGACGGTCGCGGGCATCGGGTTCGACCGCGACACCCTTATCGAGGCGGGCATCGAGCAGGCCGGCGCCTTCGCCGCCGTCTCGTCCGGCGACAACTCCAACATCATCGCGGCCCGCGTCGCGCGCGAGACGTTCGGCATCGAGAACGTCGTGGCCCGCATCTACGACCCGCGGCGGGCAGAGGTCTACACCCGCCTCGGCATCCCGACGGTGGCGACGGTGCGGTGGACCGCCGAGCAGATGGTGCGCCAGATCCTGCCGGACCCGGTCGAGGAGTGGAGCGACCCGAGCGGCACCGTCACCGTCGCCCGCGTGCCGTTCGCACCCGGCTGGATCGGTCACGGCATCAGCCAGGTCGAGGCGGCCGGCAAGGTGCGTGTGGTGTCGATCACGCGGTTCGGCGCCGCGATGCTCCCGCACCAGAAGACGGTGCTGCAGGACGACGACGTGCTCTACCTTGCCGTCGAGCACGCCCGAGTCGCAGAGATCACGGCGCTCCTCCAGCAGGCGCCGGAGGAGGTCCGGTGAAGACGCTCAAGGTGGCCATCGCCGGCGCGGGCAACGTCGGGCGGTCGATCGCCGGCGAGCTGCGCGGCCACGGCCACCAGGTGCTGCTGATCGAGAAGGAGGCGCGCGCGATCAAGCCGGACAGCATTCCGGGCGCGCAGTGGCTGCAGGCCGACGCCTGCGAGATGGACGCGCTCGAACGCGCGGAGCTCGGCACCTTCGACGTCGTGGTCGCGGCCACCGGCGACGACAAGGTCAACCTCGTGCTGTCGCTGCTGGCCAAGACCGAGTACGGCGTGGACCGCGTGGTGGCCCGGGTCAACCACCCCAAGAACGAGTGGCTCTACAGCGAGGCGTGGGGGGTGGACGTGTCGGTGTCGACGCCGCGCATGCTGACCGCGCTCGTCGAGGAGGCGGTGTCGGTCGGGGACATGGTCCGCCTCATGCGCTTCGTCCAGGGTGACGCCTCCCTGGTCGAGCTCACCCTGGCGGAGGACGCCGCGGTCGTGGGCCAGACCGTCGGCTCGGTCGAGCTGCCCGACGACTGCGCGCTCGTCGCGATCCTGCGCGACGGGAGGGTGGTGGTCCCCACGCCCGATGCACCGTTGGAAGCGGGCGACGAGCTGCTGGCCGTGACCAGCTCGCCGGCCGCAGAGACGCAGCTGCACCGCGCGCTCGGCGGCTGAGGAACCACCCCGTTCAGGCGGCGGGGACGATCTCGTACCGCGGGTTGAAGATCGTCAGGCGGCCTTCGCGCCGGGTGAGCCGGCCGGTGGCCAGCAGCGCCCGGCCCGTCTCCAGGCCGCGGATGGCCCGCCGGCCGAGGAACACCAGGCGGATCGTGCCCGACCCGTCCCATACGTCGACCTCGAACGTCGGTGCACCAGCCAGGGGCGCGAGGCGGACGGCCCGCACGGTCCCGGCGACGGAGCACTCATGCCCCAGTTGGCAGTCGGTCACCTGGGTGGCACCCAGGCCGGCGCACTGCTGCTGGATCTCGGCAGCCTCCTGCTCGGCCTGCGACGCGGTGATCTTCCGCAACCGCTCCTTCAGCCCCGTGGCGCCCATGACACCCATCTCCTCCGGCCGGCGTCGGCGGCCACGCGACGAGCGTACCCACGGTCGCGCCCGGCACGCCGTACCCGCTGTCAGGTAAACGGGTTCGCCCGCTCGAGAAGTCCCGACACGTGGCCGTACGAGCCGGTGGCGAGAGCCAGTCCGAGGACGACCAGCAGAACTCCGCCGACCAGGGAGACCGGCCGGGCGAAGCGGGTCAGTGCCCGCGCGACGCCGGGGGTCCCGGACACGAGCAGGCTCGCCACGACGAACGGCACGCCGAGCCCGAGGGCGTAGACGGCCAGCAGGATGCCGCCGCGGACCGCGCCGTTGTCGGTCGCCGCCACGGTCAGGGTGGCCCCGAGGAACGGCCCGACACAGGGCGTGAACGCCGTCGCGAACACGACGCCGAGCAGCAGCGGGGCGAACGCCGACTGCGAGCGGGCGAGCCGCGATCGGCCGCGGTCACCGCCGGGCAACATCCGGGCGAGCAGCCCCCAGCGGGTCTCGGACATCAGCAGCAGGGCCAGCACCACCACGACCACACCGCCGATCCGCTGCACCGGCCCGCCGGCCTCCCGGACCGCGTGGCCGACTGACCCCGCCGCCACACCGAGCAGCACGAACACGGCCGCGAAGCCGACGACGTACAGCACCGACCCACGAAGCAGCCGGGCGCCCTGCTGCTCGGGGGGAACGCCCGCGGACGAGCCGGACAGGACCCCGACGTACGCCGGCAGCAGCGGGATCGTGCACGGGGCGAGGAACGAGACGACGCCCGAGCCGAAGGCCACGATGAGGGCGAGCAGCACGTCAGGCCCCGAACGTGAACGAGTACACGTCCACCGGCCCGCCGGTGACGGTGAGGACGAGCGTGCCCGTCGAGATGCCCGGACCGGTCACCACGTGGTACAGGTCGTCGCGGTTGACGGTCACGACCCCGGACGGGGCGACATCGGGACCGCGGCGGTCGGCCGGCAGCGCTCGCCCGTCCAGGGTCACCGCCACGGTCCGGGGGGTGGTGCCGGCCGGATCGAGGACGACGTACACGTCCTTGGCGGTGAAGGACAGGACCACGCTGCCGCCGGTCGGGACGGCGGCGTACTGCGGCGTGCGGGTGACGTTGGCGCTGACCTGCACCGTGGAGCCGACGGTGCTGCCGCGCTGGGTACCGAGGTAGGTCTCCGGCGTGACGCCGTCGTTCGCCGTCGGTGGCTGCTGGCCGTTGGGAACCGCTCCGACCACGGCGTTGCCGGCCGATCCGCCCTCGGCCAGGAGGGTCCGGACGGCGCCCTCGATCTGGGTCTCGTCGCCCTCGCCGATGTGCTCGTAGCGGATGTTGCCCTGCCGGTCCGCCAGGTAGCTCTCCGGCCAGTACTCGTTGCCCAGGGCGTCCCAGATCTTCAGGTCGGGATCCTCGGCCACCGGCCAGGTCACGTCCAGCTCCTTCACCTGCTGGGCCACGTACGCATGGGACTTCTCGAAGGCGAACTCCGGGGAGTGGACGCCGACGACGACCAGCCCCTGCTTGGCGTACGTGGCCTGGAGCTTGCGCAGGAAGGGAAAGGTCCGCCGGCAGTTGATGCAGGACGCGTCCCACACGTCGAGCAGGACCACCTTGCCCCGCAGCGAGGCGTCGGTGAGCGGCGCGGTGTTGTCCCACGCCGACGCCAGGGACAGCGGGGGCAGCGGCCCGTAGCCGGGAGCCGGACGGACGTCGGCCGCACCGACGCGACCCCCCGCGCCGAGCACGCTCACGGCCCCGGCGCTGTCGTGCGCCTTGCTCGTCGCGACCACCGCGGCCACGACCGCCAGCACCACGACGACCGCGGCGAGCAGCAGGGAGCGGCGCTGGGTCACCCGACGATTCTGCGGTACGCCGCCGTGGGACGCCCTGTATCCCACCGATTCGCCATGATCCCCCGGTGGCCGACGTGGTGGTGCACGGTGCGGGATCGTCGCCGGCCGTCGCCTGCGCCGCGTTCCCGGGCAGCGTCTCGTTCTGGCTCGCGGGCCACGGCCCCAGGCCGCCGGCGGACGACGACGGTGCCACCGACCGCGCGGCACTGGCCCGCACGGTTGCTCGCCAACGACCGGCGACGGTGGCCGGCATCTCCTACGGCGCGCACCAGGTCGCCCGCTGGGCCGCGGCCGGCCTGCCGCCGTACGTCCGGCGCCTGGCGCTGGTCATGCCGGCCTGGACCGGGCCACCCGACGACACCGCCGCGGCCACGGCCGCCCAGGCCGACGAGTTCGACCGCGTCGGCGTCGAGCCGGCCCTGGACCGGATCGTGCGCGCCCATCCGGGCTGGGTCGCGGACGCCCTCGCCGCCTCCTGGCCGCACCACCGCCGCGACGCGATCGTGCCGGCCCTGCGCGCAGTGGCCCGATCCGCCGGCCCCACGGCGGAGGACCTGGAGGCCATCCGCGTACCGGTCACCGTCGTCGCGCTCGCGGGTGATCCCCTGCATCCGGCCGAGGTGGCAGCGCGCTGGGCGGACGCGATCCCGGCCGGCCGGCTGGTCGTCGTGGCCGCCGCCTCGCTCGCGGATCTCGGTGCGGCGGCAGGGGGTGGACGCGAGCTCCTGTAGTCCGGCGCCGTGCCAGCCGATCACCTAGGGGTGGGACTACTCCCCTGTGCGCGCTGCGGCACCGTGACCGCCGCCGACGGCTGGTGCCCGGTCTGCCTGGCTGCACCGGCGGCCGGCGACGATGTCGTCCGCCGCCAGGCACCGGCCGCCGCTCCGCTCACCGCCCAGGTCGGGCACCGCGCCGGCCGGTCGCAGACCACCTTCGGGCCGGTCGGCCGTGCCCTCTGGACGATCGGGATCCTGCTCGTCCCGGTGCCGTTCCTCGTGCTGTCGGAGGGGCTCGCCGGGTGGGGGCTGGCCGCCCTGTGGTGGGGGGTCGTCACGCCCTGGTCGCTCCGGGACCTGTGGCGCAGCGGCCGGCGCCGGAAACGGCTCTGACTAGCGCGTCTCGGTGATCTCCGGCCCCCGCTCGGGCAGCTGGAGCCCGGGCCGTTCGGCCTCCGCCGCCTCACGCTGCGCCTCCGCGGCCTGCTCCAGCGCCTCCTTCGGCAACACGATCGGCAGCGCGTCGCGTACGGCCATGGCATCTCCCCCGCGGACGACCACGACCTGCCCGAACGCTTCGAGCAGAGTCGCGTCGGCGTTCCGCTCGACCGCTGCCCTGCCCTGCACCATGCCGCGGAGGAACCAGCGCGGCCCGTCGACGCCGATGAACCGCGCGGGGGCGTGCTGCCCCCGCTGGTCGGTCGGGACGAGGGCTTCCAGCTCGATGCCGTACGGGCCCTGCGCCTCCTTCGCGCTGCCGCCGGAGCCGTTCAGCGACGCCGCGATCTCCGACCGCACGTCGGCCCAGATCCCGGCCGACTTCGGCGCGGCGAACGCCATGATCTGCAGCACCGACGACGCGGTCGCCAAGGTGACAGACACCGCCGCCTGGGTCTGCTGGTCGATGTCGATCCGCAGCTCCATGCCGTCGCGCATCGGAACCCGGACGCTGCCGAGGTCGAGTCGCGGCACGTCGTCCTCGGGGGCGTCGTCGACGTCCCAGGGGCCGCTCGGACGCGCCGGTGGTGTCGGCGGCTGCTCGGGCCCGCCGTCGCCGAGCTCGTCGTCGAGGTCGTCGTCGATCTCGACGTCGTCGAGGTCGTCGTCCATGTCGTCGTTGCGCCTGCGGCGGAACACCGTTACCTCCCGCTCGATCCGTAGCCACCCGTGCCGCGCACGGACTCCGGCAGCGTGTCCACCGGCTCGAAGTCGGCCCGCTCGACCTGCTGCACGACCAGCTGGGCGATCCGCTCCCCCCGGGAGAGGGTGATCGGCTCGTGCCGGTCGAGGTTGACCAGGGCCACCATGATCTCGCCCCGGTAGCCGGCGTCCACCGTCCCGGGGGCGTTGACGATCGACAGCCCGTGGCGCATGGCGAGGCCGGATCGCGGGTGCACGAAACCGGCATACCCCACCGGGAGCGCGATTGCCACGCCGGTCGGCACCAGTCGCCGCTCCCCGGGCGCGAGGACGACGTCCTCGCGGCTGACGAGATCCGCGCCCGCGTCCCCGGGATAGGCGTACGACGGGACCGGAAGCCCCTCGTCCAGCAGCCGGATCGGCACCTTCACGGGTTGTACCTCGGCGGACCCGGTAGCCGGGACGGGGCCTCGCCCGCCACGTTGCCGAGGTACGGGCGGAAGTGCTCCTCGCCGACGATGACGAACAGGCCCGACGCCTCGGCGACGAGGGGTCCGTCGCGGTCGTCCAGGTGCATGGCGGCGTAGCTGTAGACCTTCCGCCCGGCGACGCCCGTGCACCGGGCCTCGGTCACCACCGTCCGGTTGATCGGGACGGGTCGGCGGTAGGAGACCTCGAGCCGGGCGGTCACGCCGGGCGTCCCGAGCATCCACAGCACGAACCCCAGGGTCTCGTCCATGACGCTGGCCACCAGGCCGCCGTGCGCCAGCCCCGGCGCGCCCTGGTGGGCGCCGGTGATCTCGACGTGCGAGACGACGTCGACGCCCTCGCCGGCAGTCGCGGCCAGGTGCAACCCGTCCACATGGTCGCTGCCGCAGGCAAAACAGCCGCTGTAGTGGTTGCCCAGCGACGCCCCGGGCTCGGGCGCCGAGGCGGATCGCTCCGGGGCCACCGCGTCGGGCGGAAGCGGGTACCCCTGGTCGCTCGCCACGCCGCGACCCTACCGACCATGCGACGATCGTCGGCGTGCGCAGCCCGGTCCGTCCCGACGGCTACCACGAGCGGCTCACCACGCCGTGGTGGTCTTACCCCGTCGTCGTCGGCGTGGCCGTCCTGGTCGCCCTGGAGTGCTCGTTCCTCGCGGTCACGTTGTGGGGGCAGGCACTCGTGGTCGCGGCGTTCGTCGCCGTCGGCTTCGGCCTGGTCTGGGCGTACGGCAACCAGCGGGTCGAGGTCGGGGACGGGCATGTCCGCGCCGGGCAATGGCGGCTGCCGATCGGTACGGTGCGCGGCGTCGCGGTGCTCGACGCCGACCGGATGCGGGCGGAGATGCGCCGCCGGGACGACGGTGTCTACCGCTGTGTCCGCAGCTGGATACCGACGGCAGTGATGCTCCAGGTCGACGATCCCGACGACCTGCCGTACTGGCTGATCTCGACCCGTCACCCCTACCTGCTGGCGGCCGCGCTGGCGAACGCCTCCGAACGCGACGGGGCCCCGCTGACCGCTCGCGACTGACAGGATCGCGCGCATGGACACCTTCCACCGCGGCGCGCTGACCTTCGACGTGCTCGACGCCGGGCCGGCCGACGGCGAGGTCGTCGTCCTGTTGCACGGCTTCCCTCAGAACGCCCGCTCCTGGGACCTGGTCACGCCGGCCCTGCACGAGCGCGGCCTGCGGACCCTGTGCCCCGACCAACGGGGGTACTCCGCCGGCGCGCGGCCCCTCGGCCGGCGGGCGTACGCCACCGACGAGCTCGTCGACGACGTGGTCGCGCTGATCGACGCGAGCGGCGCCGAGCGGGTGCATCTCGTCGGGCACGACTGGGGCGCGGCCGTCGCCTGGGGGGTCGCGGCCGCGCACCCGGGCCGACTGCGGACGCTCACGACGCTGTCGGTCCCGCATCCCGGCTCGTTCCTGCGGGCGATGGTGCGCAGCACGCAGCTGCTGCACTCGTGGTACATGTTCGCGTTCCAGCTGCCGCGCCTGCCGGAGCGGGCCATGGACCCGTCGACGCCGAAGGGACGGGCCCGGTTCGTCGCCCAGATGACCGCGACCGGCCTGCCGCGGGAGGCGGCCGAACGCGACGCGGACTTCCTGTCCGCACCGGGTGCCATGACTGCGGCGGTCAACTGGTACCGCGGCGTGCCCTTCGCGGCCCGCCCGTCCCCCGCCCCGCCCAAGATCTCGGTGCCGACTCTGTACGTCTGGAGCGACGGCGACCGGTTCCTGACCCGGGCGTCGGCCGAGCACTGCGGCGACTACGTCGAGGCCCCGTACCGGTTCGAGATCCTCCGCGGCGCGGACCACTGGACACCCGACAAGGACGCCGACACGGTCTCGGCCCTGCTGCTCGAGCACATCGCGTCCGCGGACTGACCTCACCCCCCCGGGAGCCGTACCTCCGGCGGAGGTGGCGGTCGCGAGTCGCGGCGCCGGCGCAGCCGTCCGGACCGCTGGCGTGCCAGTGACCGGTCCGACGACCACGGTGCGTACGGCGCGTACGTCAGGGCGGCGAGCGCGACGAGCGGTACGTCGTAGTTGACCCGCCAGCCGGCGAAGTCCGCGTACGCCCGGTCGCGGTCCGCCACGATCGGCGCCCCACCGGCCGCCATCCGCTCCAGCGCGTCGTCGTACTCCGAGCGGCTCACGGTCACCGGGTCGCCGTAGCTGATGCTCGCGGGGACCGTGAGGCCGTAGTAGACGGCGATCCGGGTGAGCGCGATCCGGCCGGCGCGGATGCACAGCTGCGGGTCGGCCGAGCGCTCCCGCTCCACGCTCGACGCGTACAGCGCGGCCGCGTCCAGGACCGCGCCGGCCGCGGTCACCCACGAGTGGTCCGGCTGCGGACTTCGGAAGTACGCCAGCATCGGGAACGACGTGTGCGTCTCCTCGATGTCGACGAACCACGACTCCCACTCGGCGAAGGTGGCCAGCAGCACGTCCTCGCGCTGCAGCGAGTAGGCCCGCCAGATCATCTCGGTGCCGGTCGGCGGCGTCCCCGCCCGTACCTCGAGCTTGGACACGGCCTGCTCGCGGCGGCTGAAGGCGGTGTAGACGCTGGGCAGGTAGGTGATCAACAGCGCCAGCAGGAGCAGCCCGATGACCGCCTCGAGGAACGTGACCGCGGTCTGCGGGCCGGAGTGCGGGATCGCGAAGCCCAACGTCAGCAACGACGACCCCGACAGCGTGAGGCAGTGCCGGATGCCGCCCGCGTCCAGCGCCCAGAAGATCGCGGCACTGCCGAGGTAGACCACCAGCAGCCAGGACGCCTGCAGGTTCAGCAGCCCGACCGGCCCGTACAGCGCGAAGACGCTGTCCCGGCGTTCGTACGAGGGGGTGCGCCCCGACAGCACGCGGAACGCGCCGCGCGTCACGGTCGCCGTCATCCGGCCGAGGCGCGTCGGCACCGCCCGCGGCAGGATCACCGTCCGGACTGCCGACAGGAAGGTCAGCAGGACGACGGCGACCCCGGCGACGAACGCCAGGGCGTGGACGGCGGTGTGCAGGGGCCCGGCCACGCCGCGGAGTCTGCCGCACGTCGCTGCCGGGAACGCGCCGCTCCCGTGGTTAGGGTCCCGGCATGGCGATGTTCCCCGGGGCGGAGGGCCACCCCGTCCGATGAGCACCGCGGCCCCGCACCAGCGTCCCGTCGACCTCACCGGGTCGCTGGCCCGGCGTCTGCGCCACGCGCCGGCGGGGCCGCTGCTGGCGCGGCGCGAGGCCGCCGTGCTGTTCCTGCCCGACCGCGGTGACCCGGCCACCGTCGAACTGCACCGCGGTGCGTTCGTGCCCCGCCGCGGCAGGCCCGCGCTCGCCCCCACCTCGATCGTCCGCGGACCCGCGCGGGTCCTGGCCGACATCATCGAGGGCAGCGACTCCGGAGTCCGTGCCTTCCTCGACCACGAGGTCACCGTGCGCGGCGACCTGTCCCTCGCGATGGCGCTCGACGGGCTGTTCGAGCCCGGCGAGACGCCGGACCAGTGGCCGCACGCCGGCATGGTCACCGCCGCCGGCGTCGACACCGCCTACCTCGACGCCGGCCCGCGCGCGGCCCGTCCGATCGTCCTCTTGCACGGGCTGGGCGCGACGAACGCCTCGCTGCTGCCGATCCTCTGGGATCTTGCCGCCGACCATCGGGTCATCGCACCCGACCTCCCCGGCTTCGGCGCGAGCGATGCCCCGTCGATCTCGTACGCCCCCGCGTCGTTCGTACCGTGGGCGCTGGACCTGTGCCGCCAGCTGAACCTGGAGCGACCCGTCCTCGTCGGCAACTCCATGGGCGGGCGGATCGCGCTGGAGATCGCGCTGGAGAAGCCCGACGTCGCCGCCGGCGTCATCGGGCTGTGCGCCTCGCCGGCGTTTCGCCGCATGCGTCAGCTGGTCCCGTTCGTGCGGCTGCTGCGCCCGGAGGTCGCCTGGCTTCCGTTGCGCGTCCCCCGTCGCGTCGTCCTGAACGGAGCCCGCGCCATGTTCTCCCGGCCGGACCGGCTGCCGGACGCCTGGTACGACGCGGCCGCCGACGAGTTCCTGCGCGTCTTCGCCATCCCCGACCACCGCGTCGCTCTGTTCGCCGCCACCCGGCAGATCTACCTCGACGAGGCGTTCGGGCTCCGTGGCTTCTGGGACCTGCTCCCGTCCCTGGCCCCGCCCGCGCTGTTCATCTGGGGCGAGCGGGACCGCCTCGTCTCGCCCAAGTTCGCCCACCACGTCTCGGACTGCCTGCCCGCGGCCACGTCGGTGGTCCTCGACGACTGCGGTCACGTGCCACAGTTCGAGCGGCCCGAGCAGACCGCCGCGATCTGCCGGCAGTTCCTCGCCGACCTCCCCGCGTGAGTTGCTGCGGCGCCTGACGCAGGCTCAGCGACTCGCGGTGCGAGCGGCCTTCCGCGGCGCCGCCTTCGCCGGCACGCGTGCCGCGACCTTGCCGTTCGCGTTCTTTACCGGGGCCGCCCTGCCCTTTGCGGCCTTTACCGAGGCTGCCGCCTTGCCGTTCGCAGGTGGCTTGCCGTTCGCAGGTGGCTTGCCGTTCGCGGGTGGCTTGCCGTTCGCGGCTGGCTTCGTCCTGGCGGGTGCGTCGTGCCGGGCGCCGGACCGGTTGACGGCGACCTCGTCCGTCCCCAGGTAGGACGCGACCACCTGCGGATGTTCCAGCACGTACGCCGGTGGGCCCTCGGCGATCACCTCGCCCAGCTCGAAGGCGACCAGCCGGTCGCACAGGCCGGACAGCAGCGGCATGTCGTGCTCGATCACGAGCATGGAACAGCCGGTCTGCTCCTGCACGCGCCGCAGCATCGGACCGAGCGCCTCGGTCTCCTTCTGCGCCACGCCGCCGGACGGCTCGTCCAGAAGCAGGACGGCCGGCTCCTGTGCGAGGACGCAGGCCAGCTCGACGATGCGGCGGGTGCCGGTCGACAGCTGGGCGACCAGCCGCTCCGCATACCCGGTCAGCCCTGTCATCGCGAGCAGCTCGGCCACCCGGGCCGACACCAGCGCCTCCGAGTCGGTGGACGCGGGCAGGCGCAGCCCGGCGGCAACCAGGTCACGGGAGGCGAGGTGCCGTTCCAGGGCGACCGCAACGGTCTCCTCGACGGTCAGGGCGCCGTAGAGCTTCGCCTCCTGGAACGAGCGGCCGAGCCCGACCCAGGCGCGGGCGTTCGCGGGCAGGTGGCCGACGGCGTTGCCGCCCAGGCGCACCTCGCCGGAGTCGGGGCGCAAGAAGCCGGAGATGCAGTCGAACAGCGTGGTCTTGCCGGCGCCGTTGTGGCCGATCAACCCGACGATCTCGCCCTTCTTCAGGTGTAGGTCGATCCCGCGCAGGGCCCGGATTCCCCCGAACGACAGGGCAACCGTCTCGGTCGAGAGGACGACCGGCGCCTCCGCAAGCCGGTCGCGCCGCTCGGCGGCCGCCTTCGCCTCGATCAGAACCGGGTCGGGCTCGCCCTTCTTGCGCCGGCGGCGCGGCGGTGGAGCGGCCGGCTCGTCCAAGGCCGCAGCACCGGCGATGAAGACCGACCGGAGCACATCGGGCCGCTCGAGCAGGTCCCGGGTCTGGCCCGAGAAGCGCACCTGCCCCTTCTCGAGGAACACGGCGCGCTCCGCGAGCTCGAGCGCCACGTTCACCGACTGCTCGACAACCACGATGGTCACGCCATCGCGGTTGAGCCCGCGAACGACGTCGATGAGTTGGCCGACGATCGTGGGCGCGAGGCCCAGGGACAGCTCGTCGATGAGCAACAGCTTCGGCTTCGTCATCAGCGCCATCGCGAGGGACAGCTGCTGCTGCTCGCCACCGCTCATGTTTCCGGCGGTCTGGTTGCGGCGACCCTCGAGCACCGGGAACAGGGTCAGCAGCCGCCGGGTCGACTCCGTGACCTCGCCGCGGTCCTTGCGGATCGTCCAAGCCGCCAAACGCAGGTTCTCCCGCACGGTCAGGCTCGGGAAGATGCCGCGACCACCGGGCATCATGGCGATACCCATCCGGGCCAGCTTGTCCGGGTGCGCCCGCCCCACCAGCATGCGCCTCAGCACGCGTGGCAACCCGAGGGCCCGTCCGAAGGGGCTCGTGGACAGTCTCCGTACGGCGGGACTCGCATACACGGCGCGGGCGACGCGGCCCGGGTACGTCGTCTCCTGCCCGTCGAACCGCACGCTGCCCTGGCTCATGGCTGCCAGCCCGGTGATCGCCTTCAGCAGGGTGGATTTCCCTGCGCCGTTCGTGCCGAGCAGCGCCACCATCTCGCCGTCGTAGACGTCGAAGTCGATGCCAAACAGGATCTTGGTGCTGCCGTACGAGAGCTGAACGTCCCGGCAGCGCAGCATCGCGTCGGCGCCCGAATCGTCGGCAAGGCCCACGACGGCGGGAGCGTCGAGAGCCTCATCCGGCGGGACCGCAGGGAGCTCTGCGGTGTCGTGCACCCCACCGTCGGCGAGCGCGGTGCCGGACTTCGCAGCCGCTGCCAGCAGGTCGGCAGGCTCGCCCTCGTCGAGCAGGCCGTGCCGGCGAGCGATCGGCCGCAGCAGGCGGTCCCGGACGCGTTGAACGGCGGCGCCCAGGCCCCCTGGGATGACGGCAAGAATCAGCAGCAGCCCGAGGCCGGTGATCTCCAGCTGATACTTCGGAAACACCTGGATCAGGACCTCGAGGAGCGCTACCCCGCTCAAGGCGCCGCCAATCGAACTGGCGCCGCCGATGACGACCATGGCGAAGACAAGCAGGCTCTGGTCGGGTTGGAACGAGTGAAAGCCCACGCTGTTGAGGGCGACCACGTGCAGGCCGCCCGCAACGCCGGCGATGGCCCC
>DASVGV010000009.1:0-7204 GCA_036379355.1 Mycobacteriales bacterium | reverse complement strand
CGGTCGGCGTCGACGAGGTGGGCGAGCAGGGCCGCGACGGGTACGGCGACGGCCAGCCGCGTCGCGTGGCGGAATGTCGAGGACCCGGGGTCGAGGTTCGCGCGCAGCATGCCGATCGACGCCCGCAGCTCCTGCGGCGGGGAGGGCCGGCCCCGGGTGTGGTGTCGGTCGTGCGGCACGGTCATCCGCGCGGCGGCCCGGACCTGGCCGGCGACGGCGGCCATCCGGCCGCGGGCGAACCACCAGGCGACGAAGGTGTCCCCCTGCCCGACGTCACGTTCGGCCGGCACGGCCACCGCCGACGCGGGCATGCCCCCACCCGCCGCGACGGCAGCGGCAATCGCCCGCAACTGCGTCGCAACCCGCTGCCGGAACCCGTCGACCTCGGCCGTCAACGAGAGCTCACCGAGCTCCGCCAGGCGCATGCGGGCACCGGTCAGGGACAGCAGGTCCACGCGGAGCCGCTCCGCTTCGAGATGCAGCTCCCGGAACGCCTCGCGCGCGGTGCTTCCCGGGCCTGCCCACGAACGGCCCAGGGTGGCCGCCGCATCGGCAACGGCTTCGGCGGCCGGCAGCGAGACGCCGGCCTCGTCGTCGGCGACGGCCAGCTCGGCGAGCGCCGAGAACGCCCGGGCCGTCGCGCTGCGCTCCGCGCGGAAGCGCCCCGATCCGCGTGCGCTCGAGACCAGGACCAGCTGGAGCAGGCCGCCGCCGGCAAGCAGCAGGGCATTCTGCGCGGCCGGCGACGGCGGCAGCGGGAACCGGCCGAACACGACGTACGCGACGGCAGTCTGCGTCGCCACGGCGGACGGTACCGGGCCGAGCACCACGCACAGGCCGGCCGCGAACGCGATGGCCGCCAGGACGAGTACGTGCAGCCACGTCGCGTGAGCGGTCACCGACCCGGTGAAGGCGGCCAGGCCTTCGACGAGGCAGGTCGCGGCGAACATGATCACAGGAACGCGGACGCGCCCGACGAGCGAGGCCACGCCGACGGGGATGGCGCCGGCCGCGAGCAGGACACCGGTGACGACGTGGCCCGACGCCACCCCGATCACGAGGCCGGCGGCGATACCTGCCGCCGGTCGAAGGGCGAGCAGCGGCGCGTACCCGGTGCGCTCGGCGGCGACGGCGCGGCGCAGCACGTCGACCGGCGCGGTGCTCACCGAACCATGATCTCGGGCCGGACGATCCGGCGGGGCTCGGCCCTTCTCTCGCCCCCGCCGCCACGTCGCGGTTACAATTATGCGGACGACCTGGCGGGGGCGCGTGGAAGCACGAACCGCCGTCCGGCGTTGTCAGATCGAGAGCACAGTCGGTCCCACGCCTCCGAGAGGGCCACGGCTCCCCCAACCGCCGCATCCACGCCGGGGTTCGCGACGTCGACATTCTCCACGATCGCGCGCCTCACCCGAGTCGCTTCATCGAGCCCTAAGAGGTGCACCGCCCGTGTCCGTGTCCGCACTCCCCAAGAACCTCCAGATCGACGAGGTCAAAGAGCTCATCGCCAAGGGCAAGGAGGCCGGCTTCCTCACCACGGAGGAGATCGCCGGCGCGTTGGCGACGACCGACCTGGCCCCCGAGCAGATGGAGGTCGTGCTCGGCGCGGTCAACGACGAGGGCATCGAGGTCGTCGACACGTCCAAGGACGCCGAGGAGGACTTCCAGTCCGACACGCTCGCGCGGAAGGAGGACGAGCTGGCGGCGCGCTCCGCCGGCACCGGCGACCCGGTGAAGATGTACCTCAAGTCGATCGGCCGGGTGCCGCTGCTCACCGCCATCGAGGAGGTCGACCTGTCCAAGAAGGTCGAGGCGGGGCTGTTCGCGGCCGAGAAGATGGCCACCGAGAAGCGCATCAGCCCGTCCCTGCGGCGTGACCTCGAACAGATCATCCGCGAGGGTGCGGCCGCCAAGGACAAGCTCGTCGAGGCCAACCTCCGGCTCGTCGTCTCGATCGCCAAGCGGTACGTCGGTCGCGGCATGTTGTTCCTCGACGTGATCCAGGAGGGAAACCTCGGCCTGATCCGCGCCGTCGAGAAGTTCGACTACACCAAGGGCTACAAGTTCTCCACGTACGCCACCTGGTGGATCCGTCAGGCGATCACCCGCGCCATCGCCGACCAGGCCCGCACGATCCGTATCCCCGTGCACATGGTCGAGACGATCAACAAGGTCGTCCGCGTGCAGCGGCAGCTGCTGCAGGACCTCGGCCGCGAGCCGACGATGGAGGAGATCGGCAAGGAGGTCGACCTGCCGCCGGAGAAGGTGGAGGAGGTCCTCAAGATCGCGCAGGACCCGGTGTCGCTGGAGACGCCGATCGGCGAGGAGGGCGACAGCCACCTCGGCGACTTCATCGAGGACTCCGACGCCGTCGTCCCGGTCGACGCGGCCAGCTTCATCATGATGCAGGAGCAGCTCGAGTCGGTCCTGCACTCGCTGACCGACCGGGAGAAGAAGGTCGTGCAGCTGCGGTTCGGCCTGACCGACGGCCACCCCCGCACGCTCGAGGAGGTCGGCCGCGAGTTCGGCGTCACCCGCGAGCGGATCCGCCAGATCGAGAGCAAGACGCTGTCGAAGCTGCGGCACCCCAGCCGTTCGCAGAAGCTTCGCGACTACCTCGAGTAGCCCTCCGGCCGGTGGTCGGCGCGGTCGTCCACGACGGCGGCCGAGAGGCGGGCGCCTCGGCGTCGACCGGCGATGAGCGCGCGGCGCGCGTGGTGCGATCGATCGTCAGGCGATCTCCAGGCTGCGTCGCACGTCGGCGACGGTGAGCAGGTCGAGTGGCGCGACGATCTTGGCGACCTGCGGCGCGAACGCGGGGGAGGCGACCAGGACATCGTTTCGCGTGCCGTCGGCGACGATGTCGCCCTCGGCCATGACGACGACCCGGTCCGCTGCCGTGGCCACGAACTCGACGTCGTGGGTGGCGAGGACGACCGCCCGGCCCCCGTCCGCGAGGCGACGCACCATCGTCGTCAGAGCGGCCTTCCCCTGGTAGTCCAGGCCGCGGGTCGGCTCGTCCAGCAGTACGACGGACGGCGTCGCTCGCAACTGCACGGCGAGCACCAGCGCGAGGCGCTGCCCTTCGGACAGGTCCCGGGGATGCAGGTCGTCGGGAACACCGGGGACCAGGTCGTCGAGCAGCGTGCGGGCCGGCGGGGCCGCCGTGGCGCCCGACTCGCGGTCCGCCTGGTCGAGCTCGGCTCGCACCGACCCCAGGTAGAGCAGGTCCGACGGCGTCTGCGGGACGAGGCCGACGAGACCGCGGGCGGCCGCGGCCGACAGGCGCTTCGGATCCTGGCCGGCCACGTCGACCGTCCCGCCCTGGCGGCGACCGGAGCCCTGCAGGGCCCACAGCAGTGACGACTTGCCCGACCCGTTGCGTCCCATCAGCGCCGCGACCTGACCCGCGTACAGGTCCAGGTCGACGCCGCGTACGGCCGTCACGTCGTCGTAGCGGACGACCACGTTCCGCGCGCGCAGCAGGAGCTCGCCCGTGTCCCGGGAGCAGCGGACCGGCGGCGCCGCGGCCGCGAGCCGCGTCCGCAAGGGGGCGGCCCGCCGGCGGGCGTCGCGCACGGACAACGGCAGGGGGACCCACCCGGCGAAGCGGCCGAGCTCCACGACCGGCGGCGCCACCGACGTCGTCTGGAACATCGGCGCGGGCAGGCCGTCGTGGACGGTGCCGTCGCCGACCACGTGGATGACGCGGTCGGCGT
This sequence comes from Mycobacteriales bacterium, assembly GCA_036379355.1. Lineage (GTDB taxonomy): Bacteria > Actinomycetota > Actinomycetes > Mycobacteriales > CAJCIY01 > CAJCIY01. The sequence continues at coordinate 3,485 of DASVGV010000009.1, read as the reverse complement.
ACTGCACCACTCGCTCGAGGCGGTGCTCGGCCAGGACCACGGTGATCCCGAGGTCGTGGACGAGCCGCGTGATGGCTGCCAGGACCTCCTCTGCCGCAGTCGGATCGAGCGCGGAGGTCGGCTCGTCGAGCACGAGGATCTTCGGGTGGCTGGTGAGGACGGCGCCGATGGCGACCCGCTGCTGCTGCCCCCCGCTGATCTCGTGCAGGGCCCGGTGGCGCAGGTCCGCCAGGCCCAGCAGGTCGAGCGTCTCCTCGACCCGCTTGCGCATGACCGCCGGCGCGACGGCGAGCTGCTCCATGCCGTACGCCAGCTCCTCCTCGACGGTGTCCGTGACGAACCCGGCGAGGGGGTCCTGGCCGACGACGCCGACGACGTCGGCCAGCTCCCGCGGCGGATGGGCGGCCGTGTCCCGGCCGTCGACACGGACCCGACCCGACAGGGTGCCGCCGGTGAAGTGGGGCACCAGCCCGTTGATGGCCCCGAGCAGGGTCGACTTGCCGGCACCCGTACGGCCCACGACGAGGCACAGCTCGCCCTCCTCGACGCGCAGGGACGCGTTCCGGATCACCGGATGCGGCGCGTCGGCGTACCGGATCGTCACCTGCTCGAACTCGATCACGAGGCGCCGCCGCCGTCCTCGCGGCGTCGCCGCCGCAGGAGCGAGAAACCGCCCGCGAGGCCCAGCGCAGCCACGATCGCCGCGGTGATCACGAGCGGGAGGGGGGAGCCCGAGCCGTGCGGATGCGGCGCGACCGCGGCCACGACCCGGCTGGCGTCGGCCGAGCGCTGCCCGCCGGTCGGGGGCGGGTCGGTCGGGGTCTCGATCGTGGTCGCGGCGGCCGCGGTCGTCGCCGTGCCGGGGGCAGCGGTGCTCGCTCGTGCGCTGGTACGTACCGGGCTCGGCGTTGTCGGCGTCGCTGCGGGGGTCGTGCCGGCGGCCGTGGCCGCGGGCGGAGCGACGGCCGGACCGGAGCCGGTCCCGGCAGCCGTCGTGTTGTGCGCCCGCAGCTGGTCGATCAGGCTGCTGCTGGGCGTCTGGCCGGCACCGAACTCCCAGTAGGCCACCCCGCCGGACGGCAGCGGCTGGGACATCGTGGCGTACGTCCACGAGGTCGCGCCCGGTCCGGCCAGCCAGAACGACCAGTACGCCGTGGCCGGCGGCGTCACCACGCAGTGGTCCTCGCTCGGCGTCGGGTACTGCGTGCCGCCGTGGAACGCCCCGCTGCCGATGCGGCAGACGTATGCCGGACCGTCGTGCTGGGTGCCGGCCGTCGTGAACCCGCCGTCGGCGAGCAGCGCGTACGGGCTGCTGTCGGGCTGCCCGTCGGCCTGGACGCCGCAGCCGCGGACGATCGGTCCGGACCAGTGGCCGAAGTCGACGGCGATGATCGTCCCGCGGGTCGTGCTGCAGGACCCGATCGGTGCGGCGTCTGCCGGGGGCGCCGTCAGCATCGCCGCCCACACCGCGGCCGGCGCGAGGATCGCTGCCGTCACGACACGGGCGCGGCGGCTCACCGCAGCGAGCCCGAGCGCCGGCGCAGGCCGGCCGCGACCAGAACTGCGGTCAGTCCCGCGAGCAGGAGCCCGAGGGCCACCCGGGCCCATCCGCCGGCGCTCGTACCGGTGTAAGGAAGGGTGCCGCCGGCCGCGGCGACCCGGGCCGGCGCGGTAGCCGTCGGCGTCGCGGCAGTCGCCGTCTCGGTGGGTGTCGGCGTGGGGCTCGACGTCGGTGACGTGGTCGTCGGTGTGGTCGGCGGTGTGGTCGGGGGCGCGGACGTCGGTGCGGCCGGCGTGACGGCGTGCGCGAGGGTCGTCAGCGTCCTACCGGCGACGGCGGGAACCGCCTGGGCGGTGGCGATCTCGTCGTCCGCGGTGTCGGACTTGTGCACGCCGAACGCGCCGTCGGCGTGCTGGCTCGCCGCGAGGTAGGCCTGCGCCGCCTGGATCGCGGTCGCGCTGCCGGCGGCACGCGCGTCGCGCGTTGCCGGTGTGGCCGAGGCACCGACCTGGGGGGCTGCCAGCAGGGCCTGGACGGCCAGGGCCGTGGAGTTGACGTTCTCGCCGGCGGCGCCGGTGAACCCGCCGTCCGCGCTCTGCTGGCTCAGCAGGTAGTGCGTCGCGCTGGTCACCGCTGTGGCGGCCGCGGGTACGAGGCTGAGTGCCTGCACCGCGAAGCCGGTGGTGTCGACGTCGGACGTGCAGGCCTGGCCGGCGGTGATGAGCGTGCTGGAGAAGCCGCCGTCGGTGCACTGGAGCTGCTCGAGCCGGGTGACCGCGGCGGCCGGCGGCGCCACCCCCGCGCGGGCGAGGGCGAGCACGTCGAGCGCTTGCGAGACCGTGGAGTACGCCTGGGAGAAATCGCCTGCGGCCGTGCAGTTCCCGGACGTGTCGGGACCGGAGCAGACGTGCGAGGTGAGGGCGGTGAGCAGGTCGAAGCCACCGAAGGACCGCGGGTTCTGTCCGGTGATCTCCGCGACGATCGCCAGCTTGCCGACCGCACCGCTGTACGGGCCGGGGTACGAGGCGGCGGTGCCGGCGGGGTCGGCGTAGTCGGCGGTGTGCGCGATGAGGTACGCCAGCACCTTCGCGAGCGGACCGTCCTGCGTACCGGCGGCCGCCAGTGCGATCGCAAGATCGGCGGTGCCACCCTCGTTCGCGTACGTCGCTCCGTTGTAGGTCGTGTCGAGGTGATCGCCGCCGGCCAGCTGCGTGACGAGGTACGCGGCGCCGGCGGACGGGTCTCCGACGCTCCCCGCCGCCCGCGCCGCACCGGCCCAGGGGCCGAGGCCGAGCCCGATCGCCGTGGCCGCCGCCCCCACCACGGCGACGTACCGCAGCCGGGTTCCCGTCCTGGTCCGGATCATCGCTTCGCTCCGTGTCCGCCGCGGTCGCGAGCGCGGGCGACACCGACGGAGGGAGGTCCCGAGACGACGACGTCCCCGGATCTGCCGCGTGGGCGGCGACCGCGGGGACGAAGGTCGGACCGGAACGGTCCGGGCTCCGTCCCGTAGACCACGACGAGACTCAAGGCCATCCGTCTCCGGCGGGTCTTCCGACTTGCCACCGAGGTGGTGGCTCACGGCTGCGGGTCAGCGCCGGTCTTGCACCGGCTTCCCCCACGCGGAGAACTGTGTGCGCCCACCGAGATGGTGGACGGTCCGGACCGTATGCCCCCGGCGCCTGTCCGTCAAAGCCGCGGGTTCACAGCCCACCCCGCCGACCCCGTGTTGATCATGATGTTGCAGTCACGTCGGACGCAGAAAAGTGACTGCAACTCCATGATCAACGCGGAACGTCGGGCGTTCGGCCGTACGGCGTCCACAAACTCCGGCGGCGCCGACCTGGCCCGCGGTACGGAGCCCAGGCTGGTTCGGTGGCCTCTCCTGCGTCCTGTCCGAGTGCGCCGCGGCCGGCCGCCCTGACGCGGTCCGCCGTCCTGCTCGCCGGCGGCAGTGATGCCGAGCTGCGCCGCGCGGTCCGAC
>DASVGV010000008.1:0-10547 GCA_036379355.1 Mycobacteriales bacterium | reverse complement strand
TGTGTTGATCATGATGTTGCAGGCACTCTGGTGTTCCGATCGTGACCGAAACCTCATGATCACCGTTGGGCGGGGTCGTCCGGCGTACCCTGCGGATCGTGGGTGTTCGTGACCTGGTCTACAGCGGGTACGAGCGGCGGCTGATCCGGCAGCTGACCGGCGCCGACGTCCCGCGGCATGTGGGGCTGATGCTGGACGGCAACCGCCGGTGGGCCCGATCGGTCGGCCTGACGGACGTCAACCGCGGCCATCGCGCGGGCGCCGACAAGATCGTGCACCTGCTCGAGTGGTGCGAGGACGCGGGCGTCGAGGTCGTCACGCTGTGGCTGCTGTCGACCGACAACCTCTCGCGCGACCCCGAGGAGCTCGAGCCGCTGCTGCGGATCATCGAGGACACCGTGGGTGACCTCGCTGCGCTGCGCCGGTGGCGGCTGCGGGGGATGGGCGCGCTGGACCTGCTGCCCGAGCAGACGGCGGTGGCGCTCAAGGCGGCCGAGGAGGCCACCGTCGACCTGCCGGCCTCGGTGCTGGAGGTCAACATCGCGGTCGGGTACGGCGGCCGGCGCGAGATCGCGGACGCGGTCCGGAGCCTGCTGCTCGAGCACGCGGCCCAGGGCGCGAGCATCGACGAGGTCGCCGCGACCATCGACGTCGAGCACATCGCCGAGCACCTCTACACCAAGGGCCAGCCCGACCCCGACCTCCTGATCCGTACCAGTGGGGAGCAGCGGCTGTCGGGGTTCCTGCTCTGGCAGAGCGCGCACAGCGAGTACTACTTCTGCGACGCGTACTGGCCGGACTTCCGGCGGGTCGACTTCCTGCGGGCGCTGCGGTCGTACTCCGCCCGTCACCGCCGCTTCGGCGCCTGAGCCCTCTCGCCCGTGGCCGACTGGCACGCGTGGCACGAGGACTACGCCGATCCGGACTCGGCACTGTCGCACCGTCGCGCGGCGATCCAACGGTGCGTGCGTGAGCGCCTCGACCGGGGCCCGACCCGGCTGCTGAGCCTCTGCGCGGGTGACGGGACGGACGTTCTCGGCGTGCTGCGCCCCGGCGACGACGTCCGCGGCCGGCTCGTCGAGCTCGATCCGGTGCTGGCCGGCCGTGCCCGCGCCTTGGCGCCGGCCACCATCGAGGTGATCACTGGGGACGCCGGTACGACCGACGCGTGCGTCGGCGCCGTACCGGCCGACCTGCTGCTGCTCTGCGGCATCTTCGGCAACATCGCGGACGCCGACATCCTCCGTACCGTCCAGGCGCTCCCGCTGCTGTGTGCCGCCGGCGCCACCGTCGTGTGGACGCGCGGGCGGAAGCACGTCTGGAACGACGACCGCGACATCACCGGCATGATCCGCGGCTGGTTCGCCGACGTGGGGTGCGCCGAGGAGGCCTGGATCGCCCCGGACGGCGAGACGTGGTCGGTCGGCGTGCACCGGTTCGACGGCGAGCCGCAGCCGCTCGTCCCCGGGCAGCGGATGTTCACCTTCGTCCGCTGACCGCGCCGCCCACTCTCACGGTGCGTCAGAGCCTGGCGTCGCCGGGGCGACGGGAGGCTCTGACACAAGGCGCGGGCGTACGCGCGCCGGGCGTACGGACCGTGACCAAGCGCCCCGCGCGGGCGGGCGTGTCGTACCCGGGATCGATCTCTCGGCGGCCTAGCGTCATTCCGGTCGGCGGGCGCGGGCCTGCCGTCGCGGGAGGCCACCGAGTGCGTCGAGCTGACGTCGCGAGCGCGGAGGCCGTGACCCGGCCGCCGGCGGTGGCCCGGTCCCGGTCCTCTCGATCAGAAGGCGGCCTGCGCCGTGCCGACTCCGCTCCGACCTGTCCCCAGCACCGCTCGTACGAGCGCCCTTGCCAGCGTCCCAGCGGCGACCGCGGTCGCCGGAGCAGTCAAGACGTACGTGCTCGACACGAGCGTCCTCCTGTCGGACCCGCACGCGCTGCTGCGGTTCGACGAGCACGAGGTCGTGGTCCCGATCGTGGTCGTCGGTGAGCTCGAGTCCAAGCGCGACCATCCCGAGCTCGGCTACTTCGCGCGGCAGGCGCTGCGGCTGCTCGACGACCTGCGCGCGCAGCACGGCCGGCTCGACGCGCCCATCCCCGTCGGGGACCTGGGCGGTACGGCGCGCGTCGAGCTGAACCACTCCGACCCGGCGGTCCTGCCCACCGGCTTCCGGGTGGACGACAACGACAGCCGCATCCTCGTCGTCGCGTTGAACCTCGCGCTCGAGGGCAAGCGGGTGGTGCTCATCTCCAAGGACCTGCCGCTGCGCGTCAAGGCGGCCTCGCTGGGACTCGCGGCCGACGAGTACCGCGCCGAGCTGGCGTCGGACACCGGCTGGACCGGGATGGCCGAGCTCGAGGTCGAGTCGGCCGACCTCGACGCGCTGTACGTCGGGGACGCGCCGATCGACCTGCCGGCCGCGGCCGAGCTCCCCGTCCACACGGGTCTGGTCCTGCACTCTCCCCGCGGGTCCGGCCTCGGCCGCGTGACCGCGGACAAGCAGGTCCAGCTCGTACGCGGCGACCGGGACGCCTTCGGGCTGCGCGGGCGGAGCGCCGAGCAGCGGGTGGCGCTCGACCTGCTCCTGGACCCGGACGTCGGCATCGTGTCCCTGGGCGGACGCGCCGGCACGGGCAAGTCCGCGCTGGCCCTGTGTGCCGGGCTCGAGTCGGTGCTGGAACGCCGCCTGCACAAGAAGGTGGTCGTGTTCCGGCCGCTGTACGCCGTCGGCGGTCAGGACCTCGGCTACCTGCCCGGCGACTCGGGCGAGAAGATGGCGCCCTGGGCGCAGGCGGTCTTCGACACCCTCGGCGCGCTCGTCGCCGAGGAGGTCGTCGACGAGGTGCTCGACCGGGGGATGCTCGAGGTGCTCCCGCTCACCCACATCCGCGGGCGGTCGCTGCACGACTCGTACGTCATCGTCGACGAGGCGCAGTCGCTCGAACGCGGTGTGCTGCTGACCGTGCTGTCACGGCTCGGTCAGGGGTCGCGGGTCGTGCTCACGCACGACGTCGCCCAGCGGGACAACCTCCGGGTCGGCCGGCACGACGGTGTCGCCGCGGTGATCGAGGCGCTGGCCGGCCATCCGTTGTTCGCGCACGTGACGCTGACCCGCAGCGAGCGCTCCCCGATCGCGGCGCTCGTCACCGCGATGCTGGAGCAGCTGCCGCTCTGACGGTCAGAGGCCTGCGGCGAGGCGGGCGAGGTCGTCGCTCGAGCCGAGTGCCGCCACGAAGGCGGACAGGTCGTCATCGGCGAGCGCCGCGTCGCGACGGCCGGACCGTTCGGCGAACTCCGCGGGTACGAGCACGATCTGGGCGCCGGCGTCCGCGAGCATCGGGACGGCGCGCGCCGAGGTCGGCTTCTCGACGACGGCGTAGCACCCCGGGCAGGTGTAGCGGTAGAGCGGGTCGATGTGCTCGCCGGCGACCAGAACGGTCACGTCCTCCGGCGACACGTCCACGGTGCCGCAGGCAGGACAGGTCGATCGGACGACCGTCTCGTCGGAGGAGCTCATGCCCCAAGGTTCGACCCCCGGCGCTGACGACTTGCAGCGCCAAAAGGGTGATGCGGCCGGGGTTACTGCATCTTCTCCAGGAACTCCAGCAGGTCCGTGGCGTGCTCCTCCTCCATCGCGAGGATGTCCTCGAGCATGCGCCGCGTGGTGGGGTCGGAGTCGCCCAGCCAGGTGATCATCTCGCTGTACGAGGCGATCGCCACCCGCTCGGCGACCAGGTCCTCCTTGACCATCTCCAGCAGGCCGGTGCTGGCGTCGTACTCGGCGTGGGCGCGCGCGGTCAGCGTGTCGGGGTTGAAGTCCGGCTCGCCGTTCAGCTGGGATATGCGAGCGGCGATGCGGTCGGCGTGGTCCTGCTCCTCGTTCGCGTGCTGGAGGAACTCGGCGGCCACCGGGCCCGCGTCCAGGCCGGTCGCGGTGTAGTAGTGCCGCCGGTAGCGCAGGGTGCAGACGATCTCGGTCGCCAGCGCCTCGTTGAGCACCGCGATCACCCGCTCGACGTCAGCGCCGTACGCGTCGGTCACCGGGCCCTTCTCGATGTGCTCGCGGGCGCGCGCGCGCAGGGTCTGGACATCGGTCAGGAAGTCAGCCATGCCCACAGACTAGGGGTGTGTCATCGACAGGACGTCGAGTGCCGCGTCGAGCTGCTCCTCCGTGAGCTTGTCACCGACGTACCCGCGCTCGATGACCACCTCGCGGATGGTCTTGTTCTCGGCCAGCGACTGCTTGGCAACCTTGGACGCCTCCTCGTAGCCGATGTAGCGGTTGAGGGGGGTGACGATGGACGCCGACGACTCGGCGTAGCGGCGGCACCGGTCGACGTCGGCCGTCGTGCCGTCGATCGTCTTGGTGGCCAGCAGGCTCGCGATCGAGGCCAGGATGCGGATCGACTCGAGCACGTTGCGGGCGATGACCGGGAGCATCACGTTCAGCTCGAGGTTGCCGGCCGCGCCGCCGAACGCGACCGCGGCGTCGTTGCCGACGACTTGGGCGACGACCTGGCAGACCGCCTCGGGGATGACCGGGTTGACCTTGCCCGGCATGATCGACGAGCCCGGCTGGAGGTCGGGCAGGTGGATCTCGGCGAGGCCGGCACGGGGACCCGACGACATCCAGCGCAGGTCGTTGGCGATCTTGTTGAAGCCGACCGCGATGACGCGGAGCACCCCCGACAGCTCGACGATGGCGTCGCGGGACGCCTGCGCCTCGAAGTGGTTGCGGGCCTCGGACAGCGGCAGGCCGGTGCGGTCGGCGAGCAGCGCGATGACCTTGGCCGCGAAGCCGGGCGGGGTGTTGATGCCGGTGCCGACGGCAGTGCCGCCGAGCGGCAGCTCGCCCACCCGGTTGAGAACCGCCTCGAGCCGCTCGATGCCGAGCCGGACGGCGGCGGCGTACCCGCCGAACTCCTGCCCGAGGGTGACCGGGGTCGCGTCCATCAGGTGGGTACGGCCGGACTTGACGACCGTCTCGAACTCGCGGGCCTTCGCCTCCAGTGACCGGGCGAGCTCGTCGAGGGCGGGGATCAGGAGTGTGACGACCGACGTCGCGGCGGCCACGTGGATGGACGAGGGGAAGACGTCGTTGGACGACTGGCTCGCGTTGACGTCGTCGTTGGGGTGCACCGGCCGGCCGAGCTTCTCGGCCGCCAGCGTCGCGAGCACCTCGTTGGTGTTCATGTTGCTGCTGGTGCCCGAACCGGTCTGGAACACGTCGAGCGGGAACTCGTCGTCCCACTTTCCGGCCGCGACCTCGGCGGCGGCGTCCTGTATCGCGGTCGACAGGTCGTCGGGGATCACGCCCAGCTCGGCGTTCACGGCGGCGGCGGCGCTCTTGATGTGCGCCAGTGCCGCGATGTGGGCCCGTTCGAGACGGACGCCGCTCACCGGGAAGTTCTCGACGGCACGCTGGGTCTGCGCCCGCCACTTCGCGTTCTTGGGGACGCGGACGTCGCCCATCGAGTCGTGCTCGACGCGGTACCCCTGCTCTTCGCTCATGGCTGCGAGCGTATTCGGCTGCCCGTGAGCCGACCTGACGCGCCGCGGCGGTCGTCAGGTGCCGGCGAGGTGGCCCACGAGGTCTGCGACCGTGTCCCGGGCGGAGAAGCCACGTGTCGAACCGAGCGATCAGGGGGGCTCGTGCTGGAGCGCGGTGAGCAGTCGGCCGGTCTCGTCGGGGGCGGCGCCGCAGCGGCAAGAGCGTCGAGCACCACGGCCTGGTCGGCCGCCGCAGCTATCCGTCGAAGTCGACGGCGCTGTACGTGCGCAGCTTGGTCAGCGAGTGATGCGAGTCGAGATAGCGGATCGTGCCCGACTTCGAGCGCATGACGACCGAGTGCGTCGTACAGCCGCCGCCGAAGTAGCGCACGCCGCGCAGCATGTCCCCGTCGGTCACGCCCGTGGCCACGAAGAACACGTTGTCGCTGCGTACCAGGTCGTTCGTGAGCAGCACCGCGTCGAGGTCGTGCCCGGCGGCGAGCGCCTTCTCCCGCTCGGCGTCGTCGCGGGGGGCGAGCTGGGCCTGGATCACTCCGCCGAGGCAGGTCACCGCGCAGGCCGCGATGATCCCCTCCGGGGTCCCGCCCACCCCGAGCAGCAGGTCGATGCCGCCACTGGGACGGGCAGCGGCGATCGCACCGGCGACGTCGCCGTCGGAGATGAAGCGGATGCGCGCGCCGCTGGCCCGGATCTCCTCGACCAGCTGCGCGTGGCGCGGCCGGTCGAGCACGACCACGGTCACGTCCTCGGGCCGGCCGTTCTTGGCCTTCGCGACCGCGTTGACGTTCTCGGCGACCGGTACGCGGATGTCGACGACGTTCGCCGCCTCGGGTCCGGTCACGAGCTTGTTCATGTAGAACACGGCCGACGGGTCGTACATCGTGTGCCGTTCGGCAACCGCCATGACCGCGATGGCGTTGTTCATGCCCTTGGCCATCAGCGTGGTTCCGTCGATGGGGTCGACGGCCACGTCGACCTCGGGTCCGCTGCCGTCGCCGACGTGCTCACCGTTGAACAGCATCGGCGCGGCGTCCTTCTCACCCTCCCCGATGACGACCACGCCCTGCATGGAGACGCTGCCGATGAGACGGCGCATCGCGTCGACGGCCGCCCCGTCGCCACCGTTCTTGTCGCCCCTGCCGACGTACCGTCCGGCGGCCATCGCGGCTGCTTCCGTGACGCGTACCAGCTCGAGCGCGAGGTTGCGGTCGGGTGTCTCGGCGTGCGGGTGGGGCCGGGACGCCGTCGGGTCGGCGGTCACGACCTCACCCTAGCCAGCCCGGAGGCCGAACCGGGGTGATCGTCGCCCGGCGCGCAGCACGCCGCCGGGCTCGGGAGATACCGTCGGCCCCGTGCCCGTAGACGTCCATCCGGAGCTGGCCGAGCGCCGCTCCGACTACCCGGTCCTCGACCGCACGACGTACCTCGCCTCGCACACCCTTGGCGCCATGCATCGCGACACCCCTGCCCGGCTGGCGGAGTACGGCCGCCTGTGGGCCACGCAGGGCGTGACCGCGTGGGACACCTGGCAGCCGGAGATGACCCGCGTCGCGGATCTCGTCGGAGCGGTGGTCGGCGCCCCGGCGGGGTCGACCGTGCTGCGGCAGAACGTGGCCGACCTGCTGGCCGCCGTGGTCTCGTGTCTCGACCTGTCCGGTCGCCGGAACCGGATCGTCTACGCCGACGACGTCGAATGGCCGGGCAGCCACTACCTGCTGCACGAGCAGCAGCGGTTCGGCGCCGACGTGGTGACCGTGCCGATCAGCGACGACGGCGGTATCACCGTGGACGAGGAGCGGCTCGTCGAGGCGATCGACGACCGGACGGCGCTCGTGTACGTGAGCAAGGTGCTCTTCCGGACGGCGACGGTGCTCGACGTGACGCCGATCCTCGCGGCGGCGCACGCGGCCGGCGCGCTCGTGGTGGTCGACGCGTACCAGGCGGCCGGGACGGTTCCTCTCGACGTCGTCGCGCTGGACGTCGACATCTGCCTCGGCGGATCCGTGAAGTACCTGTGCGGCGGGCCCGGCGCCGGCTGGATGTACGTCGCGCCGCGGCTGGCGGGCCTCCTGCGTCCGGCGACCGTCGGCTGGTTCGGCCACGCCCGCCCGTTCGACTTCGCCTTCGACGAGATCGAGTACGCCGAGGGGGTGACCCGCTTCGCCGGCGGGACCCCGGGCGTGCCCGCCGCCTACGCGGCTGCGCCCGGTTACCAGGCGGTCCTCGACGTCGGAGTCCAGCGCATCCGCGAACGGTCGCAGTCACTGACCCAGCGGCTCGTCGCGGCCGCAGTCGGCCACGGCTGGACGCTCAACTCCTCCCTCGACGCCGATCGCCGCGGTGGCCATGTCGCGTTCGACCCCGGTCAGGCCCAGCGCGTGCACGACCGGCTGATCGCCCGCGGCGTGGTCCTCGACTTCCGGCCGGGCGTCGGCCTGCGGGCCTCGCCGCACTTCTACAACACCGCGGACGAGGTGGATGCGTTCGTCGAAGCCGTGGCCGAGGCCGTGGCCGCGGCCTGATGGAACCGGCGACCGTGACCGACGAGCGGATCAGCGCGCACCGCGCCGTCCTCACCGGCCCGCTCTCCCTGTCGCTGGCGCTGGTGATCGTCGGGCTGCTGATCCTGCGGAGCGCGCTGCTGTTCGGTGTGGTGTGGGTGGCCGTCTTCGGAGCCTTCCTGCTTTTCGCCCTCGTCGAGGGTCTGGTGCCGGCTTCCGTGGTGTTGACGCCGGCCGGGCTGGTGGCCCGGACGCCGTTCACCACCCGGGCGTACGCCTGGGCCGACTGCCACGACTTCCACGTCTGGACCGAGGGCCGTCGGGAGCTGGTGGCGTTCGGGTACCGGGGCACCGCGAGAGGTGGGCTGTCCGAGGCCGACGCCCGCCGCGCCCAGGCGGACCGCGCGCTGCCCGCGCTGCGGGGAGTCGCCGCCGACGACCTGCTGGCGCGGATCGAGGACTACCGCGCCCGCCTGGCCGCTCCCCCGGTTGCCCGGCCCCGGCCGAGCCCGAAGCCGCGGCCGCGGCCCCGCCCGTCACCGCGCTGAGGCCTCCGCGGCCCTGACGGGCGCATGACCAGATCCGCCTCCATGGTGGTCCGGCGCGGTGGTCGACGATGGAGATTCCGATGTCCGAGGAGGCGCGCATGGCGACGAGCGGCGAGGGCGTGGACGGTGAGCGGTGGCAGGCCAGCTGGGACCGGCAGCAGGAGTCCTACCTGCCCGACCGCGAGGAGCGGTTCGCCGCCATGCTCGACACGGTCGAGGCCGTCGCCGGTACGGCGCCGGTCGTGCTCGACCTCGCCGGCGGGACGGGCTCGATCTCGCTGCGGGTCGCAGAGCGCTTTCCCTCCGGGCGCTCCACCCTCGTCGATGTCGACGCCGCCCTCCTCGGCATCGCGGCGGCCACGGTCGCAGCACGCGGCCTGACCGACCGGATCACGATCGTAGCCGCGGACCTCGCGGACGCGGCGTGGCCGAGCGCCGTGCGGGGCCCGTTCGACGCGGTGCTCACCGCCACCGCCCTGCACTGGCTCCCCGAAGCGGACCTCCGGCGCGTGTACGCGCAGTGCCACGGCCTGCTGCGCGACGGCGGCGTCCTCGTCAACGCCGACCACCACGCCGACGACGGGCTGCCGTCGCTGTCACCGCTCCTGCGCGACGTACGCCGCCGGGCGCGCAGCGCCCGTCACGACGCGGACGGGTCCGTCGAGTGGACCGGCTGGTGGGCGGCGGCACGGGCGGACCCGGCTCTGGCCCCGCTGGTGGCGCAACGCGACGCCCGGTTCGGGGCGGACCACGGCGGCGAGTTCACGCCGACCCTGCGGTGGCAGGAGGACGCCCTGCGCGCGGCGGGCTTCCGGGAGGTCGGCCTGGTCTGGCGAGGGCTGACCGACGCCGCCGTGTGCGGCGTGCGGTGAATCCTTGCCGATAGGCATGCAACAATCCGCAGAGTGAGCGAGACCGCGGCGGAGCGAGGGTGGATCCGCCGCATCGCCGGTGACTACTGCTGGCGCTATCCGCGCAACGTGCTGCTGTCGTTCGGTGCGGCGCTGCTGGCCACGCTCGTCGTCACCGTCACCCCCCTCATCGAGCGGCACGTCATCGACGACCAGATCGTCGCCCGGCACGGGTCGATCGTCCCGTGGGCGATTGCCCTGATCGCGCTCGGTGGGGCGAGCTTCGCGTTCGGCTTCGTCCGCCGCTACACCGGTGGCCGCCTCGCGCTCGACGTGCAGTACGACCTGCGCGACGACGTGTTCCGGGCGCTCCAGCGACTCGACGGGGCCCGGCAGGACGAGATGGCCACCGGCCAGGTCGTCAGCCGGGCCAGCAGCGACATCAGCCTGATCCAGGGACTGCTGGCCTTCTTGCCGAACATGAGCGGGAACGCCCTGCTGTTCGTGACCTCCATCGTGGTCATGGCGTGGCTCTCCCCGCTGCTCACGATCGTGGCGCTGCTTGTGGGGCCGGGCCTGTTCGTCGTCGCGAACCGCAGCCGCCGCACGCTGTTCCCGGCCAGCTGGGAGGCGCAGCAGCAGGCCGCTGCGGTCGCGGGCGTGGTCGAGGAGGACGTCACCGGCGTACGGGTCGTCAAGGGCTTCGGCCAGGAAGCCCGCGAGGTGGCGCGGCTCGAGGCAAGGGCACGGTCGCTGTTCGCGAGCCGGCTGCGTACGGTCCACCTCACCGCCCGCTATTCGCCTGCCCTCCAGGCGATCCCCAGCCTCGGTCAGCTCGGTGTTCTCGCGTTCGGCGGGGTACTGGCTGCCCGGCACGAGATCTCGCTGGGCACCTTCCTCGCCTTCGCCACCTACCTGTCCTCGCTCGTCGCGCCGGTGCGCATCCTCGCCGGCTTGCTCACCATCGGCCAGCAGGCGCGCGCGTCCGTGGTCCGGGTGCTGGAGATCATCGACTCGCAGCCCGTCGTGGCCGAGCGGCCGGACGCGCTGGAGCTGTCTCGCGTCGCGGGACTGGTCGAGCTCGACCACGTGACGTTCGGCTACGTGCGGTCCCGGCCGGTCCTCAGCGACG
>DASVGV010000007.1:0-24078 GCA_036379355.1 Mycobacteriales bacterium | reverse complement strand
AGTCCGCCGCGTACGCCCCGTCGAGCAGCGCCCGCCGGTAGGAGTCGATCGTCCCGGTCCGTTCGAGCAGCGCCTGCACGTCGCGGCGCCACGCGTACCCGTTCGGGTCGTCCTCGCCGGGGCCGGCCGGCAGGTCCTCGTAGCGGATCAGGCCCTGACGCAGGCCGTGGAACCCGGCGAACGCCTGCATCCAGGTCATCTTGTCGGTCCGGTACAGCATCTCCTGGCTGGGCGCCTGGCTGGTGATCTCAGAGCTGGTCATGCGGTCCTCCAGAGTTCGGAGTTAGAGCAAGGGACTGTTCCCTCTGTGCTTGATGCTTGACCGCCTGAAACGCCTGGCAGCACAGCGTTTCGGCCTCCAGTGCTCATAATCCCTCGGTCGTGGGTTCGAGCCCCACCCGCCCCACCTGTGGTCTGTGTGAGTTCGGCTGATGCTTGACACGCTGTCGCTACGACGGAGACGAGACGAGCGTGGCAATCTGTAATCCAGTGGTTGACAACCGCAACCAGTGGTTGACACACTCGCCGTGTGCCGTACACGCCGCAGCAAGAAGAAGCACTGGACCGCATCAAAGAGGCTCGTGCGCAGGCAGTCGAGCACTTCCTCAAGGCGAAGGAAGCGAGCGCGAGACGAAGCGATCTGATGCTTGCCCTCATCAAAGACGGTGTGAGTCAGTCCGATATCGCCCGGGAACTGGGCGTTACCCGCCAGGCGATCAAGAAGATGATCAAGACCCGATGAGACCAATGCCGGTTCTGGACCACACCGCGAGCGGGGGGATCGAAGCCCAGATCGGGACGAATGCGCGACGTCCCGACACCGGTCGAGCCGGGGAGGGCTGATCAGACCGTGACCCGCAACGTGGGCGGTCTGTTGATGGTGTCCGCGATGATCGCCGTCATCGTGTCCATGGATGTGCTGCTGTTCCGGCATGAATTCTGGCCGCGGCTGGCCGCGAACGTCGGCATCGTGCTGCTGTTCGTGGCGTTCTATTCCCGCTTTGTCCGGCATTCCTGACGGCCACGGCTGCCGCGGGTCCGATCATCTGCGATCATGTTCCGGCTCGACACCGAAATCGCCGACGAAGGACGGATGCCCGTGCAGCTCACCATCGACTCCTCGGAGCCCCTCGCGCACGTTCTGCGTGTCGTGGGCAGCCTCTATGGGACGGAGTTGACCGTCGCACCGGATCCCGCCGGCGACGCGCCAGCGGCAGACAAGACGGCAAAGGCCCCGGCCAAAGCCGCCCGGCCCGCCAAGCGGGCAAAGGCCGCGCCGAAGAAGCCGGCTCGCCGGCGGCAGCGCGCCACCAAGGCAGGCTCCGCGCGCGGACGCCGGTCGCGGGCCGCGGGTCCGACGACTGCCGACATCCGGACCTGGGCTCAGGGCCAGGGCTACGAGATCAGCAACCGCGGCCGTCTCGCGGCGAGCCTCGTCCGGGCCTACACGGACGCCCACCAGTAGGAGCGCACCGTGCGCACAGCGCTGGTCACCGGCGGAGGCCGCGGCATCGGCCGGGCCATTGCGGCCCGGCTGGCGTCCGACGGGATGGCTGTCGCGGTGACCTACCGTCGCGATGCGGATGCCGCGGCGAAGACGGCCGCGGAGATCGGCGGCCGGGCCTACGCGTCCGACGTGACGTCGTACGCCGATGCCGAGCGGCTGGTCGGCCAGGTGCTCGACGATCTCGGCGGCGTCGACGTGCTGGTGCACAACGCCGGTATCGCGAGCCGCGGAAACCTGGTCGCAGACACTGAGCCGGACGAGCCCGCGCGGCTCATGGCGACACACGTGTTCGGACCGTTCGGGCTCACGAAGCTGCTGCTGCCGCAGATGCGCGGCCGCGAACGCGGCGACATCGTGTTCGTCTCCAGCGTCGCCGCCACGCAGTACTCACCGGGCGGAGCGCCCTACACGATGGCCAAAGCGGCGATGGAGGCACTCGCCCGTACGCTGGCGGCAGAGGAGGTCGGGCACGGCATCCACGTGAACATCGTGGCTCCGGGCCTGACGGTCAGCGACATGGGCGACCGGCTCGCGAAGGCGATCGTCGGCAAGAGCGCCGCCGATCTCGACGGCAATGCCACCTTCGGGCGGGTGGCGCGTCCGGAGGATGTCGCCGACGTGGTGGCCTACCTGGTCAGCGCGCCGCTGCTCACCGCGCAGCGGGTCGAGGTGCAAGCGGGGTCCAACCCTTTCCTGCGCGGTCGCTAGCCGCGCACCGTCCGGGCCAGGATGCCGAGCGTCGCGCGCAGCGCGGCCTCCGGGATGACCGGAAAGATGTTCGCCTCCCGCCACGTCGGGTGGATCTCGCTCCAGTCGTAGTACGACGTCACGAGTGTGCCGCCGTCGGTGGCCTGCAGGGTGTACCCGTACAGGTGCTTGATCGGCGGCTGGATCTGGCCGGAGATCGTCCACTCGATCGCCTCGTCGGGGACGTACTTCGTGAAGATGACTGTCACGTCGTACTTGCCGAGCGGGTAGTCGTTGAGGGCCTCACGGTCCATGTGCACCACGAACTCGTCACCGGCCTTCTCGACCGGCGAGCCGTCCGCGGACTGCAGCATCCCGGAACTGTCGATCTGGACGTGCCCTTGCGGAGAGCGAAGTACGGCGAAGATGTCTGCCGCGGGCGCGGCGATCGTGCGCTGGACCTCGAACCGTTCCGTCATGCCTGCTCCTTGTTCGGCCGTAGTCCGATCATGCCCGACCGCACGCCGGTCGCTACCGTGCTCGCTACCGTGCACGGCTGACGACCAGGAGGCTGCCATGACGCGAGAGCACGACGTGGTGCTGTACGGCGCGACCGGCTACGTCGGCGCGTTGATCGCGGACTATCTCGCCCGGTCCGCCCCGGCTGGTACGAAGATCGCGCTCGCGGGCCGCAACCTGCCGAAGCTGGAGCGGCTGCGTGCCGGCCTGCCGGAGTCCGCCCGCGACTGGCCGCTGATTGTCGCCGACACCGGCGATCCCACTGCGGTGCAGGCGATGTCCGCGTCGACCACGGTCCTCGCGACGACCGTGGGTCCCTATGCGAAGTACGGGGTGCCAGTGGTTGCGGCGTGCGCGCGCAGCGGCACCCACTACGCGGACCTGACCGGTGAGCCGCTGTTTCACCGCGACATGATCGACACGTACGGCAAGGAGGCCGCGGACACCGGCGCGAAGATCGTGCACTCCTGCGGGTACGACTCGATCCCGTCCGACCTCGGTGTGCTGGTGCTCCACGAGGCGGCCGCCGCCGACGGCGCGGGCGGCCTGGCCGAGGTGACGGCGACGTGCCGGATGCGCGGGGGCGTGTCCGGGGGCACGATCGACTCGATGCGCACCCTGGTCGACGCGGTGAAGGCAGACCCGGCGGCGCGCAAGCTCATGGCCGACCCGTTCACGCTGAGCCCGGACCGGGCCGCGGAGTCCACGCTCGCCCAGCCGTCCGACACCCCGCGTCCCGGGCGCGGCGAGTCGGGATGGGTCGCGCCGTTCGTGATGGCGTCGTACAACACGCGGATCGTGCGGCGTAGCAATGCCTTGCTGGACTGGGCGTACGGGCGAGACCTGCGCTACGGCGAGGTCATGGGCATGGGAAGCGGCGCCGCCGCGCCCCTCGCCGCGGTCGGTGTGACGGCCGGGCTCGCGGCGATGGCCGGCGCCATGGCGTTCGGTCCGGCGCGCCCGCTGGTCGGCCGGTTGCTGCCGAAGCCGGGGGAGGGGCCGAGCGCCGAGACCCGTGACAAGGGCTGGTTCCGACACGACATCCTGGCCACGACGACCTCCGGGCGCCGCTATCGCGCGGTGGTCGCCGGGTCCGGCGACCCGGGCTACAAGGCCACGGCGGTGATGTTCGCCGAGAGCGCCCTGTCCCTGGCGCTCGACGACCTGCCGCCGCGTGCCGGTTGCCTGACCCCGGCCGTCGCGATGGGCGACGCGCTGGTCGCCCGTCTGCGCGCAGCCGGCCACACCTACGACGTCACGCCTGGCTGAGCGCGCCCCGGAGGTTCTCGACGCCGGCGTACAGAATCGTCCGGATGCCGAGACCGGCTGCGGCATCGACGTTCTCGGGCCGATCGTCGACGAAGGTGACGTCGCCCGGCGTGGCGCGGAGAGTCGCGAGCGCGAGCGTGAAGGCCGCGGGGTCGGGCTTCGCGACCCCGAGCCGGGAGCTGGTCAGCAGGTGCTCGAACATCGGCGCCCAGTCCGCGCGGTCGAAGGCCGCCGCCTGCACGTGCGGGGCGTTGGACAGCAGCGCGAGGCGCGCGCCGGCGTGCCGCTGCTCGGCCAGCAGGGCGAGCATCTGCGGGTCGGTGCGGCTCCAGGTGGCCACGTCCGCGGCGTCGAGCCGCTCGGCCAGGTCGTCCGGCACGCCGCGGCCCGCGACCTTCGACCAGTACGCGGCAGACGGCTCCCCGGCGTCGTACGCCCGCCGGTGCTGCCAGTACGTGGACCTGAGGTGCGTGGCGTCCAGGTCGAGCAGCGCCGCCAGGGTGCGGTACGAGTCATCGTCGTACGGCCGGCTGATCACGTCGCCGAAGTCGACGAGCAGCCACGGCGTCACGTGGCCAGGAACTCCGTGATCCGCCGCTCGACTTCCCCGGGGCGATCCAGCTGCAGGAAGTGGTTCGCC
This sequence comes from Mycobacteriales bacterium, assembly GCA_036379355.1. Taxonomy (GTDB): domain Bacteria; phylum Actinomycetota; class Actinomycetes; order Mycobacteriales; family CAJCIY01; genus CAJCIY01. Next base: position 19,456 of record DASVGV010000007.1, on the reverse strand, counting down.
CCCTCGACGACGACCCGGCCCTCGACGCCCTCGGTCAGCTCGACGCCCATGCAGCCGTCGGCGGCGCCGTGCAGGTACAAGAGTGGCTGGGTGGGACGGGTGGCCGTCGCCTCCTGCTCGGCCGAGAGCGCCGGGTCGGGATTGAACAGGGCCCGGTAGTACCCGAGCGCAGCCGCAAGGTTCGCCGGCTCGCGCAGGCACTCTTTGACCGCGGCCCGGGCGGCGGCCGAGTCGGTGGCCGGCATCGTCCAGTCGTCCCAGAGGCCGTCGAGGAACGCGAAGTCCCCCGCGGCGACGACCGGGTCGACCGGCAGCTGGAAGAAGAACATGTAGAACGATCGCTTCGCCTGCGCGTACGAGAACAGCGACTCCCCGCCGAGTGCCGGCGGAACGGCAAGCCCGACGACCCGGCGGCACCGGTCCCCGAGCAGGTTCGCGGCGCCGTAGACCGCGGGCGCCCCCCAGTCGTGGCCGACGAGGTCGACCGGACCGTCGGTGGTGGCGAGGACCAGGTCCCGGACGTCGGCGGCGAGCTGCCCGGTCTGGTAGCGCCCGTCGGCAGGGACCGCCGTGGGCGCGTACCCCCGCAGGAACGGCGCCAGCACCCGATGACCGTCCGCGGCGAGGGCCGCGATCACCCCCTTCCACGAGTACGGGGAGTCGGGAAACCCGTGGACGACCACGACCGGCGGCCCGTCGGCCGGGCCGTCCTCGAGGTAGGCGAAGGTCGCTTCGGCCAGGTCGACGGCGCGCTCGATCACGGCCCGACCGTAGCCGCTGGTCCCTGCTAGGCGACGGCCGGGAGGCCCGCCGGCGGCAACGCGCCACCCAGCTGTTCGAGCAGCGCCTCGGCGTACCGCTCACCGCGCCGCGTCGCGAACACGGAGTAGGCGAGGAGCGAGCCGAGGAACGCACCGCTCACGATCTGGTTCAGCACGAGGAACGTCTGGGTGGACAGGCCGAGGGCCATGAGGACCTGTGCCGTCGTCTCGGCCATCAGGCCGATGGCCCAGACGAGCGTGACGGTCCGGAACCGCCGCGGCATCGTGGGCAGATGCCAGCGCGCGGAGAACGCCGCACGCTTCTGGGGATCCCCGCCGCTGGCGAACTCGCGGCCCAGCCAGAACATGAGCGGGCGGGGAAAGACCATCGACACGAGGCAGGCCACGCCGAACAGCCCGGTGAACGCCGACTGGCGGATCTTCAGCAGCAGCGTGTTGCCGTTCAGCGTGAGCCCGAGCACCACGCCCAGCAGGATCGCGATGAGGATGAGGATCGAGATCGGGTCGCGGCGACCGTGATGGAACCGGTCCCAGGCGATCTGGGCGACCGGGAAGACCGACACGATCATGAGCCCGATCGCGTCGGACGGCACGTGCGGCCGCAGCAGCGCGTACGCGACCACGGGCAGGATGCCGGAGATCACGATCTGCGGCAGCAGGGTCCGCCAGCCGGGCACCATCGGGGCGAGCTCGACCTCCGCAAGCTCGGACAGGCGCGCGCGAAGCTCGGCATCCCCCGTGTCGGACATGTCAGTTTTGTCTCACCTGACGGGCCGTCCGTCAAGGTCGCCTGCGCGCGGGATAACCGCGCGCAGGCGACCTGAGTCAGGAGGCGAGGACCGCCTCGACCTCGAGCACGAGGTCGATCTTGTCGCTCACCACGACGCCACCACCCTCGATGGCCCCGTTGAACGTGATGCCCCAGTCCTTGCGCGACAGGGATCCGGTGCCGGTGAAGCCGGCCCGCACGCCGCCGTAGGGGTCCGGGCCGAAGCCCTCGAGCGTGAGCGCGAACGTGATCGGCTTGGTGATCCCGTTGAGGGTCAGGTCGCCGGTCACCCGGTAGTCGTCGCCGTCCGGCTCGATCCCGGTGCTCGTGAACGTCATGATCTTGTTCTTCTCGACCGAGAAGAAGTCGGCCGAGCGCAGATGGTTGTCGCGCTGGGCGTTGCCGGTGTCGACGGACGACAGGTCGATGGTCGCGGTCGCGGTCGACTCGAGCGGGTTCTCGGCCGTGACGATCGTGCCCTCGACGGTCCCGAACTTGCCGCGGACCTTGCTCACCATCATGTGCCGGGCGACGAAGCCGACGGTCGAGTGGACCGGGTCGATCGTCCAGGTGCCGGTGCGGTATCCGGTTGCGGTGTCGGTGACAGCGGTCATGTGAATCTCCTCGTGGTCGTCGTACCGGTTTCACCGTAGCAAACTCATTGAGCGCTCAATCATTCCCGGGTAGGATCACTGGATGGACGAGAACGTCCGCTGGCTGTCCGCCGCGGAACAGGAGGCGTGGCGCGCCTACCTGACCATGACCGTCCGCCTGGACGAGGTGTTCGACCGCGGGCTGCGCCGGCAGGGACTCAACCTGGCCTACTACGAGATCCTCGTCCGGCTCTCCGAGGCGGACGGCCGCCGGCTGCGGATGAGCGCGCTCGCCGCTCGGTCGGCGTCGTCTCGGTCCCGGCTCTCGCACGCGGTGGCCCGGCTGGAGGAGCAGGGGTACGTCCGCCGCGAGGTGTGCCCCACCGACCGGCGGGGCCAGGTCTGCGTGCTCACCGACGCGGGATTCGCCAAGCTCCGCGAGGCGGCGCCCGCGCACGTCACGGACGTGCGCGAAGCGCTCCTCGACGGGCTGACCGCGGCCGAGCTCAGCACGTTCGGCGACCTGTGCGCGACCGTGCTGCGCCATCTCGACGCCCGCGAGGGCTGACACACTCGGCGCCGTGCAGACGTCCCGGCGCGCCGTCCTGCGCGGGCTCCTCGGCACCGCCGGCGCGGTGGCGCTCGAGGCCTGCGGCGCGCGGTCGCGCACCACGGGCGCGTCCTCGGCGAGCCCGTCTGCCGCTCCGTCACCGGCCGCCTGGGATACCTTGCGCCACAGGCTGTCTGGGACGCTCCTGCTCCGTGGCGAGCCGGGATTTACGGCGGCGTCGCAGTTGTTCAACCGGCGCTTCGACGCGATCGTCCCGGCGGCCGTGGTCTCCGCCCGGTCCGTGACCGACGTCCAGGCGGCCGTACGGTTCGCCCGCGACCACGGCCTGCCCGTCACGGCGCGCTCCGGGGGCCACTCGTACGTCGGTGCGTCCACCAACCGGGGGCTCGTGGTCGACCTCCGGCCCATGTCGGCGATCACCGTCCAGGGCACGTCCTGTGGCATCGGGACCGGCGCGGCCCTGGTCGACGCCTACGCGCAGCTCGCCGCCCGCGGCGTGTTCGTGCCGGGGGGATCGTGCCCAACCGTCGGGTTGTCCGGCCTGACGCTCGGCGGCGGGCTGGGAGTCCTGTCCCGGCAGTACGGCCTCACGTGTGACCACCTCGCCTCCGCCCAGGTCGTGCTCGCCGACGGGCAGGTGGTCACCGCCTCCGGCGACAGTCACCCGGACCTGCTGTGGGCGCTGCGCGGGGCCGGCGCCGGCTTCGGCATCGTCACGTCGATGGGCTTCCGTACGGAGCCGACGACCGGGCTCTCGACCAGCTACCACGCCTTTCCGTGGGAGGCCGCGGCGACGGTCCTCGGGGCCTGGATGGCGCACCTGCCGGCCGCGCCACGGTCGGTGTGGTCGACCTGTCACCTGCTGGCCACCGCGGACGGCAGCGGACCGACCGTCAGCGTCTCGTGCGTACGCATCGGGTCGAGCGGCGGCCTCACCGCGGTGCTCGCGCCGTTCCTCGCGGCCGCCGGTGCGGCGCCCACCACCGCGACCGTGCGCGACCGGTCCTTCCTGGGCACGATGCTGCTGGAAGCGGGCTGCGCCGACTCGACGGTCGCGGCCTGCCACGTGGCCGGCCAGTCGCCCGCCGGAACGCTGCCGCGCGACGCGTTCGTCGCCGCGTCGGACCTGTTCACCGCACCCGTCCCGCCTGGCGCCGTCGATGCACTGGCCGGCGCGGTCGAGGCGCGGCAGCGCGATCGGTCGCTCGGGGTCGGCGGCGCGGCGTTCGACACCTGGGGCGGCGCCGTCGGCGACGTCGCTCCGGATGGGACCGCGTTCGTGCACCGCGACGTCGCCTTCGGCGCCCAGTACACCGCGTCGTGGGCGTCGACTCCGGGGACTGGCCCGCAGGCGGCGAACCAGGCGTCACTCGACGCGATCAAGGCGACGGTCGCCGGCGCGGCGACCGGGGCGGCGTACCAGAACTACGCGGACCCGACGCTCACCGACGCGGCGGCCGCCTACTACGGCGCGAACCTGGCGCGCCTGCGGCGGGTCAAGTCGGCGTACGACCCCGACGGGGTGTTCCACGCGCCGGGCGGGATCTCACCGGCCTGACTCGGGGCCGGGCGCCTAGCCGACGACCGTGACGATGTCGCCGTACCCCATGAGGCCGTAGACCTGCTGGGCGGTCGCGATCGGCAGCTCGACGCACCCCACGCTCTGCGGGGTTCCGTACGAGGCGCGCGGGAACCCGTGCACCGCGTCGCCGCCGTAGAAGTAGCTGATCCACGGCACGCCCGGGTCGCTGTAGTGGGTCCCGTCCGGGTTGGTCCCGCTCATGGTCTGGCTGGTGTAGCGCGCGTAGACGGCCCAGCTGCCGTCCGGTGTCTGCGCGCCCGCCACGCCGGTGTTCGCGGGGGTGGTGAGGACGGGCGCGCCGTCGCGGTACAGGACCAGCTGCTGCGGCACCGTCTTGTTGACCAGCACGTACGTGTACGGGGTGCTGTTGCGGGCGCCGTCCGCGAGCGAGCCGGTGAGCGCCGTCCAGACGGCCGGGCCGGCGATCCCGTCCGCGGCGAGGTGGTGGTCGGCCTCGAACGCGAGCAGGGCACCGTGCGTGAGCAGGGACGACGTGGTGCCGGTGAAGAGCGCCCGCAGGGTGGGTGGCGGGGTGAAGCGCCAGGCGTACGACCCCGCGACGGGTGCGAAGGCGCTCGCAGCGAGGGCCGGCGCCGTGGTCGGCTCGGCCGCCGCCGGGGTGAACGACAGCGGCAGGTAGCCGTCCTCCGCGAGCAGCTGTTGGAGCCGTGCCGGGTCGGCGGCACGCGTGGTCCACGTGGTCGTCGACGCCGCCGCGAGGACGCCGCCGGCGAGGTCCTGGGTTCCGGCGGCGACGGTCAGGGTGAGTTTCTGCAGCGGCAGCGGCACCTCCGTCGGCATGAACACGAGCTTCGTCGGGGACGGCTGGACCCACGCGCCGGCCAGCGCGGGGGACAGCAGTGGCCGGACGGTGGCGGCGACCGGAGAGGAGAACGTCACCGTCACCGCGCCGAGCAGGGTGGGCATGGTGGTGTCGCCGGCGTGCTCCACGGACGTGACGGTGAGGGGCGGGGGCGGCGGCGTGACGGCCCGCGTGGCCGCGACATCGGTGGCGGACGCGTGACCGGGCGCCGCGACGTCCGCGTGCCCGAGCGTGGCGACCGCGCCCACCGTTCCGGCGGCCACGGCAGCGATCACCGACGCGGTGATCGCTGTCCAGGTCCGAGCGCGCATGACCGTCCCATTCTCTCTCGCAGTGCCCGCCGTGCGTCCGGTGACTCCGGATCGCGCGACGTCCTGTAGGACACGCCGTGCGCGGGGTAGTGGTTGCCTGCGTCCTGGAATCGTCACCGTCTCGTGACGCCTACGTCAACGGGCGAGCAGGTCCAGCACCGCAGCCTCGACCGCGCCCTGGGTCGCCGGTTCGCCCACGGTGGCCTGGTCTCCCAGGTCGTCCAGCGCGGCACGGATCGTCACGCGATCGCGCCAGAGGTCGACGACTCGCGGGTCGACGTACGAGCTCCGCGCCACCGCCGGGGTGTTGCCGAGATAGAACGCGACCTCGGCGTACGCCCGGGCCAGCATCCGTTTGGCGGCCGACGGACCCGCCGGGTGCTCGTTCACCGCGAGCGCGACAGCCATCAGCACGGTGCCGTGCCAGGTACGGAAGTCCTTGGCGCTCACATCGAGGTCGCCCTTGGGCCCGACGATCGTCTCGCGCAGGTACGCGTTCACGTCGTCGGCATCCAGCTCGCGCCATCGGCGGCCCTCCTTGCACGCCAGCAGGTGCTCCGGGCCGAACCGCCGGCGACGCAGCGTCTCCACGACGGCGATCACAGCCGGATCCGCGATCGAGGTCATCCGGTGCTGGCCGGACTTGGCGACGTAGTCGAACGTCACCCGGCCCGCGGAGACGGTCACGTGCCGCCGGTGCAGCGTGGTCAGGCCGAACGTGCCGTTCTCCTCTTCGTACTGCTCGGAGCCGATGCGGAAGAACCCGAGGTCCAGCAGCCGGGCCGCGGCCGCCAGCACCCGCGCCCTCGGCATACCGGGGCGCGCCAGATCGGCCGCGAAGGTCTCCCGGGCCGCGGGGAGGCGTGCCGCGACCTCGAGGACCCGCTCGTGCTTGGCGCGGTCGCGGGTGGTCCGCCAGACGTCGTGATAGCGGTACTGCCGGCGCCCGGCGGCATCGACCCCCGTCGCCTGGATGTGCCCGTTGGGCCAGGGACAGATCCAGACGTCCTTCCAGGCCGGGGGAAGGACGAGCGCCTCGATGCGAGCCCGGACGTCGGGGTCCGTGATCGGGCGCCCCTCGTCGTCGAGGTACGAGAACCCGCGCCCCCGTCGTACCCGCCGGAAACCACGGCCGGCGCAGTCGCTCCGGCGCAGTCGCGTCACAGCGGACCGAATGCCCGCGACCGATCCCGCTATTCCTGTGGACGTCGACTCCGTGCACACGCAGGCCCCGTCGTTTCGTAGTCGCCGTGGATCTGACTGCTCGCATCACCGTCACCCCCGACGCGCTGGTCGCGCTCGCGCGCACGGCCGCGGGCGCCGGTCCCGACCCCGCCGCGCTGGGTGCGGCACTGGCGGCCGGCACCGGTGCGCTGGGTGGCCTCGCGTCGGCAGCCACGCTCACCGAGCTGGGGCGGATCTGGTCACGTCAGGCGGAGGACCTGCAGGCGCGGTGGGGCGCGCTGGCGCGTGACGTCGCGCGGGCTCGGGGTGACTACGTCGACGTCGAGACGAGGCTCGCCTCGTGAACCCGCGCCCCGCGGCCGGCGCCGAAGCGGGCGCGCTGGTCGCCGCGGCGCGGCGACTGGGTGCGGCGGTCGCCGACGCGCCGGACATGTTCTGGCCGCTGTGGACCGGTCCCGCCGGGCGCAGCGCCCACTGGGCCTTTCTGGCCACGGCGGGCGAGCAGACCCGGTTGCGCGCCCTGCTCGTGGCAGCGGCGGACGCGCTGGTCGCGCTGGCCGCGTCGCTGCGGCGGGCGGCCGAGCTCGAGGTCGCAGCCGATCGTGCGCTGCTCGCCGGGGTGGCGCCGGAGGTCGCCCAGCGGCTCCGCGACGACGCCCGCGACGAGGTGGCGCAGGCGGATCGGGCGTGTGACCACCGGCTGCGTGGCCTCCCGTGGTCGCCGGTCCACGATCCCGAGACGGCGCTGGCCGAGCGGGTGGCTGCGTCCGGATGGGCCGGCGTCGGGCCGGCGGACGCCGCGCTCCTGGGCGCGCTCGAACCCGCGGCGGCCGCCGGCGACCTGGCGGCGCCGGTGGCCGCGCGGCTGGTCGCCGCGCCGGTGGTCCTCGCGCGCGAGGGGGTTGCCACCGCCGGGCGTTCGTGGCTGCTGGCGGGCGACGGCCGGGTCGCCGAGGTCTGGGGCGACGTGACGGCGGCGTCTCGCGTGCTGCTCTTCGTCCCGGGCACCACCACCAGCGAGCGGCGCTGGGCGTCGACGGCCCGGCGCGGTGACGCCCTCTGGTCCGCGTTGCGCGAGGAGACCGGTGGCGACGCCGCCCTGATCGCGTGGCTCGGCGCGCCCGAGCCGCCGAACCTGCCGGAGGCGGCGCTCCAGCACTGGGCCCACACCGCGGCCCCGGAGCTCACCGCGTTCGCCCGGGGGCTGCCGCTGGCCCATGGCAGCCGACTCACGCTGGTCGGCCACAGCTACGGGGCGGTGGTGGCCGGCCTGGCGGTGCACGAGGGCCTGCGCCCCGACGCGCTCGTGGGGGTGGCACCGGCGGGCTTCGGGCCCACGGTCGACGACGTGCACGACCTCGGGAACGTCCCGACCTACGTCCTGCAGGACGCCCGCGACCCGATCAAGGACGCGCAGGTGCTGCAGCACACACTTGTCGACCTCGCCGACGCGGCCGGCCCGCTCACCGGACTCCTGGTCGACCGTGGCACTGGTGCGCTCGGCATCGGGCACCTGGGCGGCGACCCGGTCTGCCTGCCCGGAGCCGTCCAGGTGGCGAGCGCCGACGACACACCCCAGCGGCTGCCGGTCTCCGTCGACTTCCCGATCCACGACAGCTACTTCGCGCCGGGCAGCGTGTCGGTCCGCCGGATCGCGGCGCTCGCCGCAGGTCGCCGGGTGCCGACCACCGACCAGCGTTGCTCTCTTCGCCGACGTTCAGGCCGATGACGGGATGTTGACAGGAACAGCCGCCACCCTGCAGGCCATGAGTGTCTCGCCCCAGACCACCGGAGCCGCCGTGCCCGCCGCCCAGAACGCATCGCCTCCGCGCATCCTGGTGGTCGACGACGAAGCCAACATCCGGGAGCTGCTGCTGACCGCGCTGTCGTTCGTCGGCTTCGACGTCCGGGCGGTGGCCGACGGCCGCAGTGCGGTCCACGCCTGCCGCGACTTCCGTCCGGACCTCGTCGTGCTCGACGTGATGCTTCCGGACATGGACGGCTTCGAGGTGTGCCGGGCGCTGCGCGCGGACGACCGCGCGATGGGCGTGCTGTTCCTCACCGCCCGCGACGACGCGCGCGACACGGTCAGCGGGCTGACCCTCGGTGGCGACGACTACGTCACCAAGCCGTTCTCCTTGGAAGAGGTGGTGGCCCGCATCCGCGCCGTCCTTCGCCGGACGCACGGCCAGGCGCCGCACGAACGTGCCAGCGCGGTCCTCTCGTACGCCGACCTGGAGCTCGACGAGGACCAGCACGTCGTCCGCCGCGCGGGTGTCGAGATCTCGCTGTCGCCGACCGAGTTCGCGCTGCTGCGGCACCTGCTCGCGAACGCCGGCCGGGTGCTGTCCAAGCCGCAGCTGCTCGAGCACGTGTGGAGCTACGACTTCGGCGGCGACACCGGCGTCGTCGAGTCGTACATCTCCTACCTGCGGCGCAAGGTCGACACGACCGAGCCGAAGCTCATCCACACCGTGCGCGGCGTCGGCTACGTGCTGCGCGTCGCCGGCGCCCGCTGACGCGCCGCGTCGGCTAGACACGGCGCCGTGCGACGACTTCGACCGCGCCGGGCCTGGCTCCGTCCGACCTCGCTGCGGGCCCGGCTGGTCCTCGGGGTGCTCGTGCTGGCGGCCATCGGCCTCGCGGTCGCCGACGTGATCGGCGTGCAGGTGCTGCGGCACTCCCAGCTGAACCGCATCGACCAGGAGCTGCACGGCCTCGACGGCCGTGGTCGGTCGCCGTTCGCGGGCGCGCACCGCGACGGCGCGACGCTGCTGGACGTGGTCTGCCGGCCGCGCACGACCGGGACGACCGGGTCGCGGCGCGGCCCGGACACGTTCTTCGAGGCCTGCCTGTCGCCGACCGGCGCCGTGGTGCTCAACGGCAGCCAGAACAGCACGCTCGCCCCGGCGGTGCTCCCGCACCTCACCCTCGCCGAAGCCACCGCGCGGTCCGGGCAGGCGATGACGGTGCGTTCGACGACCGGGTCCTCGCAGTGGCGCATCGTGGCCACACCACTCGCCGACCGCAGCGGGACCCTGATCGTGGGCCAGTCACTGCGCGAGCTCCGGTCGACCACCGACCAGCTGCTGCTCATCGACATCGCCGTCAGCGGCGCGGTCCTGCTGGCCCTCACCGGCTTCGCGTACGGCGTCGTACGGATCGGGATGCGGCCGTTGGACGCGGTGACGCGGACCGCCGACGGCATTGCGGCCGGGGACCTGTCGCTGCGGGCTCCGGTGGCCGATGCGCGCAGCGAGGTGGGCCGCCTCGGGACCGCGTTCAACAGCATGCTGGAGCAGATCCAGCGTGCCTTCCGTGACCGCGAACGCTCGACGTCCCGGCTGCGGCAGTTCGCCGCGGATGCCAGCCATGAGCTGCGGACGCCGCTCACCTCCATCCGCGGGTTCGCCGAGCTCTACCGCCAGGGCGCGGTGACGCCCGGTCCGGATCTCGACCGGGTCATGGGCCGCATCGAGGACGAGGCCGTCCGGATGGGGTCGCTCGTCCACGACCTGCTCCAGCTCGCCCGGCTCGACCAGGGGCCCTTGCCCGACCTCCGCGACGTCGATCTCACGAAGGTGGCCGACGACGCGGTGCACGACGCCCTGGCGATCGAGCCGGACCGCCCGATCCGCGTGCAGTCCGCCGGGCCGGTCCTGGTGCGCGGCGACGACGGTCAGCTCCGGCAGATCGCCACGAACCTGCTCGGCAACGCGCGGACGCACACACCGGCGGGCACGCCGGTCGACGTGCGCGCGTACGTGGACGGCACCCACGCCGTCCTGGAGGTCGCCGACGCCGGTCCGGGCCTCGACGCGGAGGCGGCCGCTCGGGTCTTCGACCGGTTCTGGCGCGCCGACCCGTCGCGTACCCGCGAGGACGGCGGGTCGGGCCTCGGCCTCGCCATCGTCGCGGCGATCGCCGGCCTGCACGACGGCACCGCGGAGGTCGAGTCGCAGCCGGGGGCGGGTGCCCTGTTCCGGGTGCGCCTCCCGCTGCGCGGCGCGGCCGGGGCGCGTCGTTAGCCGGCGCGGCCGCCGCGGAACCCGCTGCCGCCGAGGCCGGTCGTACGCCCACCCAGGCTGGCGCCGAGACCGCCCCCGAGCCCGCCGGCGCCACGGACGGTGGTGCTGTTGCTGGCCGGCACGGGAGTGTGCAGGTCGGCGAGCACCACGCGCTCGCCGACCGACAGCGCGCCGGTCACGAGGCTGCGTACCGCGCCCATCGTCACGACGGTGACGGGCACCGGGGTGACGACGCCGCCGGACAGGGTGCGGACGATCGTGCGCCGCCCGACGGTGGTGAGCGCCGACGTGGGCACCGTCAGCCCGGCATGGGTCGCGGCCAGGGTGATGGTGAGCGAGGCGGTCGACCCGCTCCGGACGTTCGGCGGCACGACGCCGACACCGACCACCACCGGGTAGTCACCGCTCGAGTTCGGCGCCGCCCCGATCCGGACGACCGTGCCGTGCACCGTCGTGCTGGTGCCGTCCGGGACGATCGCGACGGCCTGGCCCTCCTTCACCTCGGGGTACGAGGTCACCGGAACGGTGGTGTCGAACACGTACGCCTCGGGGTTGGCGACGACGACGCTCTGCCCGCTGGCAGAAGCGCCGACCGCGAAGCCGACGGACAGGACCGTGCCGCTGATCGGGCTGGTGAGCGTCGCCATCGCGAGGTTCTGCTGTGCCACGGCGACGGCCGCGTCGGAGGCGTCGAGGGCGGCCTGGTCCGCGGCGATGTCGGCGGCCGTGGGGGTCGCGCCCGCCCCGGTCGTGGCGCCCGAGCGGCCGGTCGTCGTGTCCGACCGGCCGCCTTGCCCCGAGCCCGCGCTGGTGGAGAGCGCAGTCTGGGCGGCGTCGAGTGCGGAGGTGAGCGCCTGCTCGGCAGTGCCGAGCTGCGTCTCGTCCTGGGCCACGGTGCGCTGCGCGCCGAGCAGCTGGGACTCGGCCTGCAGGCAGTCGGCGGGGTCGACGGTCGTGCCGGACGGCGACGGGGACGGCGACGGCGACGCGGACGGGGCGGCGGAGGGCGACGCGGACGCGGTCGTTGACGTGCCGGAGCTCGGTCCGGGGGAGGGCGAGCCGCGTGACCCAGTGTCGGTCGGACAGGCCGACTCGGCCGCCGTGAGCAGGGCGCCGGCATGCGCCAGGTCGCCGTCGAGCGTCTTCTGGCCGTCGACCACCTGCTGCTGCAGGCCGGTGAGCGAGGTGCTGCCCGTGCCGGCGCCCCGGCCAGGGGACGTGGCAGGCGTCGCGTGGCCGCTCGTCGCCGTCGAGATGGCGGCCGACGACACGCCGGCGGGGCTGTCCTCAGCTGTCGTGGTGCCGCCGAACGAGCCGCCGGACCCGTTCCCCCCGGCGCTGACGAGCTGGCCGTTCTCGGCGTCCGCGAGCACCAGCGCGTCCTGGGCGGCGGTCGCCTGGGCGGCCGCCAGCGACGCGTCGAGGGTCACCGTGTCGAGCTGGGCGAGCGGCTGCCCCGCGGTCACCCGCTGCCCGGGTTGCACGGCCACGGACGAGACCGTGCCCTTGTCGGCGAAGGAGGCGGCGACGGAGGTCTCCGGGGTGGCGGTCCCCGTCTCGACGAGCGTCTTGTCGACGGTCGCCCGCTCCACGGTGGCTGTGCGGTAAGCGGTGGACGGTCCGTTCGTCGAGGCGTACGCGCCGATTCCGGCCGCCGCCAGGATGACGGCGGCCGACACGCCGACCACGATGCCGCGACGGGTACGCCGTGGCCGGGTCCGTGACTCAGGCACTCGTCCCACCCTGACCGGATCCCGCGCCCCCTCCTCCGCCGCCACCGCCGAAGCCGCGCCCGCCGAACCCGAACGTGGTCGAGCACGAGCCGTTGGTCGGCGGGCTCAGCACGACCCGTGTCGCCGTCAGGGTGAGCGTGCTCGACGTGCTGGAGGCGGCGCCTGCCTTGCCCGTCGCCGTGACGCAGGACCCGACGGTGACGTCGCTCGCGGCGGCCGTCGACGTCTGGGTGACCGCGGTGTTCCCCCCGACCGTGACCGTGGTGTCCGTGGCGGTGGGCGATGGCGTCGCCGCGCTCGGCGAGGCGTTGGGGCCGACCGTACGGACGGTGCCGTTCACCACGAGCGTCGACCCCGACACCGACACGACCGTCCCGGACAGGAACGCGCCGCCGAACCCGCCGGAGCCGCCGCCGAAGCGACCCGATCCGCCCCGACCGCTCGGGCGGCTGGTCGGGACGCCCGACGGTGCGCCGGACGGGCGGGTGCGCCCGCGTCCGAAGCCGCCAGGTCCGGCAGAGCAGCCGCCCCCGGTGTCGGGCCGCGCCGACACCGTCCGGGCCGTGAGGCTGCCGCCCGCTGTCGCGGGCGTGCCGACGACGGTCACGCACTCGCCGGGCTGGAGGGCCGACAGGGACACGGTGCTGGTACGGCTGAACGCCGTCGACGACGTGTAGGACACGTCGGTCGTGCTGGCCTGCCCCTGGACGGTGAAGCTCGACGCGGAGATCGCGGTCACCTTGCCGATGGCCGACGGCTGCCGCGTACCGCGTGCCGGCGAGGGCGAGCTTGTCGCTGCCACCTTGGCCGTCTGGGGCGACCCGCCGCCGCAGGCGGCGAGCCCGATGGCGAGGGCACCGCCGGTCAGGACGAGTCCGGCGGGCCGAAGGTAGCTGCGCATGGTCGGTCGTTCTCCAGGGTCGGCGGTCACTCGGACCGCAGGGCATCGATGGGAGCCAGCCGGGCGGCCCGGCTGGCGGGATAGACGCCGAAGACGATCCCGACCAGCACCGCGACGCCGACGGCGGCGACGGATGCGCTGGGCGACAGCGTGATCGGGTCGTTCAGCAGGTGCGGCAGGACGGACGAGCCGATGGCACCGAGGGCGACACCGAGCACGCCCCCGACGAGTCCGAGGACCGACGCCTCGAGCAGGAACTGCCGGCGGATCAGCGCGGGAGTGGCACCGAGGGCCTTGCGCAGGCCGATCTCCCTGACTCGTTCGGTGACCGAGACCAGCATGATGTTCATGACGCCGATCCCGCCGACGAGCAGCGAGATTCCCGCGATGCCGCCGAGCAGGATGGTCAGGGTCTTGTCGACCGAGGTCGCCGTCGACACGAGGCTCTGCTGGGTGGTGATCGTGAAGTCCGCGTCGCTAGCCGTGGTGATTCCGTGCAGGTTGAGCAGCTCCGCGTTCGCCTCCTGGTAGGCGGCGGACAGTGTCGAGCCCTTCGTGGCCTCGACGTAGATGTCCTGCACCTCGGTCCGGCTGGTGCCGCCGAAGACGCGTTGCTGTGCGGTCGACAGCGGGATGAGCGCCATGTCGTCGTTGTTGCTGGTGCCGGTGGACCCGGATGCGGTGAGGACGCCGACGACCTGCATCTGGACGCCGCCGACCAGTACGTTCTGCCCGACGGGGTCGCCGAGGGGGAACAGCTCACTCGCCGTGGTCGCGCCCAGCACGACGACGGCGGCGTCCGACTGCTCGTCGCCCGCGGACAGGAACCGGCCCTCGGCGAGGCTGCGGGCACGGACCGACAACCAGTCCGGCGTGGTCCCGATGACCGTGGTGCTCCAGTTCGTGCTGCCGTTCAGGAGTGTCTCGCTGGACTGGAGCGTCGGCGCGACCGCCTTGATGTCCGGGGCGACGACCGGGGACGCGAGGGCGTTCGCGTCCGAGACCGTCAGCGTGGTCGAGCTGCCGAAGCCGCCGCGCAGTCCGGTCGTCGACGAGGTCGAGCTGCCCGGCGAGATGACCAGCAGGTTCGTGCCGAGGGCGTTGATCTGCGCCTTGACCTTGTTCTGGGCCCCCTCGCCGAGGCCGACGGTGAGGATCACCGCGGCAATGCCGATGAGGATGCCGAGCATGGTCAGCGCCGACCGCATGCGATGGGTACGGACGGCGCCGAGTGCCGTCCGCAGCGACTCGGTCCAGCTCATCGAACCCGTGCCTCTACCTCGATCGGACCGGCTGCCGTCTCGTCGCTGATCCGGCCGTCGCGAAGGCGGATCGTCCGCCCGGCGGCCGCGGCGACGTCGTGCTCGTGCGTGATCAGCACGATGGTGCGGCCCGTCTTCGACAGCTCGCCCAGCAGGTGCAGCATGTCGGCGGTCGACGACGAGTCGAGGTTGCCGGTCGGCTCGTCTGCCAGGATCAGATCCGGTTCGGACACCAGTGCGCGCGCGACCGCGACCCGCTGCTGCTGCCCGCCGGACAGCTCGCCGGGGCGATGACCGCGCCGGTCGCCGAGACCGACCTGTGCCAGGGCGGCCTCGGCCCGATCCTGCCGGTCGGCGCGGCCGACCCCGGCGTACACCAGCGGAAGCTCGACGTTGCGCTGCGCCGTCATCGACGGCAGCAGGTTGAACTGCTGGAACACGAAGCCGATCCGCCGGTTGCGGATGTGTGCCAGCTCCTGCTCGGAGAGGGTGCTGACGTCCTCGCCGGCCAGGCAGTAGCGCCCGGACGACGGCACGTCGAGGCAGCCGACGATGTGCATGAGCGTCGACTTGCCCGAGCCCGACGGGCCCATGATCGCGACGTACTCGCCCTCGTCCACCGTGAGGCTGATGCCGCGCAGGGCCTGCACGGACTGGCTGCCCATCGCGTACGTCTTGGTGACGTCCTCGAGGTCGAGGACGGCGCTGGCGGGCGGGCCGACGGTCATCCGCCACCGCCGCCGAAGCCACCGCCGCCGAAGCCGCCGCCGCCGAAGCCGCCGCCGCCGAAGGTGCGCCCGGTCCCACCCGTGCCGGTCCCTGTGCCGGACCGGGACGTCGCCGTCCGGGTGATCGTCGTGACCTGCACCTGGTCTCCGGGTTGCAGGCCCGAGACGATCTGGGTCTCGCCGGCCGCGGACACTCCGGTCGTGACCGGCTCCTGGGTCACCTTCCCGTGCAGGCTCTCGAGCACGTACGAGTCCGCGGTGCCGCGGTGAATGGCCGTCGTGGGCACCTCGACCACGTCGTTCACCTGCTTGTCGACGATGCTGGCGATGACACTCGAGCCGATGTACAGGCCCTGCGTGCTGCCGGTGACGTCGAGCGTGACGGCGTAGCTGGAGACGCCCGACGTGCTGGTCGCGGTGGACGCGATGGTGGCGACCGTGCCCGTGTACGTCGTCGCACTCGTCACCCCGGCGCCCGTGCCGGACTGGGCGCCGCCCTGCGTGCCCCCTGCCGTACCGCCCGCGCGCGATCCGCCGCCCCGCCCGCCGAGCCTGCCGAACCCGCCGAAGCCCCCGAACCCGCCGGTGGACGAGCCGGCCGAGCCGAGCACCAGCGTCGCGGGGTCACCGACGGCCAGGTCGCCGACCTCCGTGTCGTCGACGCTGACGTTCGCCACGTACGACCCGGTGCTGACCACCTCGATCTGCGCCGACGAGGCCGTCGACGACGCGCTGGCGGCGCCGAAGCCGGACGAGCCCGAGCCCGACGCCGCCGACCCGCCCGACCCGGAGCCGGACGACGCGGCGACCTGCTGCCCGACGGTCAGGTTCAGCGTGTTCACCGTCCCGTCGATGGGTGAGACCAGCGCGGCGTCCGACAGGTTCTGCTGCGCCTCAGTCACCTGCGCCTGCGCCGAGGTCAAGGTCGCCTGGTCGGCGGTGAGCTGTGCACTGGAAGCGCCGTCGGACTCGTCCGCGTCCACCTTCGCGGCGTCCGAGGCCACCGACGCCTGCGCCTGGGCGAGGCTGTTGGCAAGGGACGTCGAGTCGATCGTCGCCAGGACCTCGCCCTTGGTCACCGTTGCGCCCGCCTGCACGTTGACGGCGCTGACGGTTCCGGATGTCGCGAAGTCGAGATCTGCGGTGGTCGCGGCCGCGAGCGTCCCGGAGGCCGACACGGTCTCCTGGATGTTGCCCGTCTGCACCGTCACCAGTGATGTGGTCGTCCTGATGCCGCTGCTCGACCCGGATGAGCCCCTGGTCGCGGCCCACGCGCCGGCGCCGCAGCCGGCGACGATGACGACCGCGACCGGGACGACCACCTGCGGGCGGCGCAGGATGCGGCGCAGCCGGTTCGCCACGCGGGTCCTCCCGTACGAAGTCTTGGTGCGGCACCGGTGAGGGGGTCGGTGCCGCGGGGTCGACTGTGCCGGTCCGGCCTGAGCCGGACGTGAGATCGGACCGCGAGGCGCCTGGCAGTCCGCTGTGGCTTCCTGTGAGCTGCGGCCACCCGGGTCAGCCGCAGGCGGCCGCCGGATGCGAAGGTGGACCCATGCGCGCCGTCACCGTGGTCCCCGGCAAGCCCGACTCCGCGACCGTCACGGAGATGCCCGACCCACCCGAGTCGGACGGTTCGGTCGTGGTCGACGGCCTGCTCATGGGCGTGTGCGGCACCGACGTGGAGATCACCCAGGGGTACGGCTGGGCCCCGCCCGGGTCGGACGCACTGGTTCTCGGGCACGAGTCGCTGGGGCGGGTCACGTCGGTCCCGGAGGGCACGCACCTGGCCGTCGGTGACCTGGTCGTCGGGATCGTGCGCCGGCCCGACCCCGTCCCCTGCCCCTGGTGCGCGAACCTCGAATGGGACATGTGCTCGAACGGCCGGTACACCGAGCGCGGGATCAAGGAGCGCAACGGGTACGGGTCGTCGACGTGGCGGGTCGAGCCGGACTTCGCCATCAAGGTGGAGGCCAGCCTGGGCGATGCCGCCGTCCTGGTCGAACCGACCGCCGTCGTGGCCAAGGTCTGGGAGCAGATGGAGTACATCGGCCACCGGGCGACGTACGCACCGCAGCGCGTGCTGGTGACCGGTGCCGGGCCGATCGGCCTTCTCGCGGCGCTGCTCGGGGTGCAGAAGGGCATCGAGACGCACGTCCTCGACGTCGTCGCCGACGGCGTGAAGCCCGACCTGGTCCGGCAGCTGGGTGCGACGTACCACCACGACGGCGTCGCCGAGCTCGGGTTCAAGCCCGACCTGGTCGTCGAGGGGACCGGCAACGGGGGTCTGCTGCTCGACTGCCTGCACAACCTGAACGCCAACGGGATCGTCGGGCTGTGCGGCATCAGCGGGTCGGCCAAGACGACCGATGTCGAGATGGCGGCGCTGAACAAGCAGATGGTGATGGGCGACCAGGTGGTCGTGGGCTCGGTGAACGAGGCGCGGCGGCACTACGAGCAGGCGAACGACGCGCTGGCGTCGGCGGATCTGCAGTGGTTGCAGCAGCTGGTGACCAAGCGGGTGCCGATGGACACGTGGACCGAGGCGCTGAAGAAGGGCCAGGACGACGTCAAGGTCGTGATCGACCTGCAGTCCTGACCGCGGTCATTCCGCCTGCCACGGCAGGTCTCCGCCGGGGACGCCGGCGTCGGGCTCGTACGGCTCGCGGGTGAAGACGAAGGACCCGATGTCGAGGTGCCGGACCGCGCCGTCCGCACCGCGGACCACGCTCAAGGTCTCGCCGACGTAGTAGCCGTCGAGCCCGCGCCACGTCTCGTGGCCGGTAGGGCTGAAGCGGCTGGTGCGACCGCCGCGGCCGATCGACTCGATCTCCAGCCCGCCGTCGTCGCGCGCGCGCAGCGCGACCGGGGTCGGCCCCCAGTACCAGATTCCCAGCAGTGGCAGGACGTTCGCGGCGGTTCGGCTGGGCCGCCAGGCGGGCACGATGCGAGGTTCCTGTTCGGCCAGGATCGACAGCAGCTCGTCCCCGACGCCGGTGAGATCCAGCCCGGTCGTGGCGTTGGCGCACAGCACGACCCCGTCCCCGTCCGGCTCGGTCTTGGCGAGCGCGAGGAACCCTGGCATCGAGCCGGTGTGGCCGTAGCTCCGCCGGCCGCCGGTGTTCCACAACTGCAGCCCGAGGCCGTACGAGGAGGTCCACGCGCCGCTGCGCACGTCGCCGAGTGACTGCGGTTCGCTCATCTCCGCCAGGGTTTCTGCGCGCAGCAGCCCCTCCGTGCGGCCGGCGAGGAAGGAGACCCACCGGGCCAGGTCCGCGACGGTGGACCACAGCTGCCCGGCCGGCGCGAGCGCGCCGTTGTCCGTCTCCGGTTCGGCGAGCAGCACGTCCGCCCACGGATGTACGGCGAAGCCCTGTGCCGCCGGAGGTCTCGGCCTCGTCGTCGTGCGCGTCATGCCCAGTGGAACGAGAATCTCGTCCGTCACCACCTCGGCCCAGGACTGGCCGCGCAGGCGCGCCGCGAGCTCGCCGAGCAGGCCGTACCCGCTGTTGCTGTAGTGAAAGCCACGCCCGGGCGCTCCGACCAGAGCGCCTGGCGCCGTGAGCGTGCCGGCTTCGAGATCGGCGAACGAGCCGCCGGGTGTCCGCTCCCACCACGGCCCGCCGGTCTCGGACCGCAGCCCGGACGTGTGCGCCAGCACCTGGGCGACGGTGGCCGTGCCCAGCCCGCACCCGGGCAGGTAGTTCTCGATCGGCAGGCCGAGGTCGACGGCACCCTCGTCGCGCAGGCGCAGGACGAGGACGGCGGCGAACGTCTTGGTGATCGACCCGATCCGGTACTGGACGTCGCCGTCGGGTTCGCCGCCGTCGACCTCCCCGCGCCCCGCCGACCAGACCAGGGCACCGTCGCGGACCAAGCCGGCCACCACCGACGGTGCCCGCGCCTCGAGCTGCGCGCGCGCCAGTCGTGCCAGTAGCAACCGCTCCGTCCGCGCGTCCATCGCCGCCCTTTCGCCGCCGCCGTCAGTAGGCGCGGGCGAACAGCAGGCGCTGGCCGTACGCGCTCGGCTGCTCGCACCGGACGCAGGTGCCGGTTTCGGCCGGTCCGCCGATCGGGATGCACCGAGGCGTCGCGGCCGTCTCGGCCTTGATGTCGTCCTCACACTGCTGCCGTCCGCAATGCAGAACCGACGCAAACCCTTGCGCCACCACGGACACGAAGGCATCCCAG
>DASVGV010000006.1:0-5146 GCA_036379355.1 Mycobacteriales bacterium | reverse complement strand
ATACCCTGTAAGTCTAGGCATAGAGACGCGAGGTGTCCAGTCGATCGGCGGGCAACGGTTAGGTGCCGACGCGCAGCTTGCCGCTCCTCGACACGGACGGGTCCGTGCACGCGGACAGGTCGAAGCAGCACGGACGCCGCTTTCCGCTCTGCATCTTGGAAATCGTGACCTCGACGCGCCGCCGCCGGGTGGCCGGGTTCGCCGTCGCGTTCACCCACCGCACCCACTCCCAGCGCGCCATCGGAGTGATGTCCTGCCAGAGGTGCTGCACCGTGGCCGGCGCGGTCGCCAGTGCGGCCTCCAGGTCCGCGGGCACCTCCGGCTCCGGCCACTCCGGGGCGATGTCGACGGCCACGTCGGCCGCGTCGCCGGACGCGAGCCCCGCTGTCCGTTGCAGCCAGGGCGTGATGCGCAGCCAGTGGCCCCGCACCCCGTCCGGTTCCAGCACGGTCTGGAAGTCGTGACCGTTGACGGTGCCCCTGACCGCCACCTGCCCGCGAGAAGGAAGCCGCGCGCTCGCCTGCTGCGGCAAGCGGGCGACGTGCGTGTCGTCGATGCTGTGCACCTGGGCCGTGAAACGGACCGTCGCGCCGCTCCCCGAACGTGCGCGGGCCATGCGTGCCTCCTTCTCGTCGTGCGGGCGTTGCCCCCGATCCCGGTCGGGCCATCCTCGCTCATCCACAAAGCCTTCGCCGGGGCTCCCACCGCGCCCCCCGATTCCCGTAGAATCGAACACGTGTTCGATGAAATGGATGCGGCAGAGCTGCAGCTGGTGCCCGAGCCGGAGGAACCCCGTCAGCAGGCGGTCGATCTGGGCTGTGCGCCCGGGCCGATGGCGCTCCTGCTCGCCGCCTCCCTGGACCGGTCGCGGCTCGCCCCGGAGTCGACGTTGGATCTCATCGGCCTGGTCGAGCGCTCCCTCACCGTCGTGCAGTCGCTCCGGGCGGAGCTGATCGCGGACTACGCCGAGCAGGCGCCCACCGACCCGCGCACCTGGGACGAGCAGGCCGACATGGACTGGCACCGTGAGCAGCTCGCGGCGGTGTGCCGCACGTCTCCGTACGAGGCGGATGTGCGCTGTCGGACGTCGCTCGCCTTGCGGGTCCGTCTGCCGGGGGCGGCGGCCGCCGTCCGCTCCGGGGCGCTGCCGTGGGCGCAGGCGGTGGTCCTCGCTCGGGAGTCCGAGGGGCTGGACCCTGCCGCGTCGGATGCCGTCGAGCGCACCGTCCTCGGCGATCCCCGCGCGGTGTCCGTGCGCCAGGTGCGCGACGCGACCAGGGCTGCCGTCGAGTCCGTACGACCTCGGATGGCGGACGAACGCGAGCGCAACGCGCACGCCGTCCGGTCCCTGCAGTTCTGGCCGCACGACGACGGCACGACCGACCTGTTCGCGCGGCTGACGACGGACGGTGCGATCACGGTCGCCGCGGCGCTCGAGCCGCTCGCAGGCTCGCAAGGCCCGGACGACGAGCGCACCGCCGAGCAGCGACGCGCCGACGCGCTCGTCGCGCTGGCGATCGGCGGCACGGAACCACAGCATCCAGGGCGACCGGCCGTGAGCCTGACCCTTCTGGCCCGACTGGACCCCAGCCGGCCGGTGACCGGCGGCCTGACCCAAGGCCTGCTGGCCGGCGGCCACCTCGGCGCCACTCCTCTCGCTCCCGAGACCCTGCGCCGGCTGACCTGCGAGGCCGCGGTTGCCGCCGCCACCGTCACCGCTGACGGCGCCGTCGGCCCGGAGTCCGCCCGGCGCCGCTTCCCGGACGCTGCGATGCGCCGCCGGCTCGAGGCCCGTGACCAGCGCTGTGCGTTTCCTGGCTGTCCGGTCGCGGCTCGCCGCTGCCACGCCCATCACATTCGGCACTGGTCCCAGGGCGGGCCGACCACGGACGAGAACCTCGTGTTGACGTGCCACCGGCACCACAACGCCGTCCACGAGGGCGGTTGGACGATGCGCGGTCCGGCGACGCGCCTGCGCTGGCGAGATCCGCACGGCCGTGAGTACGCAGCACCGGTTGCCGCCGCGACCATCCCGCGTGGGCTGCCAGACCAGAACTTGCTCGACATGGCCACGCCGGACCCGCCCGCCATGACTGCGCCCGACCCACCGGCCGTCGGGCATCCCGACGGGTGGGCGACGTCATCCGTCGAACCGGGCACGAGTGTTGATCGGGCATCCCTCTGCGGGCTGCCGATCGCCTCCCCCGACGAGCCTCCGCCGTTCTAGCAGGTCAGGACGCCTGTTCCCACACCTCCGGATGCGCGGCCAGCGCGGTCAGGCGCCGTTGCGGTTCGGCGACCAGGCGACGGATGTCGAGGTCCATCAGGCCCATCGTGGTGTGAACCTCGGCACAGACGACGCCGTCCGTGCGGACGAACGTGGAGTCCATCGCGAACGTCTTCCCCGCGCCGAACACGAGGTCGCAGCTGACGTCAACCTCGTCACCGACGCGCAGCTCCCGCAGGTAGCGAATGGTCGCCTCGAGAACGACCACGCCGAGGTTCTCCGAACCGGGCAGGGCCACACCGGCCCGCCGCAGCAGCTCGACGCGGGCGTGCTCTGCCCACGCGGCGTACACCGCCTGGTTGAGGTGCCCGAGCTGGTCGGTCTCATAGCTGCGGACCGCGACGCGCACGCCGAACATCAGCGCGCTCCCGCGTCGTGGCCACCCGCGCTCCACGAGGCCGTTCTCGAGGGGTGCAGATCCTCGCCGGCCATCGCATCAGCATGGCATTCGGCCACGAGTCCGCCGAATGAGCCCGGCGCCGGTGACGAAAAGCGCGTTGAGCGATCGCCGCACGTTCTGTGATCGTGGCCGTCGTGCAGCGCGGTCATGTCCTGGTCGTGTCCGGTCCGCCCGCCGCCGGCAAGACGACGACCGCGTCCTTGCTCGCCGCGCGGCGGTCCCCATCGGTCCACCTGCACGCCGACGACTTCTGGGGATTCGTCATGAACGGTTACGTTGATCCGTGGCTGGCCGCTGCCTACGAGCAGAACGTCGTCGTCATCGACGCAGCGTGTACGAGCGCCGGCATCTTCGCGCGCGGCCGTTACCACGTCGTCCTCGATGCATGTCTCGGGCCGTGGTTTGTCCCCGATCTGCTCGCGTTGATTGGTCCTGACATTCCGGTCGACTACGTCCTGCTGATGCCGTCGCTGGACGCGATCATCCGCCAGCTCGCGGCGCGTACGGACCACGGATTCACGTCCGAAGATGCGACCCGCCACATGTATGGCGAGTTCGCGTCGACGCTGACCGGGGTCGAGGGTCACGTGATCGACCCAGCCGGAGCCTCACCCGAGGACACCGCAGACCTCATCGAACAGGCCGCCGAGCAGGGGCGCCTGAGGATCGCGGGTCGATAGTCGACGGCGCACGGGCATCCGGGCACGAAGCTACGGGTGCTCGACGGCCCGAAGGACTGCGCCCACCAGGACGTCGGTAGATCGCGTCGAGTCCAGCCGAAGCACCGGGCACGTTTGCTGCCGCAGCCACGTCTCGTGCCGAGCGCGGCTCCTCATGGACTCGTCGCCGGAGTCGTAGCGAGCGGCCCAGTCGAGGAAGTCCTCGTCGACGTGGCCGTACGCGTCGAGCTCCCGGCGGCGCAGGCGCTCGACACGCACTGCTGTCGGTGCCTCCAGGAAGACGATCAGCGTGAACAGCCGGTCGAGATCCGCCGCCCAGCCGACAGCCGAGCCCGAGAGCACCCAGCTGCTGCCGGCGTCGTGCAGCGCCGTGCACAGGAGGCTCCACCGATCCGCAGGCGCTCGCTTGGTGGTGAACGGCGGCCGCGTCGGCACCCAGTAGTAGTCGTCCGCGTCGAACACGGGGCAGCCGACTCGGGCGGCGAGAGACCGGCCCAACGTCGACGTGCCACTCCCGGACGCGCCGGTGAGGTGGATTCGGCGCTGCTGCATGCCGCCAGTATCGCGACGAAGTGCGTCCTGGACAGCACGACGTCGGAGGGCTACGGGCGGACCTCGTAGTACAGGTTCGCCGGGTCGTCGAAGTCGTGGACGGTGAAGCTGCCGAACCCGGCCTCGGTGACGAACCGCTCGGCGAGCTCGGTGGTGAGGCCGAGGGTGCCGAGGCCGGCGCCGCCCGGCGCGGAGAGCCCACTCGACATGCACGTCGCCACGGAGGTGCCGTACATCATCGCGAGGAGGGGGTTGCGAAGGTTGCTCCGCCAGTCGCTCTTCGCCTTGATGTCCTTGATCAGCCAGACGCCGTCGTCGCGTATCGCCGCCCGGATGGCGCGGATCGCGCCCTCCGGATCCGGCATGTCGTGCAGGCAGTCGAGGGTCAGCACCAGGTCGTACGTCGGTTGACCCGGCAGATCCGCTGCGGGAGCGACGGAAAGGCGGACGTTCGGGAGATCGGCCGTGTTGGCCCGGGCGCGGGCGATGGCGTGTTCGGACGGGTCGTACCCGTCGAACGTCGAAGCCGGAAAGCGTGCTGCCATCTCGGCGAGAGCGACGCCGGCGCCGCATCCCACGTCCACGACATGTGCGCCCGCCTCGAGCCGCGGGACCACGCCGTCCAGCGCGGGCAGGATCGTCGGGACGAGTGCCAGGCGGACCCAGGGGCCGAGCATCCGCTCGACACTGTGCGCCGCGGACGGTCCGAGATCGTCGTACGTCAGCCCGACGCCGGTACGGAACGCGTCGGCGAGCCGGTCGAGAGTCTCCGGCGGCGTGGCGCTCCCGTGGAAGGCGCCGGCCGCGAACCAGACGCTGCCCTTCTCGTCGGCGAGTACGTACGCCCCTTCGGGGCTCAGGGTGAACGACTCTCCGTCGTTGCTGTCGACCAGACCGGCGGCCGCCTGGCAGCGCAGCCACTCCAGCAGCCAGCGCTCGTTCAGGTCGGTGCGGTCCGCGAGGGCCGCCGCACTCAGCGGTCCGGCCCCCGCCATGGCCTGGTAGAGCCCCAGCCGATCGCCGAGATGCACCATCAGCGAGACGATCTCGCCCTGCTTGTACTGCCACACCGACAGCGCGAACTGCGCGAGTCGGTCGGCGTCGACGTCCGTCATGCCGAGCAATCTAACGACGCTCGTCCGTACGCCGGCCCCGTGTGAATGGCAGGCTCAGGAGTGCGCCGTGGAGCGGCTCACCGCGGCGAATCGCCGGTCGTATCGTCCTCGA
>DASVGV010000005.1:0-19664 GCA_036379355.1 Mycobacteriales bacterium | reverse complement strand
GCGCGTGCCGAACCGGATGCCAATCGGCCATGATGACCGCGGCGAAGCACACACCCAGCGCAATTAAGGACATTGCGTAAACACGAACCACATACAGTCGAGGTGTCTCATCTCGCAATGCACTGATGTCCGGCGACGGTTCGACCATTGTCGAGGCAGGCTGGTCGCGCGCAGGGGACGACTGCGCGTGCTCGATCGCCGAACCTCGGGCCACACCCTCATATCGGTAGTTATCCACAGGACTTGAGGCGCCTGTGGACGAGTGGGCTAAACGGCCGAGCGAGACCACCAAACAGCCGCACGCGAGTAGCCCGGCGAAGGCCATGAGTGCGATGGCGTCGGCCGGTGTGGTGAGCTCGGCGAGGCCCCCGGCGATGATCACGCCGAGCCCCTGAACCGCGATGAGCAGGGACTGTGCGAAGGCGAACGCGCGCCCGCGGTTGGCGCCTGTCAGTGCCTGCGCGAACAGGACGTTGCCGATGAGCTGGAACGAGCTGAGCGCGCCGGTCAAGGCCCAGATCACGATCGTCACGGCCACGGGCGGGCGCAACACGGTCGCGATCAGCGGCAGCGGCCAGAGCACCGCAAGCAGCCGGAGCGTGGGCAGGCGCCGCTCGGCGGGGACGCGGGCCAGCGCTACCAGCCCCACGGAAGCGCCGAGCGGTACGGCGGCTGTGAGCAGGCCGACCGCGGTATCCCCCCGGCCGAGCTGGTGCGCGTACGAGACGGCGAGCCCCTCGGTCGCGATGATCATCGCGAACGAGGCCGCCGTAATCCCGACGAGGTTGCGCAGCAGCGGAGCCGCGACGACCTCGCGGGCGCCGGCGCTGATCAGCACCCACCGGGAGCTGGCGTCGGGTGCGGCGGGTGCCGGCCGGTGCGCCACGCTGAACCGCAGGAGCGTCGCCGACAGCAGGAAGGTGCCCACGTCGACCGCGAGCGCGCCCCGGGGGGTGAGGGCGACGACCAACGCGCCGCCGACGCCGAAGCCGACGACCTGGGAGACCTGGAGCGTGACGCCGGTCAGCGCCTGGCCGACGGCGTACCTCTCGCCCGCCAGCACGTCCGGGAGCAGCGCCGCACGCGCCGCGTTGAAGGGGGGGTCGAGCGCGCTCACGGCGAACAGGAGCGTGAGCAGCGCCGCGACAGGCAGCCCGGGAATGAGCATCAAGGCGACGATCCCGGCCCGCGCAAGGTCGCAGACGATCATGAGCGACCGGCGCGGCCGGGTGTCGGCCAAGACCCCCAGGAGCGGCCCGGAGATCAGCGCGGGCAGGAACGTGACGCCGTACGTCAGAGCAGCCAGCAGCGGGCTGCCGGTCCGGTTGTAGACGAGAATCGCGAGCGCGACCTTGGCCAGCTGGTCACCGACCAGGCTCGCGAGCTGGGCATAGAACATGCCCCGGAACTCACGGACACTGAAGACCTCGCGCCACGTGACGCGAGCATGCGCGTCCGTGGCCATCGACAGTCCCTTCAGCACTCCGGCCCGCGGACGGGCACCCGCGCAGACGACGGGCGCCACCGAGTGTGACCCGTACGGGACCGGAATCCGCGCATTGGGCTCACCGAGATCGGGGCAACCGGCCCAAACAGGGGCCGGCGAGCAGCACGGTCAGGGAGTGACAACCGCCTTCAGGGCATCGCCCAGCGTGGTCGCCTCCTCGGCGTTGAGCTCGACGACCAGGCGGCCGCCACCCTCCAGCGGGACCCGCATCACGATGCCGCGTCCCTCCTTGGTGACCTCCATCGGACCGTCTCCGGTCCGCGGCTTCATGGCCGCCATGTCGCGCTCCTCCCGGATCTCCTGGCCCGCCAGCACGTGCGGTGACCGCGGCGGTGACGGACATCATCCCAGATCGGTACCTGCGCCGGTGACCCCACCCGCCCCGGCCGCCCTACCAGCCCTGTACGGGCCGTCATCGGAACGCGCACGAAGCCAGATGGTCGTTGACCAGCCCGCACGCCTGCATGGCGGCGTACGCCGTCGTAGGGCCCACGAAGCGGAAGCCGCGCGCCCGAAGGGCCTTGGCCAGCGCGGTCGACGCGGCGGTCGACGCCGGCACGTCCGCCGTCGTCGCAGGGGGCCGGTCGGAGCCTCCGCCGGCATAGGACCAGACGAGGTCGTCGAGCCCGCCGGGCCCGAGCGCGACCACCGCGGCCGCGTTGGCGATCGCGGCGTCGATCTTCGCCCGATTGCGCACGATGCCCGCGTCGGCGAGCAGGCGGTCCACGTCCGCCGGCCCGTACGCCGCGACGGTCGCCGGATCGAACCCGGCGAAGGCCGCGCGGAACGCCGGTCGCTTGCGCAGGATCGTGAGCCACGACAGGCCGCTCTGGAAGGCCTCGAGCGTGAAGCGCTCGAACAGGGCCGCGTCGCCGTGCACCGGCCGGCCCCACTCCTCGTCGTGGTACGCGACGTACTCGGGCGTCGACAGGCCCCAGGGACAGCGGGCCCGCCCGTCGGGGCCGACCGCAGCGTGGGTCAGGCCGGGCACCTCACTGCTCGCCGAGGGCGAGCTGCCCGTCGACGTCGGCCGCCTCGCCATCGCCGTCGCCGACGGCCACCGACTGCTCGCCGGCGCCCCGCAACTCCCCCAGCTCGGCGTCGCGGTCGGCGAGCTCGTCACGGAGCCGGTCGAGCACGACATCGACCTCGGCCATGCGGTAGCCGCGGAACGCCAGCCCGAATCGAGCCCGGTCGACCATGCCCGGCGCGAGCCGGCCCGGCGGCAACCCGTCGTCGCCCGTGTCCGGGGGGGCCTCCGACATGCCGTCCAGATGCCCGACGACGTACGCCGCGATGCCGAAGACCACCGCCGCGACCGCGAGGATCTCGAGCAGGATCGTCACGCGTCGATGGTCCCATGGACGGACGGTCGACGCGCCTGACACGCGTCGAGGGCGGCGGCGACGTCGGCCGTCCAGGTCAGCCGGTCGAACGCCGCCTGGCGCACGAACCCGGCGCAGGCGAGGTCGTCGAGCGCAGCGCGCATCGAGTCGAACACTCCGTCCGGGTCCAGGACCACCACGGGCTTGTCATGCAGGCCGAGGTAACGCGCCGTCCACGCCTCGAAGAACTCCTCCAGCGTGCCGATGCCGCCCGGCAGCATGAGGAACGCGTCCGCCTCGGCCTCCATGCGGGCCTTCCGGGTCCGCATGTCGGGTACGACCACCAGCTCGTCGGCGTCGGTGTCCTCGTCCTCCAGCCGCCGCAGACCCTCGGGGATCACGCCGATCGTGTGCCCGCCGCCGCCGCGTACCGCAGTGGCGACCGCACCCATCATCGACACGCGCCCGCCGCCGGAGACCAGGTCCCATTCGCGCGCGGCGATGGCCTCGCCGACCGCGGTCGCCAGCGCCAGGTGCCGCGGGTCGATTGACGACGAGGAGGCGCAGTAGACACAGATCCTCATGTGTCGCCGCGCCCCGCCGCAGCGGCGGTGATGATCGCCACCGCCTCGTCCGGGTCGTCGGTCAGATGCAGCAGATCGAGATCGGCGGGTCCGATCTTGCCGTCCGGGAGCAGGGTCGTGCGCAACCAGTCGAGCAGACCGCTCCAGAACGCCGTACCGACCAGGACGACCGGAAACCTCGTGACCTTGTGGGTCTGCACCAGCGTGAGCGCCTCGAACGTCTCGTCCAGCGTCCCGAACCCGCCGGGCAGGATCACGAACGCCTGCGCGTACTTCACGAACATCGTCTTGCGGGCGAAGAAGTAGCGGAAGTTGATGCCGATGTCGACGTACGGGTTGAGGTGCTGCTCGAACGGGAGCTCGATGCCCAGCCCGACCGACAGTCCGCCGCCGTCCAGCGCACCCCGGTTCACCGCCTCCATCGACCCGGGACCGCCGCCGGTGATGACCGCGAACCCGGCGAGGGCCAGTGCCCGGCCGAGCGCGCGAGCGATGGCGTACTCCGGCGAGTCCGGCCGGGTCCGGGCCGACCCGAAGACCGAAACGGCCGCCGGCAGCTCGGCCAGCAGACCGAAGCCCTCGACGAACTCCGACTGGATGCGCAGAACCCGCCAGGGGTCCGTGTGCACCCAGTCCGACGGTCCCCGCTGGTCGAGCAGTCGCTGGTCGGTGGTGGACGGCTGCACCTGGCCGCGCCGCAGGACCACAGGTCCGTGGCGGCGCTCCGGGGTCGGACGATCGGGGTCGGCGGACGCACTCACGCCGCAACCGTAACGACCTGCCGTGGGTGTTCCCGGGCACCGGGACCGCGGTTTCGCGTCCGATCATCCGTTAGTTTGCGACGGTGATGACGACGACCTCGCCGCGCTGGATCGAGCTCGAGGGCACTGCCAACACCCGCGACCTGGGGGGCCTGCCGGTGCGTACGGGGGGCCACATCCGGCCGCACGTGCTCGTCCGCAGCGACAACCTCCAGGACCTCACGCCCGCGGACGTCCAGCGCCTGCTGCACGAGATCGGCGTCCGGTCGGTGCTCGACCTGCGGACGAAGACCGAGCGTCACGGCACGGGTCTCGGACCGCTCGACCACGAGCCCGACGTGCGCGTGCTGCACCTGTCGCTCATCCCGGAGAGCCAGTCGGTGCGCGCCGACCCCGGGGCGGTGCTGCCGGACCGTTGGGCCGACGGCGCCACGGGTGCGTACCTGCACTACCTGAACGACGCCCCGGAGGCGATCGCCGACGCGGCCCGCGTGGTCGCGACGCCGGGGTCCGGCGCGACCGTGGTGCACTGCGCGGCCGGCAAGGACCGCACCGGCGTGGTGTCGGCCGTGCTCCTCGAGGCCGTCGGCGTGCCGCGCGAGGAGGTCGTCGCCGACTACGCGCTCAGCAACGAGCGCATCGAGCAGATCGTGATCCGGCTGGTCGGCGAGCAGACGTACGCCGACGACGCCCAGCGCATCGGGCTCGACGCGCACAAGGTCGACGCGCACGCGATGGCGACCGTGCTCGACGTCGTCGACGAGAAGTGGGGCGGCGCCGCCGAGTACCTCCAGCGCGCGGGCCTCGAGGACCTCTACCTCGACGCGCTCCGCGAGCGCCTCGTCGAACGGTAACCGGTCACGTACGCGACCCTGACCCCGCGAGATGTGGCAAGCGCACGTTCCGCGCACCGAGATGTGGCCTGGTGCCACATCTCGGCGGGGAGGGGCCGGGGAGGGGAGGTGCGGGGAAGGGTCAGGCGGTCAGGTAGGCACGGAGCAGGTCGGCGCAGGCGGTGATCGTGGCGGTCTCGACCGACTCCTCCCGCGTGTGCGCGAGGTTGGGGTCACCGGGCCCGTAGTTCAGGGCGGGGATGCCGAGGGCAGCGAACCGTGACACGTCGGTCCAGCCGTACTTCGCGACCGGGGTGCTGCCCGTCGCCGCGACGAACTCGGCCGCGGCCGGCTCGTCCAGCCGCGGCAGCGCACCGGCCGCCGCGTCCAGCAACGTGCACGGCCCGAGCACCTCGACGACATGCTCGTACGCCGCGTCGATGGTGCGATCCGGCGCGAACCGGAAGTTGACCAGAACCTCCGCCTCGTCGGGGACGACGTTGCCCGCGACTCCCCCGGCGATGCCGACCGCGTTGAGGCCCTCGCGGTAGGTGCAGCCGTCGATCGTGACCTCCCGCGGCGCGTACGCGCACAACGCGGCCAGCGGCGCGGCCAGGTGGTGGATCGCGTTGTCCCCCAGCCACGAGCGGGCGCTGTGCGCACGGTGACCCCGGCCCTCTACCCGTACCCGGAGGGTGCCCTGGCAGCCGGCCTCGACCGCGCCGTTCGTCGGCTCCATGAGGATCGCGAGGTCGGCGTCGAGCCAGTCGCGGTGGTCGCGGGCGATGCCAGCGAGCCCGTTGCGGTCGGCCTCGACCTCCTCGCAGTCGTACGCGATCACGGTGAGGTCGCTGCTCGGCTCGGCGATCGTGGCGGCCAGGTGCAGCAGCACGGCGAGGCCGCTCTTCATGTCGCTCGTGCCGCAGCCGTGGATGCGGCCGTTCTCGTCGTGGCTCGGCACGTTGCCCGCGATCGGCACGGTGTCGAGGTGCCCGGCAAGCAGCACTCGACGGCCGCGCCCGAGGCGCGTCCGCGCGACCAGGTTGTTGCCGGCGCGGTCGACGGTCAGGCCGGCGGCGTCCAGCGCGTCGGCGACAAGGTCCGCGAGACGTGCCTCGTCGCCGGACACCGACGGGACGTCGACCAGCGCGCGCGTCAGTGCGACCGGGTCGGCCAGATCGAGGCGCACGAGCTCAGCCGGCGACGCCGTGCTCGCGCAGCACGTCGTTGAGGACCAGTTTGTCGTGCCGCTCCCCCGGCGCGAGGGTGCGCAGCACCAGGACGATCGGCATGCCGAAGTCGCCGCCCGGAAAGCTCTTGAGTCGCGTCGAGCCGACGCACACCGCGCCCTCCGGGACCTGGCCGCGGGGGTACTCCTCGCCCGTGCCGGCGTCGACCACGTGTGTGCTGGCGGTGAGGATCGTGCCGGCGCCGAGCTTCGCGCCACGGCGTACCCGGGCACCGTCGACGATCATGGAACGGCTGCCGACGAAGGCCTCGTCCTCGACCACGACCGGGACGGCGTTCGGCGGCTCGAGGACGCCGCCGATGCCCACGCCGCCGGACAGGTGCACGTTCTTGCCGATCTGCGCGCAGGACCCGACGGTCGCCCACGTGTCGACCATGCTGCCCGCGTCGACGTACCCGCCGACGTTGACGTAACTGGGCATGCACACGACGCCGGGCGCGAGGTAGGCGCCGAAGCGGACGATCGCCCCCGGCACCGTACGGACGCCGTCGAGGCGGGTCTTCAGCGGCATACGGTCGCGGTACGAGAAGTCGCCGGCACGCGACTCTGACATCGGAAACGTCTTGAACGCCAGCAGGATCGCCCGCTTGGCGCGCTCGTCGACGACGACGTCGTCCGACGCCGGGTCGACCTGCGCGACCCGGGCCGCGCCGCTGTCGAGGGCATCCAGCGCTGCGTGCACCAGCGCGCGGGCGCCGGTGTCGTCCGGGGTGAGCCCGTCGCGACGCTCCCACAGTTCGTCGAGGGCCGGGTCCAGCGGGGAGTCCAGCGGCGCGTCGCTCACGGCGCTGACCCTACCGACCGTGCCGTGACCAGAACCGCCTCCACAGTGGGTGATCGACCCGGTGCCGCAGCGTGGGCTCGCGCCGTCGGGCGCGCTGCACCCGAGCATGGAGGCGGTTCTGGTCAGCGGCAGCCGCGGCCGGCGGGCGCGCCGACAGGTGGGGGGCGGTCGGGGGGCGGTACGGCGGTCGGGCGCGGTCAGGCCGTCAGCCGGCGGACGGCGGCGGCGATGCGCTCGTCGGTCGCCGTGAGCGCGATGCGGACGTGCCGGTCGCCCGCCGGGCCGTAGAAGTCGCCCGGCGCGACGAGGATTCCGCGGTCCGCGAGCCACGCCACGCTGTCCAGGCACGGCTCGTCGCGGGAGGCCCAGCAGTAGAGGCCGGCCGCCGAGTGGTCGATCCGGAAGCCGGCCGCCGCCAGCGCGGGCCGCAGGGCGGCCCGGCGGGCTCGGTAGGTCTGCGCCTGCGCCCGTACGTGGGCGTCGTCGGCGAGGACCGCCGCCGCGGCGGCCTGCACGGGCGCGGGTACGAGGAAGCCCGCGTGGCGGCGGACCTCGAGCAGGGCCGCCACCACCGCCGGGTCGCCGGCGAGCGAACCGAGCCGGTAGCCGGCCAGGTTGGAGCGCTTGGAGAGCGAGTGCACGGCGAGGACCCCGTCGTACGAGCCTCCCGACACCCCCGGCGACAGCACCGACGGGATCTCGAGATCCGGGTCGTCCGGGAACTCCAGGTAGCACTCGTCGCTGACCACGAGCACGCCAGCCGCTCGCGCCCGGGTCACGACCGCCGCCAGCTCGTCGGCCGTCGCGACCGCCCCGGTCGGGTTTCCCGGGGAGTTCAGCCACACCAGGGTGGCGTCGTCGCGCCAGGTCGTCGACACCTGCGCCCGCGCCAGGGCAGCACCTACGGCGTACGTGGGGTACGCGAGCTCCGGTACGACGACGACGTCGCCCGGGCCGAGCCCGAGCAGCAGCGGCAGCAGGCCGACGAGCTCCTTCGAGCCGATCGTCGGTAGCACCGCGACGTCGGGCTGCGCGCCGACGGCCCGTCCGAGCCAGTCGCGCAGCGCAGCGAGGAGCGCCGGCGTGCCCGCCGCCGGCGGGTAGCCCGGCGCGTCCGCGGCAGCCACGAGCGCGTCCTGCGCCACCGGCGGCGTCGGGTCGACCGGCGTCCCGACCGACAGGTCGACGATGCCACCGGCGTGAGCCCGCGCGACTGCGGCGTACGGGGCCAGCCGGTCCCAGGGGAACTCGGGCAGCGAGACCACGCCGCCCGACCAGCGGGGGGTCACTCCGCGTCGTGTACCTGCAGCGGCAGCGCCGCGACGATCGGGTGGTCCCGGTCGATCAACCCGACCTTGGAGGCGCCACCCGGCGACCCCAGGTCGTCGAAGAAGTGGGTGTTCGCGTCGTAGTACTGCTTCCACTGGTCCGGGACGTCGTCCTCGTAGTAGATGGCCTCGACCGGGCACACCGGCTCGCACGCTCCGCAGTCGACGCACTCGTCCGGGTGGATGTAGAGCATCCGCGCGCCCTCGTAGATGCAGTCCACCGGGCACTCCTCGACGCACGCCTTGTCCTTGAGGTCGACGCACGTCTCGGCGATCACGTAGGTCACGACAGGTCCCTTTCAGACAGCGTCGCGTGGGCTCCCCGGGGCTGGGGCGTGCCTAGTATCGCAACGTGGCCCGAACCGGTGACACATCGGCCCCGGTCGAGCTCTTCGCGTCCGCCGTCCGCGAGGATCCGCTCGATCTCGGCCTCGCCTGCGCGCTCATCGGGCTGACCGCCGACCCCACCGTGGACGTCCGGGACGCGCTCGCCGCGCTCGACGCGTTCGCCGCCCTGGCCCGGCCGCTCCTGCCCGTGCGAGCGGATGCCGCCGCCCACGCGGAGGCGCTCCGCGTCGCGCTCGGCGAGCATGCGGGCTTCGCCGGCAGCGCCGAGGACTACGAGGAGCTCTCCTCGTCCCTGCTCCCGCACGTTCTGCGCCGCCGCCGCGGCCTGCCGATTCTGCTGTCCGTCGTCTGGGTCGAGGTCGCGCGGCGCATCGGCGTCGACGCGTACCCGATCGCCTTGCCGGGTCACGTGGTCGTCGGAGTGGGCGTGCCGGACGGCGACCACGTGCTGGTCGATCCGTTCCGCGCGGGGCGGCCGCTGACCGGCCACGATGCGGCCGCCCTCGTGCGCGCCGCGGGCATGCGCTTCCATCACGGCCTGCTCGAGCCGGCGCCGCTGCCGGCGCTCCTGCTGCGGGTGCTCGCGAACATCCGCCGCCTCGCCACGGTGACCGACGACCTGCCGACCCGCGAGTGGGCGGTACGGCTGTCGCTGTCCGTACCCGGTCACCCGGCCGTGCTGCGACGGGAGCTCGGCGAGGTGCTCGGCCGCAGCGGAGACTTCCTCGGCGGCGCCGCCGAGCTCGAGGCGTTCGCGGACGCGGTGGCAGTCGCGGAGCCCGGCATGGCCGAGAACGCCCGCCGCGCCGCGGGGATGCTGCGGGCCCGCCTGAACTGACGGCGGCTACGCGGCAGGGCTGAACCGGACCGGCAGCCGCTTCACTCCGCCCACCAGCGGGATCCCCATGGCCTCGAGGTAGACCGGGTCGCCGGCCAGCTCGATGTCGGGCAGCCGGGTCAGCAACTGGCGGAACACGATCGACAGCTCCCGGCGAGCCAGGTTGGCGCCGAGGCAGAAGTGCGGGCCCGGGCCCCCGAAGCCGACGTGCGGATTGGGGGTACGCCGCACGTCGAAGCGGTCCGGGTCGGTGAACACCCGCGGGTCACGGTTCCCCGCCCCGTAGAACAGGACGAGCTTGTCGCCCGGGACGAACGCCTGACCGGACAGGGTCACGTCCTCGGTCACGGTCCGCCGCATGAACACGACGGGCGAGGCCATGCGCACGATCTCCTCGACCGCCGTCGCGGTCACGCCATCGAGGTCGGCCTGCCAGACGGCCCGCTGCTCGGGGTTCTCTGCCAGCAGCTGCATGCCCAGGCTCGTCGCGGTCCGCGTCGTGTCGTTGCCGGCCACGGCGAGCAGGATGAAGAACGGGCCGATCTCCGCGAGCGTCATGCGCTGGTCCTCGACCTCCCCGTGGACCAGGGCGGTGATGAGGTCGCCGGTGGGCTCCTTGCGCCGCTGCTCGGCCAGGTCGGTGACGAGCGACACGAGCGTGGCCCCGGCCTCCAGGATCCCGGTGAACGGGTCGCGGCCCCCCAGCATGTCCGGATCGCCCGCGCCGAGGATCACGTTGGTCGCCGAGAGGACTGTGGCGAACTCGCTGCGCGGGATGCCCATCATCTCGCAGATGACCATGAGCGGGAACGGTGCCGACAGCGCAGACACCAGGTCCGCCTCGCCGTCGGCCGCCATGGCGTCGATGAGCCCGCTGCAGATGGAGTCGACCGACTCCTCGACCGCGCGCAAGCGCTTGGGGGTGAACGCCTGCGACACGATGCGCCGCAGCCGCGCATGCCGCGGGTCGTCCATGGCGATGAAGGACCCGAAGAACTCCATCGCCATCTCGGGCATGTCGGCGATGGAGATCGAGCCGCGGCCGGAGCAGAACACGTCGGCCCGCCGGCTGATCTCCACGATGTCGGCGTACCGGGTCACCGCGTAGAAGCTGTCGCCCGCGCCGATCATGAGCGGGTTGACCAGCTCGACGCGCGTGAAGGGCTCCTGCTCCCGCAGCACTGCGAAGCCGTCCATGCGGGCCTGCAGCGGCTGCCGCCAGAAGTCCGCGTCCCCCAGTCGCGTGCTCGTGCTCACGTGGTCTCCTCTCGGGTACGCGCCGGGTCAGGAGACCAGGGGGTCGCGCGGCAGGCCGAGGATGCGCTCCCCGATCTGGTTACGGGTGATCTCCGACGTCCCGCCGGCGATGGTCATGGCGCGGCTGAACAGCAGCACCTGCCCGACGAGGAAGCCGGCGCCCTGCAGCGTCGTGACCGACGGGCCGAGCAGCTCCAGCGCGAGGTCGGCGCCGCGCTGCATGTGTTCGGCGCTGAGCAGCTTGGTCACGTTGCCTTCCGGCCCCGGCTCGCCGCCCGCGACAGCGCGGGCGGCCGCCCGGAGGTTGATCGCCCGGATGGCGGCCTCCTCGGCGAGGTAGGCACCCACCTTCTCGCCGGCGCCCCGGGCATCCGGCTCGTCCACCTCGATCGAGGCCAGGTCGAGCGCAAGGGGGACGACTGAGCCGCCGCCGATGCTGACCCGCTCGTTGCCGAGCGTCGAGCGGGCCACCTTCCAGCCGCCGTTCACCGGCCCGACCACGTCGGCGTCGGGCACGAACACGTCCTGGAAGAACACCTCGTTGAACATCGACGCGCCGGTCGCCTCCCGGAGCGGCCGGACCTCCACGCCCGTGGCGTGCATGTCGATGACGACTGTCGTGATGCCCTCGTGCTTGGGCGCGGAGGGATCGGTGCGGACGGTCGCGAGGCCGAGGTGGGAGTACTGCGCCCCGCTGGTCCACACCTTCTGGCCGTTGACCAGGAAGCCGCCGTCGACGCGCTCGGCCCTGGTCCGGATGCCGGCGGCGTCCGATCCCGCGTCCGGCTCGCTGAACAGCTGGCACCAGACCAGCTCGCCGGTGAGCGTGCGCCGGACCCAGCGTTCGATCTGGTCCGCGGTGCCGTGCTGGACCACGGACAGGATGTTCCAGGCGGTGATGCCCAGCTGGGGCCGGCTGACCCCGGCGCGGGCGAACTCCTCGTCGATCACGAGCTGCTCGACGGCGCCCGCGGCCCGGCCCCACGGTCGCGGCCAGTGCGGCTGGGAGTAGCCGCTGTCCACGAGCGCGGGAGTCCGGTCGGCTTCGGACATCGCGGCGAAGCGCTCGGCGACCGCACGTACCTCCTCGCGGACCGCCTCTGCCTCCGGCGGAAGGTCCAGCCCGTAGCTGCGCTTCACGCCGCTGCGGACCAGGCCCGTCACGTCGCGCGCGGCGGCGGCGACATCGGCCAGCCCGGCGAGGGCGCCGGCCCGGCGCAGGAACAGGTGGCTGTCGTTCTCCCAGGTGAAGCCGATTCCGCCGTGGACCTGGATGGCGAGCTGCGCGTTGCGCAGGGCCGCCGGTACGGCCTCGACGAGGGCGGTTGCAGCGGTCAGGGCGAACTGGTCGGCGTCGCCGCCGCCCGCTGCGCGCGCGGCGTCCCAGACGGCAGCGGTCGCGCGTTCGGACGCGACCAGCATGTCCGCGCAGTGGTGCTTGACCGCCTGGAAGGCGCCGATGACGCGCCCGAACTGCTCGCGCTGGCGCGCATAGTCGACCGCCCGGTCGACGCACTCCTGGGCCCCTCCGCACGCATCCGCAGCAAGGATCGTCCGGAACACCGCACGAGCCCTGGCGGCTCCGCCGGGGACGACCTGGTCCGGCGCGACCACGACGCCATCGGCGCGAAGCCCGGCGCTGCGACGCGTCGGGTCGAGGTTCGTCGCGGCCGTCAGCGTCAGGCCGTCGGCGCGTGCGTCGACGACCACCACGTCCTCGCCGACGAGCAGCACGAGCAGGTCGGCAAGTCCCGCGCCCAGAGCTGCCGTCAGGCCGCCGACGAGTGTGCCGTCACCGGAGAGCGCCAGCCCCCGGCCGGTGCCGACCGCGGCGCGCCGGCTGCCGTCGGCCAGCGCGGGTAGATGCTCCTTACGCATCTGCTCGGACCCGACGGCGTCGAGGACCGCCGACGCCGCGACGGTGGGGACGAACGGCCCGGGCGCCCCGGCCCGGCCCAGCTCCTGGACGACGACGACCAGCTCGGGCAGGCCGAAGCCGCTGCCGCCGTACTCGACCGGCAGGTGCAGGCCCAGCCAGTCGAGGTCGACGATGGCGTCCCACAGGGAGCCGACGGCCTCCTCCCCCGCGTCGAGCAGGGCACGGGCCTGACCGCGGGCGTCCACGCGGGTCAATGCCGCGCGCGCGACCCGCTCGAGCTCGCGGTGGTCGTCGGTGATGGCGAGGGACATGAGAGCGCTCCTGTCAGGCTTCGGCGTCGGCCAGGGTGACGACGCCGTGGGAGATGACCGGTGTGCCGCGCTCGCGGCACGCGGCAGTCACGAGCACCCGGCCGGGTTCGACCCACATCGAGGTGCTCACGGTCTCGCCGGGAAACAGGACTCCGC
The DNA here is from genome assembly GCA_036379355.1 of Mycobacteriales bacterium. Taxonomy (GTDB): domain Bacteria; phylum Actinomycetota; class Actinomycetes; order Mycobacteriales; family CAJCIY01; genus CAJCIY01. The sequence goes on along the minus strand of DASVGV010000005.1, from coordinate 6,504 downwards.
TGAAGCGCGCGCCCCAGCCGCGGACGCGGCCCGGGTCACCGTCGAGGACGCGGTCCACGACGGCCTTGAGCGCGATGCCGTACGAGCACAGCCCGTGCAGGATCGGCCGGTCGTATCCGGCCATCGCCGCGAGAGCCGGGTCGATGTGCAACGGGTTCTTGTCCCCGCAGAGCCGGTAGAGCGCCGCCTGCTGAGGCAGGGTCGGGGACTCGTGAACGACGTCCGGCGGCCGAGAGGGCGAGCCGACGGTAGGGGCCGGGCCGGAGGGACCGCCGAACCCACCCTCGCCGCGCGCGAAGATGCCGAAACGGTTGGTGCACAGCAGGTTTCCCGACTCGTCGACCGTGTCGGTCTCCGCCACGATCAGCGCGCCCTTGCCCTTGTCGAAGACGCCGGTCACCCGCCCGGTGTTGGTGACCTCGGCCCGGTCGGGTAGCGGCCGATGCACGACGATCTCCTGCTCGCCGTGCAGGATCAGCAGCGGGTTGACCGACACCCCGTCGAGGGCGAGGACGCCGGCCAGCGTCGGGAACACGGGGAGCACCCCGAAGGACGGCAGGACCCTCAGCTGAGGTTCGTACAGCCACGGCAGGTCACCCGCGGGGCCGTCGGGGTACCCCGCCCCGATCCCGAGGTGGTAGCGGATCACGTCGTCGGGACCCCAGGAGTAGCGGTCGCCGGGAAGCTCCCGGCCCACGACGCGGTCGACGTCTATGGGCACGTGCCCGCCCTCATCCGGGGGCCTCCGCCTGCAGGTCGGGCAGCGCCAGCAGCGAGCGGTACAGGTCCTCGTCGTAGAGCAACGGCCGGTCGCCGAGGAAGAGCTTGCCGTAGCGCTCGAAGAAGACCAGCTGCTTCATCATCAGCAGCTCGGACTGCGGCGGGGCCGTGGCGGGCGCGCCACCGCCGCGCAGGCGCCGGCGCTCGGCGCGCGCCAGCCGCATCCAGTCGGCTCCGGAGCCGGGCAGCCCGGCGGGCGCCCCGGGCGAGCCGGCGGTCGGCATGAGGCGGGTGAGATCCAGCTCGTTGAACGGCTGATTCATGATCATCAGTGTTTGCGCACGAATCATGTCGAGCAGGTCGTCCGGACCGATGCCGAGGCTGGCCATCGCCTCGGTGCCCTGGACGGCCAGCATGTGGTCGCGGATGTCGGCCCAGGCCGTCTCGTCCCCCAGGCAGCCCTCGACGGACCGGCGGAAGAACCGGCGGGACGCCTCGTCGAGGCGGCCGGAGATGCCCCAGTCGAGCAGGACGAGCTCACCGTCCGGACGGATGATCAGGTTTCCGGCGTGCAGGTCGCCGTGGAAGACGCCCGTGCACAGCACGACCGCGAACCACGAGCGGATGAGGGCCTCCACCGCCGCCCGCCGGTCCGGGCCGGAGTCGGCGAGATCGTCGATCTTTGCCCCGTCGACGAACTCCATCGTGAGGACGCGCGGACCGGACAGGGCCGGGGCGGACCGGGGTACGGCGATACCTTCGACGCCCATCAGCTCGATGACCGTGCCGTACCAGGCCATGGCGGCTGCCTCGTTGCGGAAGTCGAGCTCCTCGCCCAACTGGAGGGCGAGGCCGTCGAGCAGGCTGGGCAGGGTGGCCATCAGGCCGACGGGCAGCAGTCTCGACACCCACCGCGCCACCGGACGGACCAGCCTCAGGTCGGCGGCGATCGACTCCGGCGTCCCCGGCCGCAGGACCTTGACCGCCACCGTCGACCCGTCGGGGAGGGTGGCTCGATGGACCACGGCGAGCGACGCCGAGGCGAACGGGTGCGGGTCGAAGGACGCGAAGAGCTCCTCGAGCGGCGCACCGAGGTCGGTCTCGACGACCTGCCGGACGAGAGCCGGCGGTACCGGTGCGCCGCGGTCGAGGACGCCGCGCAGCGAGTCGGCGAGGTGCTCACCGGCCAGGCTCGGGGACGAGGCCAGGATCTGGGCGAGCTTGACGAAGGTCGCGCCGAGCTCGTCGGCGACCTGCTTGAGGGCCGGACCGAGCCCGTCGCTCAGCGGCCGCCGGCCACGTGCCAGCAGCCACCGCAGGAGGGCCGGCCCCATCCGGCGCGCCAGGACGGACCAGACACGCAGCCCACGTCGCGCGATGTCGGCGCGCGTCAAGGGCACGGCCGCAAGATCGAGGGCCACGACCGTGGGGGCAGCCGCCAGTTGCCCCCACCCGCCTCCGCCGCCCGTGGACGGCGCCGTGGGCTCGGACACCCGCACCGCGCTGACCGGCCGGCTCAGCTGTCGAGCGTGATTTCGCGCAGCTTGGCCTGCGTATCGGCGCTCGCGGACTGCCCCTGCGCCTGCATGGCCATGAGGGCGGCCATGTTGCCCTCCACCTTGATCTTGCCCGACATGAACGCCTGCATCGCCGCCTGCTGGTCACCCTTGACGAACATGTCCTTGGCCACGTCGTACGGAACAGTGATCTTGGTTCCCGCGTCCTCGAGCAGGCCGGGACCGAACGTGCCGTCCCCGATGTGCATCTCGCGGTCGCCGTCGGGCGCGGCCGTGACGACCATGTTGATCCGCGCGCTGGCAGGCAGCATCGGGGTCGGGGACTCGGCAGCCAGTGCCTTGACCGCGTCGAACCAGGCGTCGGACAGGAAGGGGTGGGGCACGGTTACCTCTCCTCCGGAAGGAAGTCTCGCGGCGGACTCGCCGCGCGTGCAGACTGTACCGTCCGGTACGGTATGGTCAAGCGGCGATGACCACCATCGATCCGGGACGGCGCAAGACCGGCCGACTGAGCGCGGACGACTGGATGGTGGCCGCGCTCGGGATCATGGCCACCGAAGGCGTGGCCGGCGTCAAGATCCTCGAGCTCTGCCGCCGCCTTGGCATCACCAAAGGCAGCTTTTACTGGCATTTCGCCGATCTCGACGCCCTGCTGGACGCGGTCGCCGAGCGCTGGCGGAAGGGCCACTGGGCCATGCCACCCGGCCCGGACGACGAGCGCACACCCCGGCAGATGCTGCTGGATGCGATGACGGCGTTCGTCGATCCCCGGGTGTCCGGGCTGGACCGCTCGATGCGGGAGTGGGCACGCACCGACGAGCGCGCCCGTACCGCTGTCGCTGAAGCGGACAGGCTCGTCTTCGGCCTGATCGTGAGCTTCCTCGAGCAGCTCGGCTTCGCTGCCGAGGAGGCCGACGTCCGGGCCAAACTGATGTTCTACAGCGCCATCGGCTTCAGCGCCGCCGGCCCCGTCGGCAGTCGCCGCAACATCCGCCGGCAGATGGAGGCGACCGTCGACCTGCTCATCGCTCGACCGGGGTGATCCGTAGCATCTGTGGCCATGCCTGCCGTGATGCGCCTGCACGACACCCGAACGGGTCAGGTGGAGGACATCGTCCCCGCGACTCCCGGCGTGCTGCGCATCTATGGCTGCGGGCCGACGGTCTACCGCGACCAGCACGTCGGCAACATGCGTTCGTACCTGCTGAACGACCTCATCACGCGGTACGCAACCCGCAAGAACCTGCGCGTCGACCTCATCGTGAACATCACCGACGTCGGCCACCTCGTCGACGACTCCGCGGCCGACACCGGCCCGGACAAGCTCGCCAGCCAGGCCGCCGCCGAACAACGGTCCATCGCCGAGGTCGCCGCACACTACGAGGCCGGCTTCCACGCGGACCTCGCGGCGCTCAACATCACGCCCGCAAGCCGCTACCCGCGCGCCAGCGAGTCGATCGGGCTCATGCTCGAGCTCATTGCGACGCTGATCCGCACGGGGCACGCGTATGTCGACGAGGTCGGCAACGTCTGGTTCGACGCGCGCAGCTTCCCCTCGTACGGCGCCATCTCGCACAACCGGCTCGAGGACCTCCAGCCGAGTGGCGAGCAGGACGCGCGCAAGCGCTTCCACGCCGACTGGGCGCTCTGGAAGAGCACCAGTCCCGACGCAGCCGTGGTCTTCGACAGCCCGTACGGACCCGGGTTTCCGGGCTGGCACCTGGAGTGCTCCGCGATGTCCGTCGCCGACCTCGGCGAGTCGATCGACATCCATACCGGCGGCATCGACCTGCGTTTCCCGCACCACGAGGACGAGCGGGCGCAGACCGAGGCGGCCGTCGGCCACGAGGTGGTCCGGCACTGGGTGCACGGCGAGCACCTGTTGTTCGAGGGCCGCAAGATGGCCAAGTCCACCGGCAACGTCGTCGCCGTCGCCGACGTCGTCGCGGCCGGGCTGGACCCGCTCGCCGTTCGCCTCGCGTTCCTGCGGATGCGCTACCGGCAGCAGACCGACCTGGACTGGGACGCCCTGCGGGCCGCGGACCGCACGCTCCGGCGCTGGCGTCGCGACGTCGCGCGCTGGGCCGAGTCCCCGTCGAAGCCGATGTGCTCGGGCTACGTCGAGCGGGTCGAGGCGGCGTTCGCCGACGACCTGGACACCCCGTCGGCCGTGGTGGTGCTCCAGGAGCTGTTCGCCGACGACTCCTTGCCGGACGGCAGCCGCTTCGAGACCGCCGCCTCGCTCGACCAGCTGTTCGGGCTCGACCTCGTCCGCGACGTGGGCCGGGCCCCCGCGGCACTCCCGGACGGCGCGCAGGACCTGCTCGACCGCCGGGCGGAAGCCCGCGCGGCCAAGGACTTCGCGACGTCAGACCGGCTCCGCGACGAGCTCGCGGGCCTCGGGGTCACCGTGCACGACACCCCTGCGGGCCAGACCTGGGAGGTCTAGGGCCCGGCCCCTCACGGCTGGGCGAGGGTGCCGTAGCTGCCGCGGTGCCACAGCAGCGCCGGGGTGGGGTCCGGGCCCACCTCCACGTCCAGGACCGCGCCGACCACGATGGTGTGGTCCCCGCCGTCGTGCGTCGCGGTGGTCCGGCATTCGAGGGTGACGAGCGACCCGTCCAGCAGCGGCACGCCGGTCACCCGACCCGGGTGGTACGGCACCCCCTCGAGGGACTCGTCGAGATCGCGGCCGTGGACCGCGAAGCGCCGCGACAGCCGCTCCTGGTGTGCGGCGAGGAACGACACCCCCCACACTCCGGACGCCAGCACCGCCGGATGGAAGCGGGTGCTGCGGGCGACGCACACCAGGACCAGCAGCGGGTCGAGCGACACGGACGTGAACGAGGACGCCGTCATGACCAGCGGCTGCTCGTCCTCAGTCGTCCCCACCACGGTGACGCCTGTGGGGAAGCGGCCCATGGCCTCCCGGAACGCCTCTGCCGTCGGCGCTTTCGGCGCAGGTCGGGAAACAGGTTCCGAGACCGCGCGGCGGCCGGTCACGGGCGCTGCCGGACGAGTGCGGCGAAAGACCCCAGCACGGCGCCGCCCAGCAGGAAGACGAGGGCGGGCACGGCCAGGTCACCCGAGCCGGGCAGGACGACGCTGCCGTTGGACCGGGTGGTGCCTCCGAGTGTCACGGCTGCCGCCAGCCATCCCAGCAGGACCACGACCCCGCCGAAGCGCGGCAGGGCGCGGGCGCCCAGCCGGCACAGCAGCGGCAACCCGACCAGCCCGAGCGCGGCGCCGAGCGACAACAGGTGACCTGCGACACGGGGTCCGTCCGGGACCAGCAGCGCACCCCACACCCCGGCCAGCGCTCCGAGCACCGCGAGCACCGGGATCATCAGCAGGTCGAGGACGGACATGCGCAGCCGCGTCGGCCGCGACGGCGGTGAGCCCGGGGCTGCTGCGGTCACACGGCGAGAATAGTGACCGGACCGACCGCCCAGGCTCGCCGTCCGCGGCGCGTCAACAGGACGGGATGCCCTGCGGGGTGGCCTGCACGGCGTACTGACGCACGCCGTCCCGCAGGTCGATGACCATCGGGCGACGCGCTGCCTCGAGGACGTCGGTGATCTCGTGGCCGATCAGCTCGCTGCGCTCGAGCAGCGCGTCCCGCAGTGCCTCCACCAGGTGCCGGTTGGCCGTCAGCAGGCCGGTGACGGCGGACTTCTGGTCGGTGAGGATGCGCTCGACCGTCGCCCGGCCCTCGGCGTCGCCGAGGACGCGGCCGACGATGTTGACGTCGCCGAACGCCCCTGACTGGACGGCGCGGAAGGACACCAGCGAGCCGGTCATGCCCGACGAGCCGACCATCTCGGCGGCGATGCTGGTGGCGTACAGGAGGTCGCTCGCGGGACCGGTCGACACGTCGCCGAAGAACAGCTCCTCCGCGACCTGGCCGCCCAGGGAGATCTTGATCATGTTGTGCAGCTCGGCGGAGGAGCGCGTGTAGACGTCGTCGCGGTCGCCGTGCGCCAGCATGCCGAGGGCGCTGGCCCGCTTGATGATCGAGAGGATCTCCAGCCGGCGTTCCGGCGCGGTGAGATAGGCCACCGTCGCGTGGCCGGCCTCGTGCGTGGCGATCAGCCGCTTCTCGTGCTCGGTGTACTCCACCGGCTGGCCCAGACCGACGGTCTCGACCAGGCGCGCGCTCTCCAGGTCGGCCCAGGACATGGCCGTGGAGCCGCGCCGGACGGCACTGACGAGCGCCTCGTCCAGCAGGTGCTCGATCATCACGGGGGTGAAGCCCTGCGTGACGGCG
>DASVGV010000004.1:0-3637 GCA_036379355.1 Mycobacteriales bacterium | reverse complement strand
GCGGCTCATCCGGGGGCGGAGCAGGAACTGGTCGGCCGGCAGGATCTCGTGCCACAGGTCCGACACCCGCGTCACCTTGGTGAAGAACCGGTGCCCGCCGATGTCGAACCGCCAGCCGTCGCGTTCCGCGGTCCGGGAGATGCCGCCCACGATCGCGTCGCCCTCCACGACCGTGACCGCGGCCCCCCGCCCCGACAGCGCGTACGCGGCCGTCAACCCCGCCGGCCCCGCCCCGATCACCACCACCTGCCCGACTGCGTCGGCCCCACTGGGGTCGGGCATGTCTTCTCCTCCATCGTGTAGTCGCGGGTGTGCGCTCGAACGTAACCGGAAGCCGGCCTGAACACCGAACCGGGCTGCGTGGTACGCGCCACAGTCGGCCACACTGGGCCGATGCCCTGGCCACGGGTCGCGCGTGCGACGACCGTGCAGACGGGGCCCCTGCTCCTGGCCTGGGCCGCCATCGCGGTGGGTATCGCCCGCAAGTACGGCGACTACAGCGTCTTCTCGATCGCCATGGTGCTTGCCGGTACGGCGCTGCTCGCCGCCGCCTGCCTGGTCCGCATCCCGATCCCCGCACCGATCGGTGCGGCCGGGGCGGCGGCCGCGCTGGTCGTCGGCATCGTCTGGCCCGGCCCGCTCAACCACGCGGGCGGCGCCTGGTACGTCGTGTCTCGCGTCACCTGCGGCGCGGCGGCACTCCTGGCCATCGGGACGGCCCGCTGGCGGCGGCTCCTCGTGCCCGCGCTCGCGGCCGTCGCCGTGTGCGGAGCCGCGCGGATCATCGCCGCACCGGCGCCGGCGATCGACGTCCACGTGCTGCTCCAGCAGTCGGCGCACCACCTGTTCACCGCGGACATGTACCGCGCGACCTGGCACGGCTCGCCGGCAGGCCAGCTGCAGGACGTGTACCCGTACCTGCCCTGGACGTCCGTGCTGCTCTGGCCGTTCCGCCTGGTGGCCGGCGACGTCCGTGCCGGACTGCTGGTGGCCGACCTCGCTGCCGCGGGTCTGGTGGCACGGCTCGGACGCCCGGCGTACGGGCTGCTGCTGGTGACCTACCCGCTGTTCGCATTCGGCCTCGAGCAGTCGTGGACCGAGCCGCTGCTCATCGCCTTGTTCGCCGGCATGGTGCTCGCCGCGCACCGCGGCCGTCCGGGGGCGGCGGTCGTGCTGTTCGCGCTGGCGCTGGCCACCAAGCAGCACGCCGCGTTGCTGGTCCCCCTGGCAGTGGTGTGGCCGGCCTTCGGCTGGCGCCGCACCCTGCGCGCGGTTGTCCTCGGCGTCGTGCTGGTGCTGCCATGGTTCGTTGCCGGACCGGGTCACCTGTGGCACGACGCCGTCGCGTACCAGCTGCACTACCCGGTGCTCGGAACCGAGCTCGGGATCCCCGCGCTGCTGCTGCACCACGGGCAGCGGGTGGGCTTCTGGCTCGCCGCCGCCGCGGTGCTCGGGGCGTACGTCCTCGCGTTGACGCGCCTGCCCCGCACCGCGGCGGGCTTCGCCGTCGGCGGCGCCCTCGTCGAGCTGGCCGTCGACGTGACGAACAAGCAGTCGTTCTTCAACCACTACACGCTGCCGATGGCGCTCGTCGTCATCGGTCTCGCGGCGCAGAGCGCCGCATCCCGGCCGGCCCCCGGTGGCAGGATGCCGGACCATGGCCGATCCGATGACGCTCCTGCATCCGGCTGGAACCGGCATCCTCGCGACGATCAAGCGGGACGGGCGCCCGCAGCTGTCCAACGTCGGGTACGCGTGGGACGGCGACACGATCCGCGTCTCGCTGACCGACGACCGGGCCAAGACCCACAACATGCGCCGTGACCCGCGGGTGGCGTTCGAGGTGACCCCGCCGAACTTCCGCGGCTACGTCGTCCTGGAGGGCGACGCGGACCTGGGTGCGGTGACCACCGACCCGCACGACGCCGCGGCCGACGACCTCGTCGACCTGTACCGCGCGATCGCCGGCGAGCACGAGGACTGGGACGACTACCGGACCGCAATGGTGCGGGAGAAGCGCCTGGTCCTGCGCCTGCGGCCGGTCCGCTCGTACGGCTTCGCCCCGTAGGCCCGTCCTGACGCCGGCCGTCGGCTCCGCGGACGGGTCAAGACGCCCACCTGCGCGGTCGATGGTCACAGAGGTGTCGACCGGAGGAGGGGCATGTCGGTGGTGAGCGCGTCCCCGCAGGCCGGCCTGGGCGGGGGCGTGCTGCGCGCTGCCGGGCTCGGCTGGCGGCGTGCGTTCGACCACTCGCCGATCGGTGCGGCGCTGGTCGGCAACGACGGCACCATCGTCCTGGCCAATGACCGGTTGGCGGGTCTCGCCGGCCGCAGCGGCGACGCGATCGTCGGCATGCCGCTCGACGCGCTCTGCGCCGCCGGCCAGACGGTGACCGAGATGCCGCACTGGCAAGAGCTGCTGATCGGGCGGCGTGGCGCGTACGACTGCGAGCGGACGCTGTCTGGCACGAACGGCGCCGACGCGCTCGTCCGCATGTCCCTCGCCGGCCTGCCGGACGAGGACGGTGCCGTGCACGGCGTGATGGTGCAGGTCGAGGACATCACTTCCGCACGGGACGCCGAGCTCGCGCTCGCCGCCAAGGCGATGAACGACGACCTCACCGGGCTGCCCAACCGCTGGTTGACCCGCGAGTGGGTGGACCGCGCGCTCGCCGAGCAGCCCGCCGCCCACGTCGGGCTGCTGCTGATCGACCTGGACCGCACCAAGCACGTCAACGAGAGCCTCGGCCACACCGCGGGCGACCGGCTCATCGCCAGCGTCGCCGACCGGCTGCGCCGGAACCTGCGCGACGACGACCTCATCGGCCGCACCGGCGGGGACGAGTTCCTCGTCGTCATCGAGGGGGTGCGGGACGGCGAGCGGCTCGTCGACATCGCCGAGAAGCTGGTCCGCGTGCTGCAGGAGCCGATCGACCTGGGCGCGCACCGGCACACGGTGACCGTCAGCGTCGGCGCGGCCACCGGCCTATCCGGCGAGTCTCCGGACGACTTCATGATGCGGGCGGACATGGCCCTGGCCCGGTCGAAGCGCAGCGGCCGCGCCTGCGTGACGCTGTACGACCCGGCCAGCGACCACGCCGCCAGCGTCGAGGACCTGGCTCTCGAGCGGGAGCTGCGCGCATCGGTGGGGTCGGGCGAGCTCCGCGCCTACTACCAGCCCATCGTGTCCCTGCCCTCCGGCGAGACCACCGGCTACGAGGCGCTGGTGCGTTGGGCGCACGCCGAGCGCGGCCTGATGGTGCCCGAGATGTTCCTGCACATTGCCGAGGCGAGCGGGCTGATCGGGTCGCTGGGCACCTGGATGCTCGACCGCTCGTGTCGCGACGCGGTCGCGCTGATGGCGCCGGGAACCACGGTCGCGGTCAACACCTCGCCGCTCCAGCTGCAACGACCCGGGTTCGTCGACCTCGTCGCACGGACTCTCGCCGGCAGCGGGCTGGACCCCGCCCGCCTGCACCTGGAGATCACCGAGACAGCAGTCCTGCAGGCCAGCTCGTCGGTCCTGGAGGACATGGCCGCCCTGCGCGACCTCGGCGTCACCCTGGCCCTGGACGACTTCGGCACCGGCTACTCGTCCCTGACCCTGCTGCAGAACCTGCCCGTACGTGTGGTGAAG
>DASVGV010000003.1:0-4158 GCA_036379355.1 Mycobacteriales bacterium | reverse complement strand
GCGGGCCAGGCGTCGACGGAGACGCCATGGTGGCGCAGGAGCGCGAGGGTGATGCGTTCCAGGCCGAAGCCGATGCACGCGCTGTGCGCCGGCGACCCGTCCGGCAGTGTGATGGCGAAGTCCGCGCCGAGGTGGTCGCGGTGCAGGTTCGCCGACGTCATCGCGGTCGGAGCATCGGCATTCGCGACCTCGCACACCAGCTCGAACTTCAGCTCCTCGACCCGTTACCGGGGGAAGTGCAGCGTCGTCGTGCTGTCGGGAGCCTGCGCCCGGACAAGGTCGGAGATGCCGGACACGACGTCCTCGAACGCCTTGGAGCGGCCGTACACGCCGGGGCTGCCGCCTGCGACGAGGACGCCCGCCTCGAGAAGGCTGTCCCGGAACGTGGTCATGCGGGCACCACGCTGACCAGCGTGGGCGCCCGTACGATCACCTTGGCGACGTCCCGGCCCCCGAGCGCAGCCTCCGCCGCCGCCAGCGCCCGCTCGCGCAGCTCGTCGGCGCCGATCGACGGGGGCACCTCGAGGCGGGCCCGGACCTTCCCCGACACCTGGACCACGCAGGTGACCAGGTCCTCGACGAGCAAATCGGAGTCGACCGACGGCCAGTCCTGGCGCGTCGCAAAGCCCTTGTTGCCCAGGCGTTCCCACGCCTCGTCTGCGGTGTACGGCGCGAACGGCGCGATCATCGTGACCAGCATCTCGGTGCCGGGGCGAGCGTCCTCGCCGGCGTCGTGCGCCTTGCGCAGCAGGTTCGTCAGCTCCATGCACCGGGCGATCGCGACGTTGAACCGATGTCCTTCCATGAGGTGGGTGGCCTCGTCGACGAGGCGCGCCACCGCCCGTTCGGTCGCCGGCTCGACGTCGCGGCCGGCGCCGGCGGCAACATCGGCCGCGAGCTGCCAGACCCGCTTGAGCCACTTGCCGGCCCCCGCCGGGGACACGTCGGCCCAGTCGATGTCGTCCTCGGGCGGCGACGCGAACAGCATCGTGACGCGCACCGCATCCACGCCGTACCGGGTCAGCTCCGCACCCAGGTCGACGCCGTTGCCGAGGGACTTGCTCATCCCCCGGCCCTCGTTGATGACCTCGCCCTGGTTGATCAGCTGGGCGAACGGCTCGACGACCTCGACGAGGCCGAGGTCGTACAGAGCCTTGGTGAAGAAGCGTGCGTAGAGCAGGTGCAGGATCGCGTGCTCCTTGCCGCCGATGTACGGCCGAGCCGGCATCCACGCGGCCACGTCTTCCGGATCGAACGGAGCGGTGTCCAGGCCCGGCGAGCAGTAGCGCAGGAAGTACCACGAGGAGTCGACGAACGTGTCCATGGTGTCGGTGTCGCGGCGGGCCGGGCCGCCGCAGTCCGGGCAGTCGACGGCGCCCCAGTCGTGTGCGGTGGCCAGCGGCGACTCACCCTTCGGCGTGAGGTCGACCTCGGACGTCGGGGGCAGCAGCACGGGCAGCTGGTCGTCAGGGACGGCCACCTCGCCGCACCGTGGGCAGTAGACGACGGGGATCGGCGCGCCCCAGTAGCGCTGGCGCGAGAGCAGCCAGTCCCGCAGCCGGTAGATGACCGTGCCCCGTCCCGTACCGGCTCGCTCCACCTCGGCGATCGCCGCGGCGATGCCGTCGTCCTTGCCGAGACCGTCGAGCACGCCGGAGCTCACGTGGACGCCCTCGCCCGTCGTGGCCACGCCCGACTCCGCCGGGTCCGGCTCACCCGTGTCGACGACCACGCGGACCGGAAGGTCGAAGGCCCGGGCGAAGTCCAGGTCGCGCTGGTCGTGCGCGGGAACAGCCATGATCGCGCCGGTGCCGTACTCGGCAAGGACGTAGTCGGCTGCCCACACCGGGATCTGCTCCCCGGTCAAGGGATTCGTCGCGTGCACACCGAGAGAGACGCCGGTCTTCTCGCGCTGGGTCTCCTGGCGCTCGACCTCCGACAGCGTCTGCACCTGCGCGCGGTACGCCTCGAACTGCTCCCGCTGACCGGGCGCGCACAGCTCGTCGGCCAGCGGGGCGTCGGCGGCGACCACGAAGAACGTCGCGCCGCCGAGCGTGTCCGGGCGGGTGGTGAACACCGTCACCGGATCGGCGCGGCCCTCGATCGCGAAGTCGACGTAGGCGCCCTCCGACCGGCCGATCCAGTTGCGCTGCTGCGCCAGCACCGACTCCGGCCACTGCCCGGCCAACAGGTCCATGTCGTCGAGCAGCCGCTGCGCATACTCGGTGATCTTGAAGTACCACTGCGTCAGGGACCGCTTGGTGACCTGCGCGCCGCACCGCTCGCAGCGACCCTGGACGACCTGCTCGTTGGCCAGCACAGTCTGGTCGTTCGGGCACCAGTTGACCTGGCTCTCCCGCCGGTAGGCCAGGCCCTTCTCGAACAGCCGCAGGAACAGCCACTGCGTCCAGCGGTAGTACTCCGGGTCGGAGGTCGCCAGCCGCCGCGACCAGTCCGCCGCCATGCCGTAGCGGCGGTAGGACTCCGACTGCGTCTCGATGTTGGCGTAGGTCCACTGCGCCGGGTCCGCGCCGCGCTTGATCGCCGCGTTCTCGGCCGGCAGCCCGAAGGAGTCGAAGCCGACCGGGAACAGCACGTCGTACCCGCGCATGTAGGTGAACCGCGCCCACGCGTCGGAGATCGCGTACACCTCGCCGTGCCCCATGTGCAGGTCCCCGGACGGGTAGCTGAACATCGTGAGCACGTAGCGCTTCTCGGCCCCCTCGCGGCGCAGCGTTGCGCCTTCCCAGCGCGCCAGCCACTTGTCCTCGAACTGGTGCGGGGCGTACTCGTCGGGGCCGGTCACGACGGCGAGAGTATCGAGCCGCGTCCCGCGGACCGCTCGCTGGACGGTGACCAGAGTCGCCTCCAAACGCCGGGGCGTGCCGGCCTCGGCCGTGGGCGCGTCCCGTCGGTGGCGCCGTAAGGCCACGTATGGAGGCTGATCCGGTCACTCGGCGCGCAGCAGCGGCGCCAAGACCTCGGCGGTCGCCTCGGCGACCGCGGCATGCGCCGCCCACCCGAGGTGCATCCCATCGGGGTTCAGTCCGTGCGGAGCGAAGGGCGCGACGGCGGTCGCCCAGTCGGCCAGCGGAATCCGCTCCCGTGCCGCCCACGCGACCGTCGCCGCAACAGCGGCCGCGTGGGTGTGGTTGCTGGGGTAGTACGGGCTGGACCAGTCGTGCACGACCACGCCGGCGACGGGCAGGTCCGGCCGGAGCGCGCGCAGTGCGGCCACGCACCGCGAGTGGTAGGCGTCGGTCTGGCGCTGGCCCAGAGTGCGGAACGGGCCACCCACCAGGCGGATCGCGACCGGGTTCACGGCGAGATAGGCCCGGCGGGCCAGCCTTCGCGACTTCTCCGTCGGCAGGTACGACAGACCGCTCCGCAGGTACGACGGCAGTGCCGTCGGCAGCTTGTCCATACCACCGGTCGCCAGCAGGACCGCCTCCGCCTTCGGCAGCAGTGGCCAGATCCGCGGGTCCCGCGACAGCGCCCACCACGCCTCGCGCGCGGTCCAGCCCTGGCGCGCGAAGACCTCCACCTCGACGCCCAGCCGTACCCCCATGAGGTTCGGCCACAGGCGCGGGTCGTCGATCGGTTCGGCCCGCTCGGGTCCGTGGAAAGCCAGCGAGTCGGCGATCACCACGACGGACATGACGGCGAGCCTTCCGCACTGGGCCCGCCCTGGCACGTGTTTCCTGCTCGTCGCCGGGGTTCTGGTCAGCGCGGGCGCCTCGTACGCGGCGAGCGGGGGCGCACCCACCACGCGCGCGGGAACGTCGCCCTGGTCGACACGCCGCCTGGCTGGCGGGTGCACGTGTCCGACCCTGGCGGCCGGATGTGCCTCGTACGACGAGGTTCGCGGGCGACCGTGGTCGCGGTGGGCCGGGCAGATCGCGCGGAGGAGCTCGCCGATCGACGCGACCGACTCGAACGTCTCCTTGCGCAGGTAGCTTCCGGGGATCTCGACGTCGAACGCGCCCTCCAGCGCGAGCGTGACGCGGGCGCTGGCATGAGAGGGTCATGCCCAGGGGGTAGAGGTTGTCGTGGGCGCTCACGGTGGTCGCATCGACCACGAGACTGGCGTGCTGCGCGAGGACGTCGCGGATCTGCTCCTCTGTGGACAACGTCGTTCACCCTTCCGCTTCGATGCCG
>DASVGV010000002.1:0-16489 GCA_036379355.1 Mycobacteriales bacterium | reverse complement strand
GTTCCGCGCCGAGCGAGGCGCGCCGCTCCGACTCGCGGAGCTGGGCCCGCTGCACGGCGCCGGCGAGCCGCTCGGCGGCGAAGTCGAGGACGGCCAGCCGCGCGTCGTCGTAGCGGCTCCGGGACTTGCTCCCCACCGCGACGACACCGATCACCGCGCCACCGGCGACCAGTGCCGCGGCCGCGGCCGACTCGAGCCCGCCGGCCAGACTCGGCAGGGCCACCCTGTTCGGGTCCAGCGAACCCCACGCCCGGGTGTTCCCGTCCTGAAGCACGCGTCCCACCAGGCCTGCGCCGGGCGGGACGACGGTGCCGACGTCGGCTGCTTCGTCGGCTCCCGAGGACACCTTCACGGCGAGGGCGCCGTCCTCGACCAGCAGCACGGCGGCGAAGTCCGACTCGAGCGCTTGTCGCAGGCGGACCGCCATCTCGGGCAGGAGGTCGTCCAGGGACTCGGTGGCGAAGGGGATCGCCATGATCTGCTCGAGCCGGGCGAGCCGGCGCACCGCGCTGCTCTCGGCCGCGGCCCGGTCCCCCTGGCGTTGTTCGAGGATGGCCGCCAGCAGGGCGACGCCGGCGAGGGTCAGGCTCGCGAGCCCCACCAGGTCCAGCAGCCGCCGATGCAGGGGCGCGGCCGTCACATCGATGATGCGGGTGGCCAGGCTCACCGCGGCGAACAGGACGGCCAGCCACAGCACCCGCAGCCGCATCAGCATCAGCATCAGCATCCGCATAGGCGCACTGTGGACCACCTGAGCGCCTCCCGCCAACGATCTAGGACGGACCGCCGGCACGGCACATAGCGGGTCAGGCGATCACGTGTGGCTCCAGTCGGCGGGCGGATCCAGCTCTCCGACGGCCGGCGGCGCCGACAGGGCCGCGAGGGCGTCGGTGATCTCGTCGCCGATCAGTTCCTCGCGCGTCAGCAATTCGTCCCGCAGGCCTTCGACGAGGTGCCGGTGGTCCGCGAGCATCACCCGCACGTCGCCGCGGGCGTGCTCCAGCAGCGCCTCCACCCGGGCGCGCCCCTCGTCGCTGGCCGCCAGCTTCGCGACGACGTTGCTCGGCGGCCCTTCGATGGCCTCGTACGAGAACAGGCTGCCGGCCATCCCGAGGCTGCCCACCATCATCGCGGCGTACGTCGTCGCGGCCCGCAGGTCGGATGCCGGACCGGACGTCGTCTCGCCGAAGAAGATCTCCTCGGCGACCATGCCGCCCAGTGCGATGCGGACGAGGGCCTCGAGCTCGGTCCGCGAGGTGAGCCAGCGCTCCTCCAGGTCGGAATGGGACAGCAGGCCCAGGGCGTCCTTGCGCTTGATGATGGACAGGACCTCGAGCTTCCGGCCCGTGCCGGTCAGCCAGGCCACGACCGCATGGCCGGACTCGTGCGTGGCGATCGTGCGGCGCTCCGCCTCGGTGTACTCGACCGGCTGGGCCAGGCCGATCTCCTCGGTCATCTTCGCCCGCGCGACGTCCTGCCACGACATGGCTCCGGCGCCTCGCCGCAGCGCCCACACCAGCGCCTCGTCGAGCACGTGCTCGATCATCACCGGCGAGTAGCCGGCGGTCATGGCAGCCAGCCGGTCCCGCATGCCCGGGGTACCCAGCTCGTCGTCGTGAGCCTTCTTGTCCAGGTAGTAGTCGATGATCTCCCGGCGGCCACTCCTGCTCGGCAGGTCGAAGTAGATCGAACGGTCGAAACGACCGGGGCGCAGCAACGCTGGATCGAGGTCCTTGGACCGGTTGGTGGCACCGACAACCAGCACGTTTGCGGGCACGCTCGTGTGCTTGCGGACCTGACGATGGGTCGGCAGGAAGGCGTTCACCACTTCGATCAGGGCGTTGCGGAACCGGGCCGAGGTGGGCGGCTCGTCGAAGGACTGCATCTGCACGAGCAGCTCGTTCACCACACCCGTGATGCCTTCGCCCCGCGCGCCTCCCATGCCCGACCGCGAGGCTCCGACGGCGTCGATCTCCTCGATGAAGCCGATGGCACCGCCCTCCCGGCGCGCCGCCTTGCGCAACGCCTTGAAGTACGACCTGATCTTGCGGTTGGTCTGTCCGTAGTACATCGACTGGAACGCCGACGAGGACACGAACAGGAACGGAACCCCAGCCTCGCGAGCCATCGCCTTGGCGAGGTAGGTCTTGCCCGTACCCGGTGGTCCCTCGAACAAGATGGCCCGGCGGGGCGTCCCCCCGAGCTGGTCGGTGAACGTCTTGTGCGTTAGGAAGAGGTTGAGGGTCTTGACCACCTCCTCCACGACGACCGGCGCGCCCTTCACGTCGGCGAACGACGTGTCGATCTCGCTCGACCGGTAGAGGACATGCGGGGACCGGCCGGCGGCCAGCAGGGGTGCCAGCAGTGCCACCCCAAGGATCACCACGAGCAACAGGAGCGGCGCCATGGTCGCGATCTGCGCAGGCAGATGAGGGGCGCCAGGATAGGGGGGCTGACCGGTCAGCACCCGTACCCACATCCAGACGGCGACCGCCGACGCGGGCACGGCCACGCGCAGCAGCCGGTGCCGTCGAGAGCGCTCGCGGGAGACGGCAACATCCGCCGTGGCGGTATCGACGAGCTCGTCGAGGCTCAGGGACTGGGGCTCCATGGCGGCTCCTCTGCGGATGGCCCGTACCTTCCACCCAAATCATCGGCCCAATCCGGCGGAACCGGACCCCTACGCGGGGCCCGGGTCTCGGTCTCCGTCGCGAGCAGGCAAGGTCACGCCGCGAGAGTCGTCTACCGCCAGCCCTTTGAGAGCCTCTTCGTCCCGACCAAGTTCGAATACGAAACACGAGTGGAGCTGAGGGGACTCGAACCCCTGACCCCCACACTGCCAGTGTGGTGCGCTACCAGCTGCGCCACAGCCCCGGGTCGCGCTCCCGTGGGAGCGACGTCAAACACTACCCGGTCGTCACGGCCGGGGCACCGAGGCCGCCGCGCTGCACGTCAGCGGGTGGTCACAGCTCCCCGGTCCAGCACCGTGGCGCCGTCCGCACCGGTCACCCGGAACCGGTGGGTCCCGCCGTCGCTCCACACGTTCACCGTGAGGGCGTCACCGGGCAGGACCGGCGACGTGAACCGTCCGGTGATCGACGCCAAGTCGGCCGGCCGGGCGCCGATGGCCTGCAACAGCACGCGAGCGGTGATCCCGTACGTGCACAGCCCGTGCAGGATCGGGCGGCTGAACCCGCCGCGCCCCGCGAACGACGGGTCCGAGTGCAGCGGGTTGCGGTCGCCGGTCAGGCGGTAGAGCAGCGCCTGGTCGGGGCGTGTCGCGACCGTGACCTCGTGGTCGGGCTTGCCGTCCGGTACGGCCCACTCCGGCGCGCTGCCCCGGTCGCCTCCGAAGCCACCCTCGCCGCGGATGAACGCGGCGCTCGTTGTCGCGAAGAGCGGCTCGCCGGAGTCGGCGAGCACGCCCTCGGTCGTGGTCGTGACGAGCGCGCCGGCGCCCTTGTCGTAGATGCCGGTGAGCGTCGACGTGAGCTTCGCCGAGCCCTCGACAGGCAGCGCGCGGTGCAGCGTCAGGGACTGCTCCGCGTGCACGAGCTTCGTCCGGTCGAAGTCGCCGAACCCGACGTGCAGGCCGCGGGCCTTCTGGCCGAGCAGGATCGCGTACGTCGGCAGGATCACCTGCTCGACGCCGGCGGTGTTCTCCGTCGTCAGCTCGAGTTCGGCCAGCGGGTCGGCCTGCCCGGCGCCGACTCCGAGCGCGTACAGCAGGGCATCGGTGGAGGTCCAGCTGACCTCCGACGGACCAGCACTGCGGCCCACCGCGTCCAGGTCGAGAGTCACGTGATCGGCCTTCCGTGCGAGCACCAGGGGTTGTCGGGAACACCCTGGCAGGGATCCGGCATCGATGGCAGGCCCGGCGGAAGCGGGTGCATCACGACGCCCGTCGCCTTCGGGTAGTGCGCGTCCGCCGGGCAGCCACCGAAACCGGTGTCGCACAACACCTGTGCCAGCAGCGCTCCACCCGTGTTGGCCGCGGTGGTGACGGCGCCGCAGGTGGGCTGGACGGTCTCCAGGTTCGAGGGTGTGCTCCCGTCGGGTGCGTCGTTGCCGGCGAAGCAGTTCTGCGGCTGTCCCGGGTCCAGCGTGATCTGGCCGAAGTCGGCGTTGCTCGGGTTTCCGAAGAAGCCGTTGTGGCTGAAGGTGTTGTGCAGCAGGGCATCGCCCTCGGGGTCGTACACGCAGCCGAGGCCCTGGTGGGCGACGCCTCCGGTGCCGGCGCAGGTCTGGCCGAGCACCGCCGGGCTGCTGTCCGGGTAAGGCACGAACAGGATTCCCCACGCACCGTTGTTGGTGAAGGTGTTGTCCATCACGGTGTCGTTCGTGCCGCCGGAGACCGTCATGCCGGTCCCGGTCGGACCGGCGCTGGCGGACCCGGCCTCCGGTACGTTCGGGTTGTTGTTGTCGTGCACGTTGTTGTGCAGGAACACCCAGCACGAACGAGTGTGCGTGATCGGGCTGGTCGCGCCGCCCGGGCAGTCGCCGTTCTGCGGCGCGGGCGGGTCCCCATCGATCTGTGTGTTGGTGTCGAGGCCGTCCTGGTTGTTGTCGAACTGCGAGTTCTCGATGACGACGGCGCCACCGGAGTTCGTGCCCGAGTACCCCAGCGCGTTGAACTCCATCCACGCATGGTCGACCGTCACGTCACACGCCTGCTTGCAAGCCCCGACGTACATGCCCGAGTCGTTGAAGTTGCTGGCGTAGAACTGGTTCCACGAACCCGCCCCGGCGGAGTTGGACGAGAACATGCCGTACGTCGCAGCGGTGTCCTCGCCGCCGAAGTAGGTCGAGGTCGCGGTCAGGTAACTGCCCTCGTACCCGTGCAGGCCGATCTGCCCGGACTCGGCGCCGCCGTTCCACCAGATGCCGTTGCCGGACGAGCCGCTGCCGGCCAGGAAGTTGCACACGGTCAGGTTGTCGATGCTGACGTTGTTGGCCTGGTAGACCACGATTCCGTTACGTCCCAAGGGCTTTCCGTCCGGTCCGGTCGCGCCGAGCTGCTGGTCGGCCGCTGCGGCGCTGCACTGCGGACTGCCGGGCTTGGTGCCGTCGACGACGACGGCCGAGCGGCTCATACCGCGCAGGTGGATCCCCGACGTGGTGATGAGGACGCCGCCGAAGCCCCCGCTGTTGCCGTAGCCGCTCCCACTGCTGGCGCCGCCGTACCCGCTACCGCCCGAGCCGCCGCCCGCGTGCTTGCCGCTGAGGTCGGCCTGCGCGTGGTAGTCGCCCGGCGCGATGAGAATCCAGTCACCCGGCTTGGCCGCGTCGACCGCAGCCTGGATCGTCGTGTAGTGGCCTGCGTGCCCGTGAAAGGTACCCACCAGCAGGACGTGGCCGGTCGGGGCCGCGGAGTGGTTCGCGGCGGCGCCGCATCCCACGAGTGCCGCCGCGGCGAGGCCGGCGGCCCCGGCCACCGCGACGACGCGCCCGCTCCGGCCCTGCCGGCGGGTGTGGATGTGTGCACGCATGCCGCCTCCCGAGATGGTACGGGCGCACCGTACGCCCGGTGCGGAGCGTCAGCGTGCGCGGGCCGGGCGGCGCAGGTCGGTGGCGCGGACGCCGTACGCGAGCAGGCGCCACCCGCGGCCGTGCTCGTCGTGGTCGAGCAGGGCGCAGCCGGTGTTGCCCAGCGCGCCGAGATGCGACCAGGGCGACGGCGGCAGGTCGAGCAGGATTCGCAGCAGCGCACGGATCGTTCCGCCGTGGCTGACGACGACCAGCAGGCCGTCGGCCGGGGTCGCGTCCAGCGCCTCGACGAGCGCCGGGAAGGCCCGCTCCCCCACCTCGCTGTTCAGCTCGCCCCCACCGCGCCGGACGTCGTACCCCGCGAGGTTGCGGGCGTACTCGTCCGGCTCGTCGGCCTCCCACTCGCTCATCAGCTTGCCCTCGTACGCACCCAGGTCGATCTCGCACAACCGCTCGTCGGCGGTGACCGGCAGCCCGATCGCCTGCGCGGTGTCGTACGCACGGGACGAGGTCGACGACCACACCCGGGCGGGCTTCAGGGCAGCGATCGCCGCGCCCGCCTCGACGGCCTGCGCCCGGCCGGTCTCGTTCAGCGGAATGTCCGCCCGACCCTGCCCGCGCTGCTCGAGGTTCCAGTCGGTCTGGCCGTGGCGTACCAGCAGGAGGGTCGGCACCTCAGGACTGCGACGCGCGGAGCGCCGCGTCGGTGAACGGCACTTCCGGGCAGTCCTTCCAGAGCCGCTCGAGCGCGTAGAACTCGCGCTCCTCGGTGTGCAGGACGTGAACGACGACGTCGCCGAAGTCCAGCAGCACCCAGCGCCTGTCGGACTCGCCCTCGCGGCGCAGCGGCTTCACGCCCTGCTCGCGCAGGCGCGCGGAAACCTCGTCGACGATCGACCCGACCTGCCGCTCGTTCGGCGCGGACGCGAGGACGAAGCAGTCGGTGAGCGCGAGCCGCTCGCTGACGTCGAGGACCAGGACGTCGACGGCCTGCTTGTCCGCGGCGGCCTGGGCGGCGGCAAGCGCCAGGTCCAGGGCGCTGTCGGTCGCGGTCACGCCGACAAGCCTCTCATGCGGGCCCCGCAACACCGGCCTTCTCGGCCGCGGGCGTCAGGAGACGTAGTCGTTGGCGAGGACGGCGATCGCGTCCGCGACGCCGGTCTTCTGCGTGCTCACGAGGACGGGGGCGTCCGGCAGGCCGAGGGCCGCGGCGACGCGATGCCCGAACGCGATCGATTGCGGGCTGGAGTCGAACACGAGGACGGCCGACCGCGTGTACTGGTGGAACGGCTTGTCGTTCACGGCGCGGACGAACGTCAGCTGATGGGCGGACAGCTTCGCCCGGGCACTGGTCGCGAGACCGGGGCGTCCCGAGTCGTTGACGATCTGCACCCGCGTCCCCACCGCGCCGTGGTCACGCAAGAGCGACGGGCCGAAGGCCGCGGAGATCGCCGTCGTGGCAGCCGCCGCGTTGAGCCCGTACGACTGCGTGCTCGCACCGGTGTCGAGGGGGGTCACCGGCAGGATCGACTCGTTGTCGACGAGGGTGCTGCCCTTCAGCCGCGTCAGGAACGCCGCGAGCTGCGTCGGCGTCCACGTGCTGGTCGAGTTCGCGGCCAGCGACCCGATGAGCGGCGTGAGGCCCGCACGGGGCGGGAGCTTCGCCAGGATGGCGTCGAACACCAGCCGCGTCCGGTTCAGCCCCGCCTGCTGGGTCTGAGCGCCGACATACGTCGCGTACGCCGCCGCCTGCGCGCCGCTGAGCTGCTGCGGACCGGGCGCCAGCACCAGCCCGGGTGTGTTGATGGCCTGGTCCACGGTGACCGTGATGCCGCCGACCTGGTTCACCAGCGCGGCGAGACCCGCCGGAGTGAGCCGCCAGGTCGCGTCCACCGTGACGCCGAGCAGGTCCGAGACCGCACCGGAGAACTCGGCCGCCGGCGCGATGTCGTAGGACCCGCCCACGGTGTTGCCGGGCCCGTCCACGATCGTGCCCGAGGGGATCAGCATGCCGGCGCCCGACCCGTCGGTGTCCGCCGCGAGCAGCACCACCGACTGGGCGGGCTGGCCGGTCGAGCCGATGCCCAGGAGCAGGGTCTGCTGGGTCCGGGCGGCCACGGGGGCCACGTGGTGCGGATGGCGCGACTGGAGGCCCACCACGAGCGCGACCACGAGGGCCGCGACGAGGATCAGCGCCAGCGCACCGAACCGCGTGGTGCGCCGCCGGCGGTGGCGCTGGTCCCGCCGCTGGGCGCGCAGCCCCGGTGGTGCTCCGTTCTCGGTCGCCGTGGTGGGCAGCACGTGTCCAGCCGCGATCCCGACGGCGGCCTCGGGCTCGGCGTCGTCCGGCAGCACCGCGTCAGCCGGCTCTTCCAGCACGTCCGGCTCGGGCGGCTTCACCATGTCGGGCTCCGGCGGCTCGACGACGACGGGCTCGGTGTCCACCGCCTCCGGCTCGGGCGGCTCGACGACCACCGGAGCGGAGTGCGGGTCGGCCGGCCGGGTGGGCGCGAGCCGCCCCGACTCGGCCTCCACCAGATGGTCGAGCGCGGCCTTGGTCTCCGGATCGAGGTCGCGCGACGCGGCCGGCGGCGCGGGTGGCGCGAAGTACGGCGTGTGCTCGCTCACGGCGCGTACAGCCCGCGCTTGTCGATGTAGGTCACCACGCCGTCCGGCACGAGGTAGCGGATCGGCAGGCCCGCCCGCACCCGCTCCCGGCAGTCGGTCGAGGAGATCGCCAGCGCCGGCACCTCCAGCAGACTGACCGCGTCCCGCGGCAGGCCCTCCGGCAGCTCGGCGTCGTACCCGGGCCGGGTCACGCCGACGAAGTGGGCGGCCGCGACGAGGGCGTCGACGTCGCGCCAGGTGAGGATCTGGGCCAGGGCGTCCGCCCCGGTGATGAAGAACAGCTCGGCCTCGGGCCCCCGCTCGCGCTGGAGGTCCGCGAGCGTGTCGCGCGTGTACGTCGGTCCGGGCCGGTCGATGTCGACGCGGCTGACCGAGAAGCGCGGGTCGGCCGAAGTTGCTATCACAGTCATCAGGTATCGGTCTTCGGGGGCACTTTCCTGACCCCCCTTCTGGTACGGACGTCCTGTCGGCACGAAGACGACCTCGTCCAGGCCGAACTCGGCGGCCACCTCGGACGCGGCCGACAGGTGGCCGTGGTGGATCGGGTCGAACGTCCCGCCCATGACGCCGAGGCGTACGCCGCCGCTCATGCCCCGAGCGTAGGCGGCCGAGGCCGCCGCGCCCTCGAAGCGCGAGGCGACGCTCCGGACCAGGATGAGCCCGTGACACGGGCCGGGCTGCGCGCGGCCGCGGCCGGGCTGGTCCGCGCCTGCCACCCGGCGCCGGTGGTGGCGGTGACCGCGTTCTCGGCGGTGCTCGCGGTCGTCGCCGGTGACGGCGCCGGGACGTCCACGCTGCTGGCCCTCGCGGTCCTCGCCGGGCAGCTGTCGATCGGCTGGTCGAACGACCGCCTCGACGCCGCCCGGGACCGACGGGTCGGGCGGGCCGACAAGCCGCTCGCGACCGGCGCGGTCTCGCCGCGCGTCGTGGACGCGGCCACCGTCGTCGCGCTCGCCGCGCTGGTGGCGCTGTCGTGCACCCTCGGGTGGCGCGCAGCGGTGCTGAACCTCGCGACGGTCGCGAGCGGGTGGGCGTACAACCTGGGGCTGAAGGCGACCTGGCTGTCGGCCGTGCCGTACGCGTTCAGCTTCGGCGCCCTGCCCGCGGTCGCGACGCTCGCCGCTCCGGGGCATCCGGGCCCGGCGGCGTGGGCGGTCGCGGCCGGGGCGTTACTGGGGCTCGCAGCGCACCTGACGAACGTCCTGCCGGACCTGGCCGACGACCGCGAGACCGGCGTGGTCGGACTCCCGCACCGCCTCGGCGCACCGGCCAGCCTGGCCGCGTCCGCCGCCCTCGTCGCCGGGGCGTCGCTCGTCGTGGTGACCGGCCCACCCGGACCGCCCTCAGCGCTGCGATGGGCCGGGCTCGCCGTCGCCGTCGCGGCTCTCCTCGTCACGGTGCCCGCCTGGCTGCGCCGCCCGGGGAGCCGCCTGCCGTTCGGCGGCCTGATCGCGGCGGTCGGCATCGATGTCGTGCTGCTCGCTGCGGGCGGGCACCTGCACTGAGGCGGACCGGGCGACGGCGCGCATACGCGGGCGCTCCGAGGCGATCTCGGCGCCGAGCAGGAAGGCCATGCTGACGACGTACACGAAGACCAGGAACGCGATCACGACGCCGAGCGACCCGTACACCCGGTTGTAGTGGGCGAAGTGCGCGAGGTAGAGCGAGAACCCGAACTGGAGCGCCTCGAAGGCGAGCGCCGCGAACACCGCGCCCGGCCAGATGTCGCGGATGCGCGGGGTGACGGCCGGGACGACCCGGTAGAGGAACAGGAAGGTGCCGGTGAGCAGGGCGAGCGCGACCACGACGGATACGGCGGTCCAGAACGGGCCGCTCACGAGCGAGAGCGCGTGCGGCAGGTGCTGGCTGCTGCGCCGGGCGTAGTCGGTGGCGGCGGTGACGGCGACCGCAACGGCGACGAGGACGAAGGCGGACCCGACGAGCAGCAGGTCGACTGCCTTGCCGCGCAGGAACGGCCGCTGTTCTCCGGTGTCCCACGCGATGTTGACCGCGGTCCGGATGGCGGCCATGACGCCGCTGGCGGAGTAGAGCACGCCGACGAAGCCCAGCAGACCGAGCGCCCCGACCCGCCCCTGGAGCGAGGCGAGCAGGTCGTGCAGCTGCTGCCGGCCCTGGCCGCTCAGCGGCACGACACTCGTGATGTGGTCGACGATCGCGTCCGTGTCCTGGGCCCCGTGTGCCACCAGGCCGAGCAGCCCGGCCGCGGCGATCGCCAGCGGGAAGATCGAGAACAACACGTGGTACGAGATCGCGGCGGCCAGCTGCTGGCAGTGGTCCTCCCGGAACTCGTGCCACAGGCGCCGAGCCCACCGGCGCGCCCAGCGACCGGCCGGCCGGGCGGCCTCCGCACGCAGCAGCGCGCGCGCCTGCTCGAGCGTGGGGAGGCGGACCACCGCCGCCACGCTACGGGTCAGCGTGCCGCGACGTGGTCGAGCACGACGACCAGGGGGTCTTCCGCGGACAGCGGTCGGTCGAGGGCGACCGCGAGCCCCGCGTCCGTCGCCTCGTGCCGGAGGACCCGTCCGTCCAGCGTCCGGACGGCCGTCGACGCACAGGCGTCGACCTGCGCCAGGACGACAGTGGCCCTGTCACCGGGCTCGGCTCCGGTCTCGTCGGCGAGCCGCAGGAACGCGAAGACCGACGCGTCCCGGGCGGTGTAGCGGACGTCGACGGTACGGCCGTCGCAGGTCGACCTCCCCTGCGGATGGACCCACGGCCGGGACGCGAACAGCGCCGGGCCGCACGGCTCGGTCAGCTCGCCCAGCCAACCCAGCCGACGCAGCTGCGCGTCGGGGATCGTGGCGTCCTCGCCGCGGGGGCCGACGTTCAGCAGCAGGTTGCCGCCCGTGGCGGTGATGTCGACGAGCGACCACAGCAGGTCCCGCCGGGTCAGGAAGTGGCGCTCTTCGGACAACCGGTTGTGCCCGAAGCTGAGGTCCATGCCGCGGACGCACTCCCACGGCGTGGGCTGGACGCTGTCGAAGACCGTGTACTCCGGCGTCCGGACGTCGAACATCGGCGGCTTGGGCGGGACGATCCCCTTGTCCGCCTTCGCCCCGCGGCTCGAGGCCCGGTCGAGCAGTGCTCGGGCTGGGCGGGACTTGGCTGCCTCCCAGAGCAGCGACCACGGCATGAAGCGGTCGTTGATCACGCCGTCGGGGACGGCCGCGTAGTACTCCGCCAGCAGGCCGGCCAGTCGGGGCGCGGGGGCGGGCCACGAGATGTCGTTCCACAGCACGCTGGGCCGGTAGCGGTCGATGAGCTCGCGGACGTGGGCTTCCGCGTAGGCGACGTAGTCCCCGCGCGGCTGGGCGGCGAGCAGGTCGCTGAACGCGCCGATGGGATGGTCGTTGAACGTCGCGTCCAGCCCGCCCGAGTAGTACACGCCGAAACGCAGACCCCGCGCACGGACCGCATCCGCGAGCTCTCCCACCACGTCGCGCGACGAGTGGTAGCCGGGGCGGTGCGGGTTCGGGACGTCGGTGGGCCAGAGGCAGAAGCCGTCCATGTGCTTGGTGACGAGCACGACGTACCGGGCGCCGGTGGCGGCGAAGCTCGCCGCCCAGCCGTCCGGGTCCCAGCCGTCGAGGCCGGCCTCCCAGTCGGCGGCGAAGCTCGAGAACGGACGGTCGCCGTAGACCTCACGGTGATGACGGGCGGCCGGGCTGTCGGGGAACCGCATCGAGTTCTCGTACCACTCGCTGTACGGCGACCAGGCCAGCGCGTGCGGGTCGCGGCGGGCCAGCAGCTCGCCGATCTCGGCGTCCACCGGCGCGAAGGCCGGCACCGAAGCCGGCGTCCAGTGCACGAAGATGCCGAGCTTCGCATCGCTCCACCACGCCGGCACCCGGTGCCGCCTGATCGCCGCTACTGCGCTACGCGAGCTCATCGGGAGGGTCCGATCTCGGGACGGGAGCGGACCGCCCACAAGTCTGGGAAAGCCGGGCGGAAGCAGGTGGAGCGCAGGTAGTCCACTCCGGTCGACCCCCCGGTTCCGAGTCGGGCACCGATGATCCGCTCGACCATCTGCACGTGGCGGTAGCGCCACTCCTGCACGCCCTCGTCGATGTCGACGAGGGCCTCACACACCTCGGCGGCGGGCGATGCGTCGTCGAGATAGACCTCGGCCAGCAGCGCGGTCACCGCCTCGTCCCCGGACCAACGGACCGCTGGGTCGTGGGCGAGGGCGTCTGCGGGCACCGGGAAGCCCGCGCCGGCCAGATAAGACAGCAAGGACGCGAACACCGCCGGACGGCCGACGGCATCCTCGAGCGCGCCGTCACCGGGGGCGACGGTGAGGTCGCGGCGGCCGAGCACCGCCTCCAGCACGCGGAACTGGGCGGACTGGAAGCCGCTCGACGTGCCGAGCTCCGGACGAAAGGCCGCGAACTGCCGGGGGGTCATGGTCTCCAGCACGTCGAGCTGGCCGACGATCGTCTTGAGGATCGTGGCGATCCTTCGCGCCGTGTGCAGGGCCCCGGCGGTGCTGCCCGCCTCCAGCCGGCGCTGGAGCATGGCCAGCTCGTGCAGCAGCTCCTTGAACCACAGCTCGTAGACCTGGTGGATGACGATGAACAGCAGCTCGTCGTGCTCGTCGGTCAGCGGCGACTGCGCGGCCAGCAGGTCGTCCAGGCGCAGATAGCGGCCGTACGTCAGCTCGTTCGGCTCGTCCATCTCTCGCCTCCTTCCGGTCCCGGCTCCCCGGACCGTAGCGGCCCGCGCTCCGGCCCCCGGCGGGTGGTGGTTCGATCGACGGCATGAGCGACACGCTTTCGGCCGAGACCGTACGGACCGCCGGGCACGGCGGCGACGAGATCGAGGCGTACCTCGCGAGACCGGCCGGCGACCACAAGCGCGGCGGCGTCCTGGTCATCCATCACATGCCCGGGTACGACCGGGCCACCAAGGAGATCGTCCGCCGGTTCGCCGAGCTCGGGTACGACGCCATCTGCCCGAACCTGTACGTCCGCGAGGCACCCGGCGCGAGCCCCGACGACGCGGCCGCGGCCGCACGTGCGGCGGGCGGCGTCCCCGACGAGCGGTTCCTCGGTGACGCGGCCGCGGCGATCGCGTACCTGCGCGGGCTGCCGACCTCGAACGGGAAGGTCGGCGTCATCGGCTACTGCTCCGGCGGCCGGCAGTCGGTCCTGGCCGGCTGCGCCCTCGACGTCGACGCCGCGGTCGACTGCTACGGCGCCTTCGTCACCGGCACGCCGCCCGAGGGCTTCCCGCTCCAGGTCACGAACCTCGTCGACCGGCTGCCGGACCTGCGCTGCCCGCTCCTCGGCCTGTTCGGCAACGAGGACAAGTACCCGTCACCCGAGCAGGTCGACGAGCTCGACACGATCCTCACCGAGCACGGCAAGCCTCACGAGTTCCATCGCTACGACGACGCGGGTCACGCGTTCTTCTCCGTCGACCGGCCGTCGTACCGCGTCGCCGCCGCGAACGACGGCTGGGAGCGGATCGAGGCGTTCTACGCGACCCACCTGAAGGGCTGACCCATGTGCACGTACGCGACCATGACCGCGGACCTGGACGGCAGCGCGAAAGGCCCGAACGGCAAGTGGTTCCACGTCACCGACGCCACGGTCTACTTCGACCACCCGGTGCACGCGATGGCCGAGCACACCCTCAACATCGACTTCGCCGACCCGGCGAACGGACCGAGCGCACGGGTCGCGGTCGAGCTCACCGCAGCCTCGGCCCGCCAGCTGGTCGACGCGATCAACGACGCCCTCGCCGCCGCCCCAGCCGCCCTCACTGCGTAGGCGGAGGGCAGGCCCCGGTCAGCGTCCGACCGGCCAGTGCTCGACCTCGACCTCAGTCATCGGAAAGTCGGCGGGGTTCCCGGTGGCGAGCCGGGCATGCACGCCGAGTGCGGACGCGGCGATGAGGCAGTCCGCCTGATGCACCGTGACTCCCGTCCGGGCGAGTTCGCGGCGCCACGTCCCAGCCTGTCTCCCGGCGGCGACATCCAGTGGCGCACAGCGCAAGCCGCGAAAGAGCCGGCTGACGGCAGCCTCCTCCCCAAGCAGCGATCCACGCCAGACCTCTTCGACGCTGATCGCACAGACCCACGGCTCGTCCCCCTGGCGCCGCAGGCCGAGCAGGCGCTCGGCTGCCGGCCGGCCCCGTAGCGCGTCGATCAGGACCGTGGAGTCAAGCAGAATCCGTGCCACGTTCAGCCCGTGCGGCGACGGTCGCCGCGCTGCTGGCGCACCCAGGCGGCCGGATCCTTGTCCCAGGCATGACCGGCGTCGGGGAGTGATCCCAGAGCGGACACCACGTCGTCCCAGCGGCGCTCGTCCTCCAGACCCCGGCGGACGAACTCGACGATCAGTGCGCTGCGCTGCCGCGGCCCCGCTCGCCGGTCGAGTTCGGCGACCATCTCCTCGTCCAGCGCTATGTGTACGCGCATGTGCTTACGTTAGCACACGCAGCATCTCGGCCCTCCGTCGATCGCCCAGTACCGTTCGGGACCGTGTATCCCACCGGCGCGTTCGCGGCGACCCTCGCGCGCAGCCGGGCACTGTTCCGCGCGTTCGGCGTCGAGCAGACCGATCCCGCCCACTTCTACGGGATGGTTGCCGAGGACTCGGCGGCGCACGTCGGCGCGTACGCGCGCCTGGCCGGCGCCGTACTGCTGGACGTCGGGGGCGGCCCCGGCTTCTTCGCCGACGCGTTCCGGCGGGCGGGGGCGACGTACCTCGCGCTGGACGCCGACGCGGGCGAGATGGCGCTGCACGGCCGCAGCCCCGAGCGCGGGATCACGGTGCAGGGCAGCGGGATGCAGCTGCCGTTCGCGACCGGCAGCCTCGACGTCTGCTTCTCCTCCAACGTGCTCGAGCACGTGCCCGAGCCGTGGACGATGGCCGACGAGATGGTGCGCGTGACCCGCGCCGGCGGCATCGTTTTTCTCTCGTACACGACGTGGCTGTCGCCGCACGGCGGGCACGAGACGTCGCCGTGGCACTACCTCGGTGGGCACCGGGCGCGCGCCCGCTACGAGCGCACGAAGGGGAAGCCCCCGAAGAACGTCTACGGCGAGAGCATGTTCGCGGTGTCGGTACGAGAGGGGCTGCGCTGGGCCGAGCGCACGGTCCGGTCCGGAACGGCGGAACTGGTCGAGGCGTTGCCGCGCTACCACCCCCGTTGGGCGTACGGCGTCGTCCGGGTGCCGGGGGCACGCGAGGTGCTCACCTGGAACCTCGTCCTCGTTCTGCGCAAGCGGTGACGCCGAACACCTAGGCTCCACGCCGTGCGGCACGGCGAAGCGCCCTCCACGTCCTCGGGACGGGTCGCGCCGCTCGACGGGGTCCGCGCGGTCGCGATCGTCGTCGTCATGGCCTACCACTCGGGTACGTCCGGGCTGGCCACGGGCGGCTTCTACGGCCAGGACGCCTTCTTCGTGCTGTCCGGCCTGCTCATCACGTCACTGCTGCTCCAGGAGGGGGGCCGGCGCCGCGGCATAGACCTCCTCGCGTTCTGGGGCCGCCGCATCCGCCGGCTGCTGCCCGCCCTGCTGGTGCTCCTGGTCGCGGTCGATCTCTACGTCACGTACGTCGCACCGCCCGGGCGGTATCCCGGGTTCACCGGGGATGCGCGCAGCACGGTGTTCTACGTCGCGAACTGGCACCTCATCAGCGCCAGCTCGAACTACTTCGCCGTCACCGGGTATCCGTCGCTGTTGACCCACACCTGGAGCCTCGCGATCGAGGAGCAGTTCTACCTCGTCTGGCCGCTGGTGCTCCTGCTCGTCGTCTGGCTGCTGCGCGGACGGCCCCATCGCGCCTCGCTCGCCGTGCTGGCCGTCTCCGTCGCGGGCGCGCTGGCGTCGGCCGGCTGGATGGCGTACCTCTACACCGAGGGCGCCAGCGCGTCGCGGCTCTACTACGGCAGCGACACCCACGCCCAGTGCCTGCTGGTCGGCGCGGCCCTCGCCGCGGGCCTGCGGCTCGCGGCGAGACGCCCCCACCCGGGCCTGTTCCCGACCGCGCACGGCCGCCGGCGCCGGTGGCTGCTGAGCGCCGCCGGCTGGGCCGGTGCCGCCGGCCTGTGCTGGCTGTGGACCCACGTCTCCAGCGCCAGCCCGTTCGCGTACGAGGGGGGCTTCCTCTGCGTCGCGCTGTGCACCGCCGCGGTCCTCGTGTCGGTCACCGCCGTCCCGCAAGGACTGCTCGCCCGCGGGCTCGGGTGGCGCCCGATCGCGTTCGTCGGGCTGATCTCCTACGGCATGTACCTGTGGTACTTCCCCACCTTCGCCCTGATCACCAGCGCGCACACGGGCCTGCGCTCGTGGCCGTTGCTGGCCGTGCGGTCGCTCGCGGTGTTCGCCCTCGCCGTCGTCAGC
>DASVGV010000001.1:0-26980 GCA_036379355.1 Mycobacteriales bacterium | reverse complement strand
GCCGCCTCGCCGATGAGCAGCTCCTTGGTGTCGCGTCCCAGCGCCAGCGCGACGTACGCCAGCAGCCCGGCGATGACGAACGACGCCACCCCCTCCCATGCCTCGGCGCCGGTGACCTGGTGCAGCACCGTCCCGGCCGCGGCGATGAGGATGCCGATCACGGCCGCCGTGTCCTCGCTCGCGACCGTCTTCACCGTGGGATCGGGGCTGCGCAGCACGTACGTGACGAGACGGCGACCGGCCCGCGCTGCCTCGCCGTGCACCTGTCGCAGGGCGCGGGTCAGCGAGGCGGTCTCGAGCGCCAGCGACACGCCGAGCACGGCGTAGACCACGACGAACTGGGCGGTCGTCGTCTCCGCGTGACCGCCGCGGATCGCGTCCACGCCCTCGTACACGGCGAAACCCGCGCCGGCCACGAGGATCCCGACGGCCGCGAGCAGTGACCAGAAGAACCGCTCCATCCCGTACCCGAAGGGGTGTGTCCGGTCGGCGGGCCGCTCGGACCGGCGCAGCGACAGGAGCAGGAAGACCTCGTTGAGGACGTCGGTGACCGAGTGGGCCCCTTCGGACAGCAGCGCGGCCGAGCCCGAGGCCAGCCCGCCGACGATCTTCGCGGCGGCCACGCCGACGTTGGCGGCGAGGGCCAGGACCACCGTGCCCGTGGTCTCGGTCCGTGCTTCGTCCGCCACGCCTGCGATCTTCCCCGTGCCGGCCGGCGGCACGCGAGCGGCCCGACGGTACGGTCGACGGCGTGGGCGAGAGCGGGGCCGTGCGCTGCGTTCTCACCCTGTCCTGTCCGGACGCGCACGGCATCGTGCACGCCGTCTCGGGGTTCCTGGTCGAGCAGGACTGCAACATCACCGAGAGCCAGCAGTACGGCGACCCGGCGACGCGTCGGTTCTTCCTCCGAGTCGGGTTCACCTGCGAGTCGCCCGGCGCGACGGTCGCCGCCGTTCGCGAGGCGTTTGCGCCGCTCGCCGCGCGCGCGTCGATGGACTGGCAGCTCGTCGACGCCGATGTGCCCACGCGCGTGCTGGTCCTGGTCAGCCGGCACGGCCACTGCCTGAACGACCTGCTGTTCCGGCAGTCCATCGGCGCAGTGCCGATCGAGGTCACCTCGGTGCTGTCGAACCACGACGACCTGCGCCGCATCGCGGACGGTGCCGGCGTGCCCTTCCGGCGGGTCGAGGTCACGCCCGAGACGAAGGCCGCCGCCGAGCAGGTGCTCCTCGCGACCGTCGCCGAGCAGGAGGTCGACCTCGTCGTCCTCGCCCGCTACATGCAGATCCTCGGGCCACAGGTCTGCGACGCCCTGCCCGGCCGGATCATCAACATCCACCACTCGCTGCTGCCGAGCTTCGTGGGCGCGAACCCGTACCAGCAGGCCCACGACCGGGGCGTGAAGCTGGTCGGCGCAACCGCGCACTACGTGACCAGCGGCCTCGACCGCGGGCCGATCATCGAGCAGGACGTCGCCCGGGTGGACCACGCGTACGACACGCCGCGTCTGGTCGCGGCCGGGCGTGACGTCGAGTGCCAGGTGCTCGCGCGGGCAGTGCGCTGGCACGCCGAGCACCGCATCCTGATCAACGGCGAGCGTACGGTCGTCCTGCGCGCCTGAGGGGGCGGTTCGGGACGAGCGCATCCGGGGAGGCAACGGGCATGGCGACCGGCGAGTTCACCCGCGACACCGACTACATCCCCGACCGCATCACCCGGGACGGCCGGGACGGCTGGCCGGTGGAGGCCGGCCGCTACCGGCTCGTGATCGCCCGCGCCTGTCCGTGGGCCAACCGCGCCGTCATCGTCCGGCGGCTGCTGGGGCTCGAGGGCGTGATCTCGATGGGCATGTGCGGGCCGACCCACGACGAGCGCTCGTGGACGTTCGACCTCGACCCGGGCGGACGCGACCCCGTCCTCGGGTACGAGCGGCTCCAGGAGGCCTTTCTCGCCCGCTTCCCCGACTACGCCAGGGGCATCACGGTTCCCACGATCGTGGACATCCCGAGCCGGCAGGCGGTCACCAACGACTACCCCTGGATCACGCACGACCTGTTCTTCGAGTGGCGGGACCTGCATCGCGAGGGCGCCCCGGACCTGTGGCCGGAGGAGTGCCGGGAGGAGATGGACGAGGTCATGGACCTCGTCTTCCGGGACGTGAACAACGGCGTCTACCGCTGCGGTTTCGCCGCTTCGCAGGAGGCGTACGACACCGCGTACGCCCGTCTCTTCGAGCGACTCGACTGGCTCTCGACCCGCCTCGCCGACCGCCGGTTCCTCATGGGCGGGCAGATCACCGAGGCCGACGTGCGGCTGTTCACGACGCTCGCCCGGTTCGACGCCGTCTACCACGGCCACTTCAAGTGCAACCGGCAGAAGCTGTCCGAGATGCCGGTCCTGTGGGCGTACGCCCGGGACCTGTTCCAGACGCCGGGCTTCGGGGACACCGTCGACTTCCCGCAGATCAAGGAGCACTACTACGTCGTGCATCGCTCGGTGAACCCCACCGGCATCGTGCCGCGCGGGCCGGAGCTGGTCGGCTGGCTCGACCCGCACGGCCGGGAAGCCCTGAGCGACAAGCCGTTCGGGTCGGGTACGCCGCCCCCGCCACCGCCCGAGGGCGAGCAGGTCACTCCTGTCGCCTGACGCCCGGCACCCGATTCGAGTCGCTGGTAGATGGTGCTGTCGCGGCCGTGGCACGATGCGGGTACCAACCCGACTGGGAGGCAACGGTGCCGGATCCGATCCCCATGGTGGACTACCTCGTGCTCGGCGACGCCCCGCACCTGCGGGCGACCGTCTGCCAGGACTGCGGTGCCCGCTTCTTCGACCGGCGCAACGCGTGCGCGTCCTGCGGAGGGACGTCGTTCGGGTCGGCGGACGTGCCGACCGACGGCGTGCTGACGTCGTTCACGATCGTGCACCACGCCGCCAAGGGCGTCCCGACTCCGTTCGTCGCCGGGACGGTCGACTGCGGCGGCACGGCGGTGCGCGGCAACGTCATCAACACCGAGCCCGACCCGGAGCACGTGAGCCTGGGCATGAAGGTGCGGCTCGCGACGTACTCGCTGGGGGAGAAGAACGGCGTCGAAGCAGTCGGGTACGGCTTCGAGCCGGCGTAATCGGCTGTCCGACAGAGGTTTCCACACACAAGGAGCGCACGATGGCGGAGAACGTCTGGATCCTCGGCATCAACATGACGAAGTTCGGCAAGCGTCCGAACGACGACGTGGTCGACCTGGCCGCGGAGGCCTCCCTCGCGGCGCTCGCGGACGCCGGTGTCGGCATCAAGGACATCCAGGTGCTCGCAGCCGGCAACCTCATGGGTCGCGGCGGCATGGGCCAGCAGCTGCAGAAGCAGATCGGCCAGACGGGAATCCCGACCTTCAACGTGTCCAACGCGTGCGCGACCGGTGCGACGGCGCTGCGCGTGGCGATCATGGCGATCAAGGCAGGAGAGGCCGACTTCGGCCTCGCGGTCGGCGCCGAGAAGCTCGCCGGGGCCGGGCTGCTGTCGGGCAACACCGCCAAGGCCGAGAGCGACGACTGGGAGCCCTCGGGCCGGTACGGCGCGGTCGCCCCGGTCGACGGCCGGATCGGCACCGAGACGATGCCGGGCGTCTTCGCCCAGGTCGGCATGGAGTACGGCCACAAGTACGGCGGCACCTCGTTCGAGCTGTTCGCCAAGATCGCGGAGAAGAACCACGCGCACTCGACGCTGAACCCGCTCGCGGCGTACTCGAAGCGGTTCACCCTCGACCAGATCATGAACGACGTGATGATCGCGTACCCGAACACGCGGTCGATGTGCTCGGCGAACTGCGACGGCGGCGCCGCTGCCGTCGTGGTGAGCGAGTCGAAGCTGCGGACGTTGTCCAAGGAGCAGCAGCGGCGGGCCGTCAAGGTGTCGGCCTCGGTGCTGACCTCCGACCCGTGGCAGGAGGCGTGCCAGGTCCTGCCGGACGTCAACACGCTGACCAAGCAGGCCGCGGCACAGGCGTACGAGCAGGCCGGCATCGGGCCGGACGACCTCGACCTGGTCGAGCTGCACGACTGCTTCGCGACCGCCGAGCTCGTGCACTACGACAACCTCGGTCTGTGCGAGGAGGGCGGCGCCGCCGACTTCTTCAACAGCGGCGCGACCTGGCGGGACGGCAAGAAGCCCGTGAACGTGTCCGGTGGCCTGGAGTCGAAGGGTCACCCGATCTCCGCGACCGGCATCGCGAACATCTGGGAGGTCTGCCACCACCTGCGCGGCGAGGCCGGCGACCGGCAGATCGAGGGCGCGAAGGTCGGCCTGGCCCACGTCATCGGGCTCGGCTCCGCCTGCGGCGTCCACATCCTGGAGAAGTCCGCCGCCTGAGGGTTTCGCGGGCGCCCGGCCGCCGGCAGGAGGGCTACGCGGGCAGCTCGTCGGCGTCGACGATGGTGTACGCGTAGCCCTGCTCGGCGAGGAACCGCTGCCGGTGCGCGGCGTAGTCCTGGTCGAGGGTGTCGCGGCTGACCACGCTGTAGAAGTGCGCGGCGTGGCCGTCCGCCTTGGGTCGCAGGATGCGCCCGAGCCGCTGCGCCTCCTCCTGGCGTGACCCGAACGTTCCGCTCACCTGCACGGCGACCGTCGCCTCCGGCAGGTCGATCGAGAAGTTGGCGACCTTGCTGACGACCAGCCGGGTGATCTCGCCGCGCCGGAACGCCTCGTACAGCCGTTCGCGCTCCGAGGTCCGGGTAGAGCCCTGGATGACCGGCGCCTCGAGCGCCTCACCGAGCTCGTCGAGCTGGTCGAGGTACGCGCCGATCACCAGCGTGCGGTCCCCCTCGTGCTGGGCCACGATCCGCTTGACCACACCGATCTTGGTGTGCGCGGTGGCGCCGACGCGGTAGCGCTCGTCGGGCTCGGCGGTCGCGTACGTCATCCGCTCGACGTCGGTCAGGGTCACCCGGACCTCGGTGCAGGTGGCCGGCGCGATGTAGCCCTGCGCCTGGATGTCCTTCCACGGCGCGTCGTAGCGCTTGGGCCCGATCAGGCTGAACACGTCGCCCTCGCGGCCGTCCTCGCGCACCAGGGTGGCGGTCAGGCCGAGGCGCCGGCGGGACTGGATGTCGGCGGTCATCCGGAACACCGGCGCCGGCAGCAGGTGCACCTCGTCGTAGACGATGAGGCCCCAGTCGCGGGCGTCGAACAGCTCGAGATGGCGGTACGAGCCCTGCCGCCGCGCCGTCATCACCTGGTAGGTCGCGATCGTGACCGGCCGGATCTCCTTGCGCTCGCCGGAGTACTCGCCGATCTCGTCCTCGGTGAGGGACGTGAACCGCAGCAGCTCGTGCTTCCACTGGCGTACGGCGACCGTGTTGGTGACGAGGATCAGCGTCGTGGCCGACTGCTTGGCCATCGCCGCCGCACCGACGACGGTCTTCCCCGCGCCGCACGGCAAGACGACCACGCCGCTGCCCCCGAAGAAGAAGTTGTCCACGGCCTCCGCCTGGTAGGGCCGCAGGTCCCAGCCCTCGTGGTCGCGCAGGCGGATCGGGTGCGACTCACCGTCGACGTAGCCGGCGAGGTCCTCGGCCGGCCAGCCGAGCCGGAGCAGCACCTGCTTGAGCCGCCCCCGCTCGCTGGGGTGCACGGCGATCGTGTCGTCGTCGATGCGCTCGCCGAACAGTGGCGCCGCCTTCTTGTTGCGGACCACCTCGGCGAGCACCGCGCGGTCGGTCGATCGCAGCACGAGGCCGTACGCGGGGTCGGACTCGAGGCGCAGCCGGCCGTACCGGTCCATCGTCTCGGCGATGTCCACGAGCAGGGCGTGCGGCACCGCGTACCGGGCGAAGCTCACGAGCGCGTCGACGACCTGCTCGGCGTCGTGGCCGGCGGCGCGGGCGTTCCACAGGCCCAGCGGCGTGAGCCGGTAGGTGTGGATGTGCTCGGGGGAGCGCTCGAGCTCGGCGAACGGGGCGATCGCCTGCCGGGCCTGGTCGGCCTGCGGATGGTCGACCTCCAGCAGGACGGTCTTGTCGGACTGGACGATCAGCGGTCCGTCGGTCACAGGTCTCCTTCGCGGTCGGCGACCATTGTCCAACGCGGCACCGCGCCGGCGCACTCCCGACGATCAGAAGCGGACGCCCGTCAGGGTCTCCGACAGCTCCCACAGCCGCGCCGCCGCGCCGTCGTCGCAGGCGGCCGCGCTGCGGCCCACGAGCGTCGGGAAGCCCCGCTGCTCGCCCGCGCCGCCGGGACCGACGTAGCTGCCACCGGGCAGGTCCATCACCGCGGCGTACGTCGTCGGGAGGGACCCCATGTCGGCGGACTGCGCGAACACCCGGTTGACGTACGGGACCAGCGCGTCGAGCGGTCCGAAGCCGAGATGGGTGCCGAGGTCGGTCGCGGCGTAGCCCGGGTGGGCGGCCAGCGCGCTCCGCTCCGGACCCCAGCGGCGCTGCAGCTCGCGGGTGAACAGCAGGTTCGCCAGCTTCGACTGGGCGTACGCGGCGAGCCGGCGGTAGCGGCGCCGCTCCCAGTTGAGGTCGTCCAGGTCCACGTGCCCGAGCCGGTGACCGAGGCTCGAGACGGTGACGACGCGGTCGCGGATACGGTCGGCGAGCAGCCCGGTCAGCGCGAAGTGGCCGAGGTGGTTGGTGCCGACCTGCAGCTCGAAGCCGTCCGCGGTCCGCGCGAGCGGCACCATCATCACGCCCGCGTTGTTGACCAGTACGTCGACCTCACCGGTCGCCGCGGCGAACTCGCGGACGCTCGCCAGGTCGGCGAGGTCCAGCCGGCGCACGTGGACGTCGCCGGTCATCCGGGCCGCCGCCGCGTCGGCCTTCGCGGTGTTGCGGCAGGCCAGCACGACGGTCGCTCCGGCGCGGGCCAGGTCGCGTGCCGCGGCGAACCCGATGCCCCCGTTGGCTCCGGTGACCACGAACGTCCGTCCCTGCTGGGCGGGGATGTCGTCCGCCGTCCACCGGGCCATGATCGTCAGCGTATGTCAGGCCACCGTGTCGCCGGGGTCCAGCACCTGGACCTCGGTGATGCGGTGCAGGGCGAAGCTGCGGTCCTCCTGGCTGCGATGGTCGTACGCCGTGAGCAGCCCACCGGCGACGCGGCGCGGCTCGACGATCCGCCGGGACGTCTGGCCCTGCGCGTTCACGTACCCGAGCACCACGGCGCTGCCGCCGGAGGCCGCCGACTCGAGCAGCGCCATCGTCGTGGTGACGCCCCCGCGCTCGCGGGTTGCCACCCGCGAGGCAGTGTCACCCGCGCGCAGGCTCGCGACGATGCGCGCGGCGGCCTTCTCGTCGGCGCGCTGCTCCGGGTACGCCGCTGCGACCGACCGTGACGCCCGGACCGGCTGCCTGCCGATCACCTCGACGCCCCCGTCCGGGCGTTCGCCGACCGGCGCGTACCCGGCCGCGCGCAGCCCGTCCACCAGCGCGCCGGCGCCGAGCGCCGAGACGAGCACGGTGGGCGCGATCCGGCGCAGGCGCAGGCCTTGGCAGCGGGGATCGGTGAGTACCTCGGCGAGAAGGGTCTCGTCGTCGCAGCGCAGGTACGACGTCGCGGTACCCGCCCGCAGCAAGCCGTGGCGTCGCGCCGCGTCGTCGACGAGGTACGACAATCCTTGCGGCACAGCGCCTTTGGCGATCCGTGTCAGGAACTCGTGCACGTCCGACCCGGTCCACCCGGCGTCCAGCGCCCGGCGGAGCGTCGCGGCCGTGAACCGGTAGACGGTGGCGCTCCCCGGCGACTCGACGTCCGCGACCAGGGCCATGTCTCGCGCGAGGTCGTTCGGCAGCCGGCCGGGCGCGACCGCGGTGTGGTCGGCCTGGAGCAGCACGTGGTCGACCGGGGCGGGGAGTGCCGCCGCCAGCTCGGCGCCGCCGCCGCCGGCGAGGAGCGCGCCACCGAAGGACGTCACGGTGTCTCCGACGACGACGCCGAGGAACGCGGCCTCGGCCAGCGTCGGTGCGATGAGCGGTTCGTACGTCGCGATCCGCCGCGGCGTCCGCCACGCCAGCCGTGCCAGCACGGAGGCCGGTGTGCCCGGTCCACCGGCCATCTCCGCGAGCAGCGCGCCGCGCAGCTCGCGCGCGGCGGGGCGGTACGACTGCTGCGCGAGGGCCGTGACGACCGCGTCGCGCTCGTCGCGGGAGCCGACCTCAGCGGTGACCGTCGGCGTGCTCAGCCACGCGCGGGCCAGCCGGTGCCACCGCTGGGGCAGCTCGAGCCGCTCCCATGCGTCCGCGTCGGCGGTCGGGGCGAAGGCCGGATCGAGCGCGGTCGTACGGCCGAGAAGCCCTGCGGCATGGGCTATCTCGGCAAGGAGCGCGGTCGTCTGCTCGGGGACGCCAAGCTCCCGGGCAGCCGCGCGCAGCTCCCGCGCCCCGACACCGCCGCTCTTGCGCTCCGCGGGCGGCTGGTCGCCCCAGTGGGCGAGCAGGGCCGCCGTGAGGCGGACCGACTCCGCGGCGGCGAGCGCCCCGTCCGCGTCGGGGTCCCGCCCGCCGGCGGCCGGTTCGTACGGCGGCGGCTGGACGGGCACGTCGGGCAGCAGCCGCGGGCGCAGCGCTGCGCCGATCTCGCGGGGCAGCTCCACGGTCTCGGTGTCGACCGGGATCAGCAGCCCGCGGGCCACGAGCCGCCGGACCGGGGACGGGTCCTGCGGGTCGCTCGGCCGCATCGCGTCGGCCACGTGGCCCACCGCGCCACCGGCGTCCACGGCTTCGAGCACGCGCAGCTCCGCGGCGTCCTCTGGGACTGCCAGCGCCCGGACCAGTCGCGCCGTGGCCTCGTCGGTGTCGGCCGTACCGGGCAGGTCGTGGGCGGCCAGCATCCCGGCCAGCACCTGCCGGTCCGTCCGGCGAAGCAGCTGCACGGCCGGGCGGCCCAGGCCGGCCGGCCGGGGGACCGCGGCGACGACGCCGGCGACGACGCGGAGCTCGGGGGCGTCCCAGACCAGTGCCAGGTCCTCCAGGCGACGGAGTGCGTCGCTCACATCCGCGCCGACCAGGTCCCGTACGCGCCCGGGGGCGACCGGCTGGTCGAGCAGGAGCAACGCGTCGAGTACGTGCAGGCAGAACCGGTCCAGGCCGTCGAGGGCACGTGTCGCGTGGACGCGGTCCGCGGCCCGGGTCGCGAGGACGCCGACGTCGTTCGGCACCGGCACGACGAGGTCGGGACGTGCCACGACCAGCGCCGCCAGCTCGGCGTCGGTCCAGGAGCGCAGCCAGTCGGCGAGGGAGCGCGCCCCGGACCGCGGGCGGCGCGTGGCAGGGGGCCCGGACGCCATCCGTCGAACGCTAGTCGGGTCCTCGGCAAGGGTGCACGATGCACGCGTGGCTGCGTCGTACACGTCCGGACCCTCGGCCGAGCCGCTGCTCGGCGACACGATCGGCGGGCTGCTCGCCCGCATGGCCCGCGAGCATCCCGGCCGCGAGGCGCTCGTCGTCCGCCACCAAGGCGTCCGCCTCACCTATGCCGATCTCGACGAGCAGACCGACCACCTCGCCCGCGCGCTCGTGGCGGCCGGACTGGTCCCGGGCGACCGGGTCGGGATCTGGTCCCCGAACTGCGCCGAGTGGACGCTGCTGCAGTACGCGTCGGCGAAGGCAGGGCTCATCCTCGTCAACGTCAACCCCGCCTACCGCACGCACGAGCTGGGCTACGTGCTGGCCCAGTCGGGCATGCGCATGCTGGTCGCCGCACGCGACACCCGGGGCGAGCCGACCGCGCCGATCATCGACGAGGCACGGCCGGGCACGCTCGAACAGGTCGTGCTGCTGGACACCGACGGCTGGCCCGCGTTGCTCGCCCGCGGCCACGACGACATCGCGCTGCCCGCCGACCTGGACTGCGACGACCCGATCAACATCCAGTACACGTCGGGCACGACGGGGGCGCCGAAGGGCGCGACGCTCACTCACCACAACATCGTCAACAACGCGTACTTCGTGGGGGCGCTCTGCGGCTACGACGAGACCGACCGCGTGTGCGTGCCGGTGCCCTTCTATCACTGCTTCGGCATGGTCATGGGCGTCCTCGGCGCCCACACCCACGGCGCGTGCACGGTGGTGCCGGCACCGTCGTTCGACCCGGCCGCGACTCTTGCCACGATCGCCGAGGAGCGGTGCACCAGCCTGTACGGCGTGCCGACGATGTTCATCGCGATGCTCGCGGACGCCACCCTGGCGAGCACGGACCTGGCCAGTCTTCGTACCGGGATCATGGCCGGTTCTCCCTGCCCGGTCGAGGTGATGAAACGCGTCACGGCCGAGATGCACATGCCCGAGGTGACGATCGCGTACGGCATGACCGAGACGTCGCCGGTCTCGACCCAGACGCGGGTGGACGACGATCTCGAGCGGCGGGTGTCGACGGTCGGCCGGGTCCACCCGCACGTCGAGGTGAAGGTGGTCGACCCGCTCACCGGCCGTACCGTCCCGCGCGGTGAGTCGGGGGAGCTGTGCACCCGCGGCTACAGCATCATGCGGGGCTACTGGGACGAGCCGGCCAAGACCGCCGAGGTCCTCGACCCGGCCGGCTGGATGCACACCGGGGACCTCGCCACGATGGACACCGACGGCTACCTCGCGATCGTCGGCCGCAGCAAGGACATGG
The DNA here is from genome assembly GCA_036379355.1 of Mycobacteriales bacterium. Taxonomy (GTDB): domain Bacteria; phylum Actinomycetota; class Actinomycetes; order Mycobacteriales; family CAJCIY01; genus CAJCIY01. The sequence goes on along the minus strand of DASVGV010000001.1, from coordinate 16,371 downwards.
TCATCCGGGGTGGTGAGAACATCTACCCGCGCGAGGTCGAGGAGTTCCTGTACGGCCACCCGGACATCGCCGACGTCCAGGTCATCGGCGTCCCCGACCAGAAGTACGGCGAGGAGCTCATGGCCTGGGTGGTGCTCCGTGCGGGTGCCGAGCCGCTGACCGCCGAGGCCGTCCGCGAGTTCTGCGCGGGGAAGCTGTCGCACTACAAGGTCCCGCGTTACGTCCACGTCGTCGACGGATTCCCGATGACCGTCACCGGCAAGGTGCGCAAGGTCGAGATGCGCGCCCAGGCCGAGAAGCTCCTGGGCGGTTGAGCCGGTCGCTACTGCGTCGCCGGGATGCCGCCAAGGTCCTATCCTTGGGGGCGGGCGCGCAGCAGCGCGTCCTCGTTCATGTTCAGAGATCGGCAGGACTGCGGTGCCCAGCGGCAAGGTGAAGTGGTACGACCGAGAGAAGGGCTTCGGCTTCGTCACGCGTGACGACGGCGGAGACGTCTTCGTACCCAAGGGGGCGCTGCCGGCGGGTGTCGAGGAGCTCAAGAGCGGCAGCCGGGTGGAGTTCGGCGTCGCCGCCGGCCGCCGCGGCGAGCAGGCCCTGTCCGTGCGCCTGCTGGAGGACCCCCCCACGGTGGGCCCCAAGCCGACGCCGCTGTCCGAGCGCAAGAGCCCCGACGAGCTGCACGCGATGATCGAGGACATGGTGCGGGTGCTGGAGGTCGTGCAGAACGACCTGCGCCGCGGGCGCTACCCCGACCGGTCGCGGGCCAAGCAGGTCGCCCAGATCGTGCACGCCGTCGCCGGCCAGCTGGAGAGCTGACCGTCCCTACGTGCGGGCGTGCCGTCCGTGCGCGGTCCCGTCGGGGACGCTCCCGCGGCCGCGGCCGCGGTCGGCGTGCCGGCCGCCTTCCTCGCCGCGTCGCTGTCGCTGCTGCCGGGCCGCGTCGACGACCGCGAACAGCGTCGAGACGACGACGAACGCCTCGATCGCCACCAAGCCGCGGCGGAACGCGATGTCCCAGCCGGGGCTGCCGTGCCCGTGCGTCAGCGCGCCGTAGAACACGCTGCTGGTGACGGCGATCCCGGCTGCCGAACCGATCCGCTGCGCGGTCTGCAGCACGCCGCCCGCGATCCCGGCGCGGTGGATCGGCACCTCCGCGAGCGTGAGGGTCTGGTTCGGCGTGATGACCAGCCCGCTGCCGAGGCCGGCGAGCAGGAGCGGCAGGGCGGTCGCCCAGCCGATGCCGCGGTCGTCGACCTGCCGGGCCGCGAGGTACGTGCCCGCCAGGCCGACGATCACCATGACGAGCCCGATCACGATGAGCAGGCGGCCGAGCCGGTGCACGACCTTGCCGCCGAGCGTGGAGGTGACCGCCGACCCCAGGGCGAACGGCGTGGTCGCGACGCCGGCGAGGAGGGCGGAGTAGCCGAACCCCTCCTGCAGCACCTGCGTGTAGATGAAGAAGGTGCCGGTGAAGCCGGCGAAGTAGACCAGGCCGATGACGTTCCCGGCGGTGTACGACATGCGCGTGAACAGCGAGAAGTCGACCACCGGTTCGTGGCCCCGGCGCTGGTAGCGCAGCTCCCACGCGACGAACACCGCCAGCAGCGCCGCGGCCACCGGGAACAGCAGCGGTCGCACGGGGCTGTGCCAGGTCTGCTGCTCGATGAACGGGACGATGAGGCAGCCCACCACCGCGCCCACCAGGATCACGCCCACCGGGTCGAGGTCCTCGCGCTTGCGCTCCTCGCGGCTGCGACGGACGTGCGGGATCCACCGCTGCGCCAGCAGGATCGCGATGACCCCGACCGGCAGGTTGATGAAGAAGATGTACCGCCAGCCACTGGAGTCGCCGAACGCGTCGATGATCAGGCCGCCGAGCAGCGGTCCCACGGCGGTCGAGACACCGACGGTGAAGCCGTACATGCCGAAGGCACGGGCCCGCTCCTGGCCGCTGAACAGGACCTGAATCAGGCCGACGATCTGCGGGGTGAGCAGGCCGCCGGCCAGGCCCTGGACCAAGCGCGCGATGACCAGGAACACCGCGTTGGGCGCGAAGCCGCAGGCGACCGAGGAGAGCACGAACAGCAGGACGCCGAGCATGAACGCCGGTCGGCGCCCGCGGGCGTCGCCGACGCGACCGGCAGGTACGAGCAGCAGCCCGAAGGTCAGCGCGTACCCGGAGACGACCCACGCCAGCTCGTTGTCGCCGGCGTGCAGGCCGATCCGGATGCTCGGCAGCGCGACGTTGACGATGCTGATGTCCAGCAGCGTCATGAACCCGGCGATCAGGCAGACCCACAGGGCCTTCCAGCGGCGTGGATCCAGCTCGTAGTCGTCGCCGTGGGTCGCGCGCTGGGAGCCCGCCGCGCGGTCGCGCGGCGGTCGGTCGGTCACCTCTCCAGCCTGCCGCATCGCCCGTACGGCAGAGTGCGGGGGGTGACCCAACAACACAGCGGGCGGGGAGCGTGGGCGGAGCCGGCGGTCGAGGAGGTGGCCACGGGGGTCTACCGCATTCCGCTGCCACTCCCGGAGGACGGGCTCCGGGCGGTGAACGTGTTCGTGCTGACGGGCCGGGACACGGTCGTGGCCATCGACTCGGGCTGGTCGATTCCCGAGGCGCGCGAGCTGCTGGTCAAGCAGCTGGCGACGCTCGACCTCGGCCCGGCGGACATCCGCCGCTTCCTGGTCACCCACGTGCACCGCGACCACTACACGATGGGCATCGCGCTGCGCCGGGAGTTCGGCAACCGGGTCGAGCTCGGCGCCGGCGAGCGACCGTCCGTCGAGCACTCGCTGGACCCGGACCGGGAGCCGCTCGGCCCCCAGATGCGCATGCTGGAGATCATGGGGGCGGAGCCCATCCTGCGGGAATGGCGGGAGGCGTTCGCGGCGGGCCCGCCGCACCGCGCGACGGAGGACTTCGAGGCCCCGGACGCGTGGCTCTCGAACGGGGTCATCGAGACCGAGGTGGGGCGCACGCTCGAGGTGGTCGAGACGCCGGGCCACACACAGGGTCATGTGGTCTTCCACGACCTGCAGAACGCGCTGCTGTTCGCCGGTGACCACGTGCTCCCGCAGATCACACCGTCCATCGGGTTCGAGGCGGTGTTGTCCCCGAACCCGCTGGGTCAGTTCCTGGCGTCACTGGCGCTCGTCCGCTCCCGCCCGGACGCGCTGCTGCTCGGCGCGCACGGCCCGGTCGCGCCGTCCGCGCACGCCCGGGTGGACGAGCTGGTCGCACATCACGGCCGGCGGCTGGATGAGACCGAGAAGGCCGTCGCGCGGGGCGCGACGACCGGCTACGAGACGGCGCAGCTGCTCACGTGGACCCGCCGGGAGACGCCGTTCGCGGACCTGGACCGGTTCAACGCGATGCTCGCCGTGGCCGAGACCGGCGCGCACCTGCAGCTGCTTCTGGCCCAGGGCCGGCTCGCGAGCGAGGACGTCGACGGCGTGCGCCGCTACACGCCGGTGTAGCGCGACGGGATCGGTCAGCCGCTTCCCGATGCGAGGCCGGAGTCCGGCAGGTCGGCCGCGACGGGTGTCTGGGTACGCCGCAGCGACAGCAGCACCAGCACCACCATCGCGATCGCCGCCGCCGCGAACCCCAGCCGGCCGGTGAACGGGATCAGGCCGATGGCCCCCCCGAGCACCCATACCAGCTGGTACGCGGTCTCCGAGGCGCCGAACGTCGAGGCCCGCCGCTCCTCGGGTACGTCGCGCTGGATGATCGCGTCCAGGCAGAGCTTGGCCGTCACCGACGCAAGCTGGGCGAAGCCGGCGAGGGCGAGGGCGGCCGGCACCGAGAACAGCGCCGTCGCGGCGATGGCGGCCGCCGCCGCGACCAGCTGGGCGATCGAGATGATGCCCTCCGGCCGCCGCCGTCTGCTGGCCCGGCCCAGGGCGAGGCCCAGCAGGTTGCCGAGCGCGACCAGCGCGGCCAGCGCCGCCAGCGACGTGTTCGAGTGCCGGCTGTTGAAGTAGAAGGCGAGGAAGAACGTCAAGAACCCCACGAGCGCCCGCACCGGCAGCACCCGCCGCAGTGCGACCGGCAGGTTGCCGAAGACCTTCCGGCTACCCACGCCGAGCGGGACGAACGCGGTCCGCTCGCCGGGTCGCCGCGGCTGGTCCACGTGCCGCGGCATGCGCAGCACCACCAGCGCGGTCGCGACGTACGCCACGGCGGCGATCTTGAGCAGCCCGGTGTACCCGAACAGCGGGATGTGGGTGATGCCGAGCGCGATGGGGGCGGCGACGACCGAGCCGATCGTCGACGCGAGCTGGAGGCGCGAGTTCACCGCGACGAGGGAGCCCTCGGGCGGCACGACCCGGGGGACCACCGCCGACTTCGCCACCCCGTACGCCTTCGAGGAGATCAGGATGCCGAAGGCGAGCGGGTAGAGCGCGATCCCGCCGGTGTGCTTGGCCATCGTCCACGCAATGACTCCGCGGACCACGAGCGTCACCGCCAGCGTGAGGCGGCGGAACCGGCCGAAGCGGTCGAGCAGCGGCCCCACGATCGGCGCGAGGAGCACGAACGGCACCATCGTGGTGAGCAGGTAGAGGGCGACGCGCCCGCGCGCCTGCCCGGTCGGCACGGCGAAGAACAGCGTGCTCGCGAGCGCGACGGTCACCATCGCGTCGCAGGCGGCGCTGGTCAGGTTCAGCTCGGTCGTGGCCTCCAGGCCCGACTCGGTCGCCCCGTCCCCGGTCAGCCGGTCCCGCGCGAGACGGACGACATCTCCGGCGAACGACACCCGGTCAGTGTCTACCTGACACACTGGCCCGGTGACGGTCTCTGCCTCCTCGTCGGTGACGGTGCAGCTGCCCGAGGCGGTGGCCGGCAGCGTCGACGCGCATCTCGCCGGTGCGCTCGAGCTGGCCCGGGTCGCCGCCGAGGAGGAGGCCGGTCCCTACCAGCGGGTGGGCGAACACCTGGGGGCCTGGCCGGTGGCGGCCGCGGGCGGGGGGAAGGCCGCGGTCCACGCGTTCGCGTGTCTCGACCCCGCGTACGTCGGCTGGTACTGGGCCGTCGAGGTCGTCCGCGTCCCGCGTTCGAAGGTCGTGACCGTCGACGACGCCGTGCTGCTGCCGGGCGCGGAGGCGATCCTGGCGCCCGAGTGGGTGCCGTGGGCCGAGCGGCTCCGGCCGGGCGACGTCGGTGCCGGCGACATCCTGCCGACGGCGGCCGACGACCCGCGGCTGGCCCTCCGCCTCGAGGACACCGACGGCTGGGTCGACGACTCCTTGTGGTTCGAGCTGGGCCTCGGCCGGCCCCGGGTGCTGTCCGCGCTGGGGCGGGACGAGGCCGCCGAGCGGTGGTACGAGGGCGACCACGGCCCCGAGGCGGACGTCGCCCAGGCCGCGCCCCTGGCGTGTGGCAGCTGCGGCTTCTATGTGGGGCTCGTCGGGTCGCTCGGCCGGCTGTTCGGCGCTTGCACGAACGAGCTCGCTCCCGCCGACGGCCACGTCGTCGCCGTCGGCTACGGCTGCGGCGCGCATTCCGAGGCCATGGTGCTGCCCTCGTCCCAGCCGGCAGGCCTCGTGCAGGACGACGGCGCGGTGGTCGACGTCGGGCGGGCCGGGCACAGCCCGGGCTCGGTCGACGACGTCGACGAGGACGAGTCCACCGGGCACAGCTGACCCATGGGTGGCGTGCCACCCGCCGCCGCTCGCGCCGCGCGCGACGTCTACGGCACCGCCGACCTGCGCGGGCGAGTCCTCGAGGCCTGGTCCGCCTCGCCGGCCCGCTTCCGTGAGGACGCGAACGCCGAGGAGGACGCGCGGACCGGCTACCGCGACCGGCTGGTCGTGGAGCTGGCGCAGAACGCGGTCGATGCCGGGGGTGGTTCGCTGCTGCTGCGGCTGGCGGGAGACACGCTGCTGGCGGCGAACACCGGCGCCCCGCTGACGACGGCGGGCGTCGAGGCCCTGTCGACCCTCCGCGCGTCGGCCAAGCGCTCCGGCGAGTCCGTCGGCCAGTACGGCGTCGGCTTCGCCGCCGTGCTCGCGGTGACCGATGCGCCGATGATCGGCAGCCGAGGGCTGCCGTCCGTTCGGTGGTCCGCCGCGCGCACGGCCGAGGCGGTGGCCGGACGCGCACCTTTGGCCGGCGAGCTGGCGCGCCGCGGCGGGCACGTGCCGGTGCTACGACTGCCGTTCGCGGGCGACCCGCTGGAGGTCCCCGACGGCTACGACACCGCCGTCGTGCTGCCGTTGACCGACGGCGCCCTGGCGCGCACGCTCCTGGACGCCGTCGAGGACACGCTGCCGCTCGTCCTGCGCGGCCTGGAGTCCCTGGTCGTCGAGGTCGACGGCCGGCGCCGCGAGATCACCTGCTCCTGGGCGAAGGACGGGCCGCTCCTGAACGGCCGCCGATGGGCACACGTGGAGCGCTCAGGCACGGCGACCGCGGACGAGCTGGCCGGTCTGGGCGCGGAGGCTCGTACGGCCTGGTCGGTGCACGCGTTCGCGCCGGTGAGCGACACCCTCGGCGCAGGCCAGGTGCTGCACGCACCGACGCCGACCGACGAGCGCATCTCGCTTCCGGTCCTGGTGTCGGCGTCGGTTCCGTTGGAGCCGACCCGGCGGCACGTGGTGGCCGGCCCGCTGACCACGCGTGTCCTCGCGGCGGCCGGATCCGCGGTTGCCGCGCTCGCGGCGCTCGTCGACGACCCCCGCCCACTCGTACCGGTCGGTCTCGACGCCGGTCCCGTCGATGCGGCGATCCGGGCGGCGGCTCTGGCGGAGCTGCCGGGAACCCCTGCCCTGCAAGGCCGTCTCGGCGCGCAGTGCGTCGTTCTCGAACCGGGGCTGGAACCGGTCGCACCGCTGCTCGCCCTGGACGGCGTGCTGGCCTGGCCGCCGTCGCCGGCGCTCGCCGCCCTCGGCGTACGCGTCCTGGACACCGCATCCGTGGTGGATGTCCTGTCGGGGCAGCAGCGGTCCGCACGGGAGTGGCGGGAGGTCTACGCGGCGCTGCGCGACGCCCCGGACCGGGACGCGCTGGCGGCACTACCCGTGCCGCTCACCGACGGACGGGTGGTGACGGGCATTCGCGGCGCGCTCGTCCCGTCCGGACCGTTACCCCCCGAGGTGCGCGGGCTGCCGCTCCGCCTCGTCGACCCCGAGGCCGTCGACCCGCTCCTGGAACGGCTCGGGGCCGTGCCCGCGACGGCCGCCGGACTGCTGCGCGACACCGGCCTGCAGGCCTGGGTGGCCGACCAGGAGGGGTACGACGACGACCTCGCGCGGGCGGTCTGTGCCCTTTGCCGGTCGGCCGGCGACCCCGGATGGGTGGCGGAGACGCTGCTGTTGCCGGCCACCGACGGGTGGGCGGTGGCCGGGGACCTGCTCCTTCCGGGCGGCCTGCTGGACCGCGCCGGCGCCGACCTGCCGCGCCTGGTGGCGCCGGACTGGATGGACGACGAGACCGCCCGTGCCGCCGGCGTTCTCGACCTTCCGGCCGTCGTCGAGGAGAGCGACCTCGACCTCGACTCGCCACCGGACGTCGACGACGCCGTGGCCTGGCTGACGGCGGTGGGTCCGCAGCCCGCAGCCGTCCTCGTCCGTGACCTCGACCTGGCGGCCGACCTCCCCGTGCTGCTCGACGGGATGCTCGGGGACCGGGCGCTGCGGGCCGCTCTGCTCGCCCCGTCGTCGTACGCCGCCTGGTGGCTCGGCACCCACGGCGCGCTGGGCCTGCCTGCGTCGGAGTATGCGATGCCCGGCGACCTCGACGGCCTGTACGAGACGCCGCCCGACCTGCCCGCCGATGTCCTGCGCGCACTCGGGGTGTGGTCGACAGCCGCGCAGGTGCTCACCGACTCCGCCGCCACCGGGGACCTGCTCGACCGGCTCGGCTCGACCGACGCCCACGTGTCCGGTGAGCGCGCCCGGTCGCTGTACGTCGAGGCGGCCCGAGCGTGGTCCGGTTCGCCCGAGGCTCCGGAACCGCCGCTCACGGTGCGGTCCGCGCTCGGCACGGTGGCCGCGGCGAGGGACGCGGTACTCGTGGACGCGCCCGATCTGTTGCCGCTGGTCCGGGACCGTGCGGCCGTCGTCGTGCCCCCCGCGGAGGCCGCGTCCGTCGCCGACCTGCTCGACGTCGACCTGCTGTCCGAGACGTGCTCGGCCCCGCCGGCGGCCACCAGCAGCACGGCGCCGGTGCCGCCGGCGTTCTCCGGGCTCACGACGCTGACGTCGTACCAGCGGTGCCGATCCATACGCCAGGACGGCGTCGACCTTCCCTGGCGCTGGTACGACGGTGTGCTGCTCGCGACGGACACCGGGCTGGCCGACGGGTTGGCGTGGGCGTCGGGGCGCTGGCGCGACCGTCACGTGTTCCGGGCTGCCGCCGGAGGTGGCGATGTCAGCCGGGCGATCCTCGAGGCCGCGCTCGACTGACGGCGTCAGCCGGGCGGCCGCCCGGCCGGGTCCCCGAGGCGGCGCCGGCGGCGCACGCAGTAGACGATGCCCAGCAGGCCGAGGCCGACGCCACAGGCAGCCGTCGCGATCCACCACAGGTGCCCGTCGCGCCGCAGGTGGTCCTCGTAGACGAGGCTGAGTGCCAGGGCCACCGCCCACAGCACCGTGCCGATGCTGACGACCGCGATGCCGTCGACGTCGACCGCAACCGCTGTGGGCGCCGGAGCGGGCGCGCCCGCCGCCTCGCCCTCCTGATCGCCCACCGCCGGAATGTACCGGGCAGGCGGAGTCAGGACAGGGCGGACACCACGTGGTCGATGCACGCGGTCAGGGCGGCGACGTCGGACGGCTCCACGGACGGGAACATCGCGATCCGCAGCTGGTTGCGCCCGAGCTTGCGGTACGGCTCGGTGTCAACGATTCCGTTGGCGCGCAGCACCTTCGCCACGACAGCCGCGTCGACCGCCTCCACGAAGTCGATCGTGCCGACGACGGCCGAGCGCTTCGCCGGGTCGGCCACGAACGGTGTCGCGAAGTCCGAGGCCTCGGCCCAGTCGTAGAGGATGCCGCTCGACTCGGCGGTCCGCTTGGTGGTCCACGCCAGGCCGCCCTGCTCGTTCATCCACCTCACCTGCGAGTCGAGCAGGTGCAGGGTGGCGAGCGCCGGCGTGTTGTAGGTCTGGTCCTGCCGGGAGTTGTCGACCGCGGTGGGCAGCGAGAAGAACGCCGGCACCCACCGCTCGGAGGCCCCGATCTCCGCGATGCGCTCGAGCGCCCGCGGCGAGACGCACGCGAGCCACAGACCGCCGTCCGACGCGAAGCACTTCTGCGGTGCGAAGTAGTAGACGTCGTAGTCGGCCGCGGCCACCGGCAGGCCGCCCGCGCCCGAGGTCGCGTCGACCAGGGTCAGGGCCTCGTCGCCGCCGGTCCGGGTGATGGGCATCGCCACACCGGTCGAGGTCTCGTTGTGCGTCAGGGCGTAGACGTCGACGCCCTCCTCGGCGACGGCCAGCGGGTGGTCACCCGGGTCGGCCTTGATCACCGAGGGCGCGTCGAGGAACGGTGCGGCCGCGGCGGCAGCCGCGAACTTCGAGGAGAACTCGCCGAACGACAGGTGCTGCGACTTCTGCCGGATCAGCCCGAACGTCGCGATGTCCCAGAACGCCGTCGTACCTCCGTTGCCGAGCAGCACCTCGTACCCGTCCGGCAGCTCGAACAGCGACGCCAGGCCGGCGCGGACGGACCCGACCACCGACTTCACCGTCGGCTTGCGGTGCGACGTGCCGAGGTACGAGCCGCCGACCGCGGCGAGCGCAGAGACCTGCTCGGGGCGCACCTTCGACGGCCCGGAGCCGAACCGCCCGTCGTCGGGGAGCAGGGACGCGGGGATGGTGATGTCAGGCACGAAAGACCTCTCGAAAACCGTTGCGGGACAGGGGTATCAGCGAACCTCGGAAGCCGGACGGGAACCGGGACCGACGTAGCGCGCGGAGGGGCGGATCAGCTTCCCGAGCCGCTTCTGCTCGAGGATGTGCGCCGACCAGCCGGCGGTGCGGGCACAGGTGAACATCGAGGTGAACATCGACGCGGGGACCTCGGCGTAGTCGAGGACGACGGCCGACCAGAACTCGACGTTGGTACGCAGCGGCCGGTCGGGATAGCGCTCGGTGAGCTCGGCGATGGCCGCCTTCTCGAGCTCCTCGGCGATCTCGTACCGGCGCGAGCCGAGCGCCTTGGCGGTGCGGCGAAGGACGCGGGCGCGAGGGTCCTCGGCGCGGTAGACCCGGTGGCCGAAGCCCATCAGTCGCTCCCCGCGGTCCATGGCCGCCTTCACCCACTTCGCCGCGTCGCCGGACTCCTCGACGGCGTCGAGCATGGCCAGCACCCGGGCGGGCGCGCCGCCGTGCAGCGGGCCGGACAGCGACCCGACCGCCGACGAGAGGCACGCGGCGACGTCGGCGCCGGTCGAGGCGACGACCCGCGCGGTGAACGTCGAGGCGTTCGCGCCGTGCTCCGCCGCGGAGATCCAGTACGCGTCGACGGCCTCGACGTGCTTCGGGTCTGGCTCGCCGCGCCAGCGAATCATGAACCGCTCGGTGACGGTCCTGGCCTCGTCGACGCGCTTCTGCGGCACCGCCGGCAGCGCCTGCCCACGGGCCGCCTGCGCGACGTACGACAAGGCGGTGACCGACGCGCGGGCCACGTCTTCGCGGGCCTGCTCGTCGCTGATGTCGATGAGCTGGCCGAGCCCCCAGTACGGCGCCAGCATCGCGAGCGCGCTCTGCACGTCGACGCGGATGTCCCCGGAGTGGACGGGAACCGGGAACGGCTCTGCCGGCGGCAGTCCCGGCTGGAACGACCCGTCGACGAGCAGCCCCCAGACCTGCGCGTAGTCGCGCTTGCCGACCAGCTCCTCGATGTCGACGCCGCGGTACCGCAGCGAGCCGCCGGCCTTGTCGGGCTCGGCGATCTCCGACTCGTAGGCGATCACTCCCTCGAGGCCGGGTACGAAGTCGGGGTCCTTGGCCACGGGTGCGGTCACGGGCGAGGCTCCTGTCGTCGGGGTCGGGTCCATTGTCCACCCGTCCCCCGCGCGAGTCGCCCGCGAACCAATGGGCCAGGATCGGCGCGTGAACGAGGTGCCGGTGCACCGGGGCGACCTGGCGCCGACGTGGCGCGCGGAGCTGGACCGGTGGGTCGCCGAGGTCGAGGCAGCCGGCGTGCCCGAGCCCACCGCCATGCAGCTGGCGACTGCCGACGCGGACGGCCGACCCTCGGTCCGCACCGTGCTGCGCAAGGGGATCGACGACCGCGGCATCGTGTTCTTCACCAACCGCGACTCGCGCAAGGGGCGGGAGCTGGCCGCCAACCCGCGGGCCGCGCTGTGCCTGGCGTACCTGACGCTGCACCGGCAGGTCTGCGTCGTCGGCGACGTCGAGGAGGTCACCCGCGAGGAGACCGTCGCCTACGCGACCAGCCGCCCACGGGGGTCGCAGGTGAGCGCCTGGGCGAGCCGCCAGTCGCAGCCGGTCGAGAGCCGCGGCGTCCTGGAGGCCACCTGGCGTGAGCTGGACGAGCGCTTCGGCCCGGACGGCCCCGTACCCGTCCCCGAGTTCTGGGGCGGCTTCCGCGTACTGCCGGTCACCGTGGAGTTCTGGTGGGGACGCCGGGACCGTCTGCACGACCGGCTGCGGTTCCGGCGCGCGGACGGCCGACCCGGCACCGCGGGCGACGGCGGCTGGGTCCTCGAGCGACTCAACCCGTGACCGTCGAGCAGCAGGAGGAGGAGACCGGACCGGTCCAGCCGCGACTGGGCGAGCGGATCCGCAACCTCGCGGTCGACGTGCGGCCGCTCCAGGAGTCGCCGGAGTACCGGCGGCTGTGGGCCGGCCAGACCGTCAGCCTGCTCGGCAACCAGATCACGCTCGTCGCGGTCCCGGTCCAGGTGTACGCGCTCACCAGGAGCTCGTTCGACGTCGGGCTGCTGGGGCTGGTCGCCCTGTTCCCGCTCATCGCCAGCGGTTTCCTCGGCGCGACGCTGGTGGACGCGACGGACCGCCGGCGTCTCGCCATCTGCACGAGCATCGGGTTCACCGCGATCAGCAGCCTGCTCGTCGCGAACCAGCTCGCCGGCTGGCACCGGGCCTGGGTGCTCTACCTCGCGGTCGGCCTCCAGAGCCTGCTCATGGGCATGGACTCTCCGGCGCGCCGCGCGTTCATCCCGCGGCTGCTGCGCCCCGAGCAGATCGCGCCGGCGAACGCCCTGTCGCAGATCTCCTTCACCACCGCCGCGACGGCCGGCCCGCTGATTGCCGGTCTCGTCATCGCGACGAAAGGGGTGGGGCTGGCGTACCTGCTCGACGTCGTGAGCTTCATCGGCAGCGGGTACGCACTCATTCGGCTCCGCCCGATGCCGCCGGCGCCGGGCTTCACCCGCGCGGGGTTCGCCAGCCTCTTCGAGGGACTCGGCTGGCTGCGCGGTCAGCCGGTCGTGCTGACCACCTTCGGCGCGGACATCATCGCGATGATCTTCGGGATGCCGCGCGCGCTGTTCCCCGCGCTGGCCGAGAATCGCTTCCACAGCGGGCCCGGCGCGGTCGGCGTCCTGTACGCCGCGGTCGCCGCCGGGGCGCTCGTCGGCGCCCTGTTCGGGGGGTGGTTCGGCCGGGTCCGGCGGCAGGGGGTGGCCGTCCTGCTGGCCATCGCCGCCTGGGGCGCGGCGATCACCGGGTTCGGCCTCACGACGTGGCTCTGGCTCGGCGTGCTGTTCCTCGCGCTCGCCGGCGCCAGCGACATGGTCTCGGCGGTCTACCGCAACACCATCCTGCTGCAGGCGGCGCCCGACGAGCTGCAGGGCCGGATGCAGGGCGTCTTCATCGTGGTCGTGTCCGGCGGCCCGCGCCTCGGCGACCTGGAGTCCGGCAGCGTCGCGACCATCGGGCTGGAGTTCTCGGTCGTGAGCGGTGGCCTTGCGTGCCTCGCCGGAATCGCGCTGGTCGCCCTGCTGGTCCCGAGCTTTCGCCGGTACGAGGCTCCTGCGCCCGCCGACCCAGGCTGACCCTCAGCCGAGCGCCTCGCGGGCGACCACCAGGTCGGCCACCAGCCCTGCGAACGCGCCGTCCCGCGCCTCCGGCGGCGTGCGCAGCACCGCGCTGGGGTGGAGCGTGGCGAGCAGCCGGGCGTTGCTCCCGTTCGGTCCGGGCAGCACCTTCCCTCGTTGCCGGGTCACTCGAAAGTCCTGTCCCAGCAGGGTTTTCGCCGCCGACGCGCCGAGCAGCACGACCATCTCGGGGCGGATCAGGTTGAGCTCCGCGGCCAGCCACGGGCGGCACGCGGTCAGGTGGCTGAGGTCGGGTGTCTGGTGCAGCCGCCGCCCCGAGGAGGACCTCGTGAAGCGGAAGTGCTTCACCGCATTGGTGACGTAGACCGCCGTCTTGTCGATGCCGGCCGCGTCGACAGCCTCGACGAGCAACCGGCCTGCCGGCCCCACGAACGGTGCGCCCTGGCGGTCCTCGACGTCGCCCGGCTGCTCGCCCACCAGCACCATCCGCGCGTCGGCGGGCCCGCGACCGAACACCGTCTGGGTGGCGGGCTCCCACAGCTCGCACGCACGGCAGTGCTCCGCGGCGGCCTTGAGCCCGGCAAGATCCGCGCCGGCCGGCGGCGTCGCCACGGCGCCGCGCCCAGGCTGCTCAGCCATCATCGCCCGCCACCGCCTCGTACCGGCGCAGGGCCTCCGCCCGCTCCTCCGCGTGGTCGACCATGCGCTGCACGTACTCCGGGGCGTCATGGTTCCACGGTTCGAGCGCGGCCTTACCGGGCAGCCCGCGCAGCTCCGGCACCCAGCGCCGCACGTACTCCCCGTCGGGGTCGAACCGCTCGGCCTGCCGCAGGGGGCTGAAGACACGCACGAACGGCGAGGCGTCGGTGCCCGTCCCGGCGACCCACTGCCAGCCGTGGTTGTTGCTCGCGAGGTCCCCGTCGACGAGGTGCTCGAGGAAGAACCGCGCGCCCCACTGCCACGGCAGGTGCAGGTCCTTGACGAGGAACGACGCCGTGATCATGCGTACGCGGTTGTGCATCCAGCCCTCGGCGGCCAGCTGACGCATACCGGCGTCGACGATCGGGAAACCGGTCTCGCCCCTCTGCCAGCGACCCAAGCGCCGCCGGGCATCGGGCCCGTCGTCCCAGGCGAGGCGGTCGAACCGTGGCTGCAGGTTGCCCCAGGCCGACTCCGGCCGGTGGAACAGCACGTCGGCGTAGAACTCGCGCCAGCACAGCTCGGTGCGCCAGGCGTGCACGCCGGCGCCCCGCCGGCCGGCCACGTCGGCCAGCAGCGACCGCGGGTGGATCAGTCCCAGGTGCAGGTACGGCGAGAGGCGCGACGTCGCGTCCGTACCCGGGGCGTCACGGTCCCGTGCGTAGTCCGCGAGGTGCTCGTCGCGGAAGCGCCGCCAGGTGCGCCAGGCCGCCGCCTCGGTCGGGGTCGGCAGGCCGGCGGCGGCAGGCATGTCCGGCATCGGGGCGACGTGCGGGCCGTCGTACGCCGCCCAGTCGACGCGTCGCGGCCGGGCCGCCGGGGCACGCCAGCCGTGCTGCCGCCATGCCTTCGCGTAGGGCGTGAAGACGCGGTAGGGCGTGCCGTCCTGCTTCACGACCCGGCCCGGAGACACGGCGTACGGCGACCCCGAGACCACCCACTCGACGCCCTGCGCCGCGAGCCGGCCCGCCACCTCCTCGTCGCGCCCGCGACCGTACGGGGTGAACTCCCCGCTCACGTGCACGCGGCCGGCGCCCGCCGCGCGGGCCGCCGCCGGGACGACCGTTCTCGGGTCGCCGGACAGGACGCGCAGGGCGCCGTCGGTCCGGGCGTGCAGGTCGGCCAGCGCCCCGGCGAGCAGGGCCCGGCGCGGCTCCCCGGCGCGCACCCACAGCTGCTCGTCGAGGACGAAGACCGGCAGCACCCGGGCGCCGCCGTCCGCCGCGGCCAGCAGGGCTGGATGGTCGGCCAGCCGCAGGTCGCGGCGCAGCCACAGCAGCGCGCGAGAGTCGGCGGCGCTCATCGCGCCAACCTAGGACCGAGGGAGGCCAGTTACAGAACGTTGCTATTGGTAACTAAGGGTTATCACCCCTCCGCCGTCGGGTAGTTTGCCCGTTCCGCGGTTACCGTCCATGCATGCTCCCCGACTGTCGTGACCGGCCGTGGCGACTGCCGTGACCGGCGACGAGAGCCGCGAGCTGGAGGAGACGACCGGTGCCGGGACGGACGCCATGACCGAGGCGCGCCGCGTGGTCGAACCGGACCTGCTCTGGATCGAGAGCGTCACCGACCGGCTGCTCGGCAGCGCCGGCCGGCCCGCCGCGTGGGAGCGGGTCTACTTCGAGGGGCCCGACGTGGACGCGGCCGAGCCGGCCGACGAGACTGCGGCGGCACCGTTGGCGCCGTCCTCCTCGCAGCCGGCGACGCCGTCACCGGCCGTCGGAAACCCGGTCGCCGAGGCGCCGGCGGACGCGCCGGCGCACCAGCCGCTCCCGCAGCGGACACCGCGGGCCTTCGAGGGCCCGGTCAGCTACCGGCAGCCCGCCGGGTACGTCCCGCCCGCAAGCGTGCACCCGCAGACCGAGCCGGTGGCGGCGCAGGCCCCTCCGGGCGAGGACTCTCCGGCCGAGCGTTCTCCGGGCGAACCCCCTGCCGTCGGCGACCCGGCGACGTGGTCGGAGGATCATGGTGTGCGCGACGCCGATCCTCACCACCAGGAGCCTCCCCTGTCCGCCGTGCCTTCCCCGATGCCGTCACCTGCGCCTTCTCCGGAGCCGATCCCCGTGCCGTCCCCCGTCGATCTCGCCCCGACCGGACCGCACCTGCGCGAGGTGCCGCCCCCGAGTGCGGTCCTGGTACGCGAGCCTGTCGCCGGCGCGCCGAGCGCCGGGCCGCCGTACACAGAGCCGTCACCCCCGGAGCCGTCACCCCCAGAGCCGTCGCCTGCCGAGCCACCCCGTACCGAGGAGATGCCCCCGGCGGTGCTCCGCGCTGCCCTGCGCGACGCCCTCCCTGACGTGTTGAGCCTGCCGTCCGCGAGCGGGCCGGCGGACGCCGTGTTCGGCGACCCGCGCTGGAACCTTCCCGCCGAGGACGCCGACGACGAGCCGGGCGAGCCGCCGCGGGTCGACGAGCCGACCGAGGCGACGCCGCCGGTCGACGCTCCGGCCGCCGCGGCCGAGGCCGCGGCGGCCGAGGCCGCCGCGGAACCGGCGCCGGTCACCGACGAGACCGGCCCGGCCGCCTCGGCCCTCGCCGAGGGTGCGGCCGACGTGCCGGACCAGGTCCTGACCGACGAGAGCGCGCCGCTCGAGGACCTGCCGGAGGCAAGCTCGGCGGACCTGCCCGGAGAGGACGCCGACCGGCTGGCCGCGGCCGCCGAGGCCACCGAACCCGGCGACCAG